>JBBIQA010000001.1:0-87616 GCA_037442565.1 Rhodospirillales bacterium
CCGGCGATCGACAATCCGGCGGTGAAGGAGAAGCTGGCGGAGTTCTATGTCCGCAGCCAGGGGCTTCGCTTCACCAAGTTCCGGGCAATGACCTCGCTGTCGCGCGGCCAGACGCCGGGTCCGGAATCCTCGATCGGCAAGCTGGTCAGCGCCAGCAAGCTGCAGGACATCGCCGCCTACGGCCTGGACCTGCTGGGCATGGCCGGTGCCGAGATGGGCGAGGACATGCCGCTCGCCGGCTTGTTCGAGGAAGCGCTGCTATACGCCCCGGCCATGCGCATCGCCGGCGGCACCGACGAGATTTTACGAAATATCATCGCCGAAAGGGTGCTGGGGCTTCCGGCCGATATGCGGGCCGACAAGGGGATGCCGTTCCGCGACGTGCCGACCGGGGCGCGGTAGAGACCCCGCGGCCCCGGGGGGAACAGGCCGAAACCGGCCGGCTCAGTCGTCGCCGGCCGCTTCGGCCTTCTCCGCCAGATCTACCGTCGGCACCTCGAAGCCAGCCGCCGGTCCGCGCTTGAACTTGTCCTTCTCGATCACTCCATCGCTGGCGACGACGGAGCGTCCATAGGCCGGGATCGCCGGCACCGCGTCGGGTGCCAGCGGCGCCATCCATTGCTTGCGCGCCAGAGCGGCCGCGATGTAGGGCGCCAGTTCGGCTTCCTTGCGGGCGTCGCGCGCCGCCTGATCCTGTTTCAGCTGCGGCATCACCTCCCTGGAGAACAGTTCCAGGCTGTCGATAATGTGCTCGTGCCTGTTGCGCCCGGCCTGCTGGATGAAGATTACCTGATCCACCCCGGCGTCCTCGTATTTCTGCATCCGCTCCAGCAGCTGCGCGGGCGTGCCGATGCCATTGCCCTCCGCGACCTTGGGCAGCTCCGCCCGCGCCTTCTCGAAGCGCTCCCAGACATTGGTCACGCCCGGCTTGTGCTGGCCATAGGCATAGAAATGCCCCAGCGCGTAGCCGAAGAACTGGAACGCCTCCAACCCGCGCGCCTTGGCCTCCTCCTCATCGTGATGGCAGGAAAACCCGGTGACCATGGCGATGTTGGCGTTCACCGTATGGCCGATCGGCACGCATGCCTCGGACTTGATGATGTCGTAGTATTCGGTGGCCCAGTGCGCCGCCTCCGACGGATCGATGAACGCGAACGCCAGAGCGCCGATGCCGGCCCGCGCCGCTGCGTGGATGGTTTCACGCGACGAACAGGCGACCCAGATCGGCGGATGCGGCTTCTGGTACGGCTTCGGCACCACGTTGCGGCAGGGCATGGAGAAGAACTGCCCCTCGAACCCTGGATACGGGTTCATCGCCAGCATATTGGCGGTCTGCTCGGTCGCCTCCGCCCACATCGCCTTCTTCAGCGCCAGCTCGACGTTGAAGCCTTCAAGCTCGGTGCGCGACGCGGACTGCCCGGTACCCCATTCCACCCGCCCGCTGGAGATCAGGTCCAGTGTGGCGATCCGCTCGGCGACGCGCGCCGGGGCGTTGTAGCCGGGCGGGGACAGCACGACGGCGTGGCCGACATGGATCTGCTTCGTGCGCGCGGCGCAAGCGGCGAGGAACACTTCCGGCGCCGAGTTGTGGGAGTACTCCTCCAGGAAATGATGCTCGTTGGCCCAGACATAGTCGTAGCCGAGCCGGTCCGCCGCCTCGACCTCCGACAGCGCGTCCTGGAACAGCTTGTGCTCCGACATTTCCAGCCACGGGCGCGGCAATTGCAGTTCATAGAGCAGTCCAAACCTCATGGCGCGATATCCTCGGTTATGGTTTCAATGGGAGCCCGCCTCAGACGAAAGCCCGCTTGATCTTCGCCCAGTCCTCGATCGCCTGTTCCTGGCCGGGAATGAGCTGGATGGTGAACTGCGTATAGCCGGCATCCCGCAGCCCCTCGATCCGGGCCGTGATCTCGGCCTCCGTGCCGGTGAAGGTGTTCATGCGGATCAGTTCCGCGTTGATGAATTGCCGCTCATCGGGCTTGACGAACATGAGGTGGCCGCGATGGTTGTGCAGATACGGCGCATCCGCCGGCTCGAAATGCCTCGCCGATGCCACATAGCCCTGCACCAGATCGGCCACGGCCGGGGGCATCGGCGAGCTGTTGGGCAGGCCCGACAGCGCCTCATCGGCGGCGCGATGCAGCATCACCGCCGCCCGCGGTCCGGCCTGCGCCATGGCCCTTGGGCTGTCGGCGGCCTCTCCCGGCTCCAGCACGCAGCCCAGCGCGAAGGCAGTCGCCTGAAGATCGGCGCGGTCGTTGCCGGCTCTCTCCCAGGCCTGCTGCATGGCGTTCAGCCAGGAAACCCCGACCGCATCGTTACCGACGAAATTGATCCACCCCGCGCCGAGCTTCGCCGTCAGTTCCATGCCCTTGGGGCCGAAGGCCGACAGATGCAGCGCCACCGCATCGCTCGTGTTGATCAGGCCGAGATCGGGATTGAGGAAGCGGATCCGGTGCGTCCGGCCTTCCAGCGTGGTTTCAAGGGTCTCCTCGTCCAGCAGACCCATGACGACGCGGATATACTCGGCCATGTCCGACAGCTTCACCGCCCCCTGCCCCATCGCGCGGCGGGCGGAAAACCCGGTGCCGATGCCGAAATCGATCCGGCCGGGCGCGAGCTTGTTCAGGCTGGCCAAGGCGCAGGCCGTGGCCGGCGCGATGCGGTTGGACGGCACGAGCACGCCGGTGCCCAGGCGTATGCGGCTGGTCTTCATCGCCGCCGCGGCCATCGCCACGAACGGATCGGCCGTCAGCATCTGCGTGTCGTAGAACCAGGCGTGGCTGAAGCCGAGTTCCTCGGCACGCTGGGTTACCTGCCAGGACGCCGCGTCCGTGGCCAGGGCAATGCCGAAATCCATCCGCGTCTCCTCGCCGAGGCGTTATCCGCCTTCGATCTTCGGTATGAAGAATACTTCCGCACCCGGCCGCACCGGCTGCATATAGTCGATTTCATACAGTTCGCCGTCGATGGCGATGGTGGTTTCTTCTTCCAGATGGAAGCCGAGGCCGGGGAACAGGCGGTCCATCTCCTTGATCACGCCGCGCAGCGTCTTCGCCGTTACGGCGAATTCCGTCACGCCCCCGGTGTAGCGCCGGCTGAAGCCGCTGGTGAAAACGACCCTGGCCGGCGCGTCCGACACGGTTACTCCGCCGCCTGCGGAAGTTCCAAGGCGGCCAGCACCTTCGGCGGCGACATCGGCAGCGAGGTCATGCGCCGGCCGATGGCGTTCTCGATCGCATTGGCGATCGCGGCCATCGGCGGGCAGATGTTCACCTCGCCCACGCCCTTCGCGCCATACGGATGATTCGGGTTCGGCACCTCCACCAGCACCGGCTCGATCATCGGCAGGTCGGAGGCCACCGGCACGCGATAATCCAGGAAGCCGGCGTTATCCAACAGGCCCTTGGCGTTGTAGATGTATTCCTCGTTCAACGCCCAGCCGATGCCCTGCACAACGCCGCCCTGGATCTGCCCTTCCACATAGCTCGGGTGGATGGCGCGGCCGACATCCTGGGCGGCGACGAAGCGCAGGATGGTGACCTTGCCGGTTTCCGGATCAACCTCGACATCGCAGAACTGCGTGGCGAAGCCGGGTGCCTGGCCGCCAGCGTTGAGCGAGCTGGCAGCCACCAGCGGTCCGCCGGTCGCCGCCGCCTTGGAGGCGATGTCCTTCAGCGACAGCGGATCGAAGTTGCCCACGTTGGTGCCGGCCGGCTTGGCGAAGCCGTCCTCCCAGATCACGCCTTCCGGGTCCACATCCCAGATCATCGCCGCGCGGCGGCAGAGATCCTTGATCAGCGTCTTCGTCGCATTCACCACCGCCGTGCCGGTGGCGAAGGTCACGCGCGAACCGCCGGTAACGTGCGTGTAGCCGACCGAGCCCGTGTCCACGACTGTCGCGCGAACCATGTTGTAGTCGATCCCCAGCGTCTCCGCCGCCATGATCGCCATGGAAGCGCGTGACCCGCCGATGTCGGGGCTGCCGGTCGCCACCAGCACCGTGCCGTCCGCATTGATCTCCATCGTGGCGCTGGATTCACCGCCGCCGTTGAACCAGTAGCCGGAGGCCACGCCGCGGCCCTGGTTCGGGCCGAGCTTGGTCTTGTAGCCGGGATGGTTCAGCACCGCCTTCACCGTCTCGGCGTAGCCGGCATGGGCGTGCTTGGGCCCGAAGATCGTCGGCGTGCCGATGCCGGCGGCGTTCTTCAGGCGCAGTTCCGCCGGATCCATGCCGATCTTCTTGGCCAGGATGTCCAGCACCGATTCCACCGCGAAGGCGGAAATCGGCGAGCCGGGCGCACGATAGGCGGCCGCCTTCGGCCGGTTGGACACCACGTCGTAACCAACCGCGCGGGCATTGGCGATATCGTAGGGCGCATAGGCGCAAAGGCAGGCATTCATCACCGGCGAGCCGGGGAAGGCGCCCGCCTGGAACTTGAAGATGCCGTCGGCGGCAACGATCTTGCCGTCCTTCGTCACGCCGATCTTCACCCACATGGAGGAACCCGAGGTCGGGCCGGACGCCTTGAAGGTTTCTTCCCGCGTCATGGTCAGGCGCACCGGCGCGCCGGACTTCTTCGACAGCAGCGCGGCCACCGGCTCAAGATAGGTCACGGTCTTGCCGCCGAAGCCGCCGCCGATCTCGGCGGGATGCACCAGCAGATCGCCCAACGGCATCTTCAGGATCTGCGCGGTCAGCGCGCGCATCTGGAAATGCCCCTGGCTGGAGCACCAGATTTCGCCCTGGCCGTCGGCATCCATGCGGGCCACGCAGGCATGCGGCTCGATATAGGCCTGGTGCACCGCGGCGGTCTTGAATTCCTTCTCGACGATGACATCGGCCGCGGCAAACCCGGCGGCGAGGTCGCCGGTGGCGAATTCCAGGCGCTTGGAGATGTTGGACGGCTTGGTCGGCGCCGGCTCCACGCCGCGGGTGATCATGTCCTCGAACACCAGCGGCGCATCGGGCTGCATCGCCTCATCCACGTCGATGACGTGGGGAAGGATTTCGTAATCGACCTCGATCAGACTCAGCGCCTGCGCGGCGATGCTGGCGCTGACGGCAGCCACGGCGGCGACGGAATGGCCTTCATACAGCACCTTCTCGCGCGCCATGATGTTGCGCGTGACGTGCCAGAAATTCACCGCGACCCGTTCCGGGCCGATATAGTCGAAAGTCTGCTCCGGGAAATCGGCACCGGTGATCACCGCCTTCACGCCGTGCAGCGCGCGGGCCTTGGAAGTATCGATCGAGCGGATGCGCGCATGTGCATGCGGCGAACGCAGGATACGGCCATACAGCGTGCCGGCCGGCTGGTAATCGCCGCCATACAGGGCGCGGCCGGTAACTTTCGGCACCCCATCCGGGCGAATGGGACGGGTTCCAACCCATTTGAACTGCTTGACAACGTCGTCCATGGCTTTTCCCTCGACTGTGCTGCCCGGCCTGTGCGGCCCGGACTTGGTGCAATCCTACCGGATTGTATGGGGTAAAATCGGAATGCGCGAGGGTCGCGTGCCCTGCCGCAATATGTCAACTCGTCGGGACGGGCAAGCAAGGCCAGGGGCGCTGCCCCTGGACCCCGCCAAAGGCTCGCCTTTGGAAACCTTCCATTGTTTGGGAGTGCCAGGAGGGCCAACCGTGACCTTGCAAGGTCCGAGTAGGCCCTCCTGGCGCTCCCAAACCAGTAGCGGGTTCTAAGGGCTTGCCCTTAGCGGGGGTCCAGGGGGCAGCGCCCCTGGCCTTGCTTCACTCGGCCGCGTCGCGCTTCACAGCCGCGAGGCGGTCGATCTCGGCCTGCACCGCGGCGGCGGACTGACCGACGAATTCCTCGTGGTGATCGCGAGCGAACGCGTAGCTGCCCTGGCGCAGTTCGCGCGAACCCTGGAAGTGCGGGTGCACGAAGCGCGCCATCAGTTCGTAATGCCGCTTGGTCTGTTCCCAATCGGCCCAGTTCTGCGCCAGTTCCATGATCACGCCGAAGCCGCCGGAGCCCTTCTGCAGACGCTCGATGAACGCGATCGCGTCATCGGGCGTGCCGATGCAGGCGGTGCCGGTTTCCGTCAGGTAGGTATAGGGATCGGTGACGTCGGGCGGCACGATGGGGAAGGTCGCCACATCGGAGAAATAGTCGCGGAAGCGGTTGAGGCCGAATTCGACGTTCTTCTTCGCCTGCTCACGGGTTTCGGCAATGTGCATCAGCGTCACCAGGCGCCAGCTGTCGCGGTGCGGCACGTGGCCGTTGGCGCGCGCGGTGTCCGCATACAGGCCCCAGTTGCTCTTGTGATGCGCCAGCGCATCGTCGCTGGTGCCGCCGATCGACAGCATGCCGAGCCCGTGCCGCCCCGCCGCCAGCGCGCCGGCGGGGGAGCGCGCCGCGGCGACCGCCATTTCCATGCGCGGGCGGGTGTAGGGCGGAATTTGCAGCTGCGCGTCGCGCAGGTCGAACCAGTCGGTCTTGCGGGTGACGGACTTGCCGGCGAACAGCTCCATGCAGACATCGAGAGCCTCGTTCATCATCCGCCGCTGGTCGGCCGGATTGACGCCGATCTTCTTCGCATCATGCACCAGCGAGCCGGGACCGACGCCGAACATCACCCGCCCGCGGGTCATGTGGTCGAGTTGCACCATCCGGTCGGCGACGATGAAGGGATTGTGATACGGCAGCGACACCACGCCGGTGCCGAGGCGGATATGGCGGGTGCGCTCGGCGGCCGCGGCGATGAAGATCTCCGGCGAGCAGATGATCTCGAAGCCGCCGGAATGATGCTCGCCGATCCAGGCCTCGTTGTAGTTGAGACGATCCAGATGCACCAGCAATTCCATGTCGCGCTCCAGCGCCAGCGTCGGGTTCTCCCCGAGGGCATGGAACGGCGCGAGAAAGATGCCGCTGCGCAGATATGGCTTGGTCATTCCCGGAAACTCCCGATCTGGTGAGGGCCGCGCGGACGTATGCGGTGCGAAAGCTACTGAACGGTAGCCTGCTTTCCGGTGGCTGGCCAGAGCGCCGGCAGGGGTTACGGCTTGCCGGAATTGCCGCCCGCCTTTACTCAGCCGGGCAAGGGACCGCAGCACACGGGAGATGTCCATGAGCCGGCTTTTCGGAAACATGCGCCAGGTGGGCGTGGTGGTGCGCGACATCGAGGCCGCGATGCAGCACTGGTCGCAGGTCTGCGGGATCGGGCCCTGGTTCTACACGGATCGTCTGGCGGTGACCGCCTTCACCTACATGGGCCAGCGCCACGACGACATTCATGTGTCCATCGCCCTGGCGAACTCCGGCGACGTGCAGATCGAACTGATCCAGCAGCGCTGCGAAACCCCCAGCATGTACCGCGACTTCCTCGCCGCCGGGCACGAGGGCATGCAGCATTGGTCCAGTTGGCCGGTGAACTACCGGGAAAACTACGAACGCGCCCTGGCGGCCGGCTACACGGTCGGCCAGCAGGGCGAGAGCCCGCGCGGACCGTTCGTCTATTTTCGTAACGAGGGCCATCCCGGCACCGTGATCGAAATGGCGCAAGCCACCCCCGAGCGCATGCGCATCTTCGATCAGGTGCGCCAGGCGGCCCTGGACTGGGACGGCAGCGACCCGATCCGGCGGACCTGGCCCACGGCCTGACCGGCAAGGCGCGGGTGAAATTGACCACGGCCCTCGCGCGGGCGGTTGGCCCGGCGCGGGCCATCGTGCTGCTGCAATTCCTGAAATTCGGCGTGGTCGGCACCTTCGGCTTCGTGGTGGACACGTCCACCGTCTACGCCTTGCGCGGCAGCCTCGGGCTGTACGGCGCCGGCGCCGCCGCCTATCTGACCGCGGCCAGCGGCAACTGGGTGCTCAATCGGATATGGACCTTCCGCGGCAAGGGCGGACAGCCGGCGCACCGGCAATGGGCGCTGTTCCTGATGGCCAACCTCGTCGGCTTCATGCTCAACCGCGGCACCTACGCCATCCTCGTGACC
Source organism: Rhodospirillales bacterium (assembly GCA_037442565.1). Classification (GTDB taxonomy): domain Bacteria; phylum Pseudomonadota; class Alphaproteobacteria; order Acetobacterales; family Acetobacteraceae; genus PALSA-911. Next base: position 7,967 of record JBBIQA010000001.1, read on the forward strand.
TTCGTGCCGCGCTGCGCGGCCCAGCCGGTCTGGGCCGTGGCCGCGGGATCCATCGCCGGGCTGTGGACCAATTTCTTCCTGTCGCGGAAGCTGGTGTTCCGCTGATCGGTGAAGCGCCGGTGACGGTTCGGTCCACACCGCCGCTTTGATTTACCATTTTAACTAATTGGTAATGTCGTTAATGCAGCCTCCGGTTGTGTTAAGGAATATTATTCAATGCAACAGCCCCCCGCCGTCCGGCCGCTTCCCGCCCGCCACCCGCTCCGGCCGCCCTAGCCGCGCGCCCGCCGCAGGAAAAACGGCGCCGGCCCGTAAAACCGGCGCAAGAGACAGCCACCCAAGACACGACCACCCAAGACACGGCCACCAGCAAGGAATGCGGTGCGGTCATGTATCAATCCAGGATTATCCAGCCCGATAGCGGCCCCGGCCATTCCGGCCAGTCAACCAGCCCCCCATCGCCGGCGATCCGCCCCCGAACCACGGAGCAGCCGGCGCGGGTGGGACCCGCCACGCTCCTCGCCGGACTGCTGGCAATGGATGCGCTGATCGGATTCGGCACGCCGCTGCTGGCCACCTTGCGGTTCGGGGCGCCGAAATCCGCCTCCGTCCCGGTGATCCTGCTGACGGCCATACTGACCCTGTGCCTCATCGGGCTGTTCGGCGGCTACGCCCCGCGCCTGCTGCGCCGGCGCGCCGGCCAGGTCCGGCTGGTGCTCGCCGCCTGCGTCGCCGCCACGGGCGCCACCGCGCTGGCGGCCTGGACGTTCGACGCCGGCCGGATGGTCAACCTAGAATGGGCCGCTCCCGCGTTCGGCTGCGCCACGCTCGGCCTGGCGGGCGGGCGCATCCTCGCCCGCTGGCTGTTGGCGCGCCAACAAACCGGCCTCTATGCACCGCGCACCGTGGTGATCGGCGGCGGGCCGGACGGCGCGCGCCTGATGGCAAGGCTGCTGGACAGCGGGGAACGCCGGCCGGCGGGGGAACGGGTCCGGCTGCTCGGCTACGTCGATGGAAGGCCGACACCGGCCACGGACGGTGCCAGCGTCGCGCCCTATCTCGGCGGCCTGGCGGAACTGCTGGCGCTGATCCGCTGCGGCGACGTGGACCGGGTGATCATCGCCCTGCCCTGGTCCGCCCAGGCGCCGGTGCTGGAATTGATCAGCCAGTTGGCCGAATGCCCGGTGCAGATCCAACTGGCCCGCGACCCCAGCGTCGAGTTCGTCGCCGATCGCCGGCGCTTCGATCGCGAATTGCTGCGAACCGGCCTGCTGCATGTGATGGACCCGCCGCTTTCCGGCCTCGCCAGCCTGGTGAAACGGGCCGAGGACCTCGCCATCGCCGCGATCCTCCTGCTGGCGGCCCTGCCGATCCTGGCGGCGATCGCCGTGGCGATTCGCCTGGACAGTCCAGGCCCTGTGCTGTTTCGCCAGCGCCGCACCGGCTTCAACAACCGGGACTTCCAGATGTGGAAGTTCCGCACCATGCATCACCACCTCGCCGACCCCGAGGCGCGGCGTCAAACGACCCACAACGACCCTCGCGTGACGCGTGTCGGCGCCTGGCTGAGGCGCACCTCGCTCGACGAACTGCCGCAGATCTTCAACGTGCTGCGCGGCGACATGTCGATCGTCGGCCCCCGTCCGCACGCTCCCGGCACGCGGGCGGGCCGGCGCGTGTTCGACCAGGTGGTCGGCGATTACGCCGCCCGCCACCGGGTCCGCCCGGGCGTTACGGGCCTGGCACAGGTGCGCGGCCTGCGCGGCCCGACCGAGACCGAGGACAAGCTCGTCAGCCGCGTGGACAGCGACCTCGAATACATCGAGAACTGGTCGCTGTGGCTGGATCTGCGGGTCCTGGCGCAAACCGCCTATGCCGTACTGCGGATGAAGAATGCCTGCTGATCCCGGGGCCTATGACGCCGACATCGTCATCCTGGCGCTGAACCGGGCGGAGGACACGCTGGCGGCGATCGACTCGGCGCTGGCGCAGGTCGGCGCCCGGTTCCACGTGATCGTGCTTGACCAAGGCTCCGCGCCCGAAACACTGGCCCGCTTCGAGCGAGCGCTGGCCGGCCGCCCGGACGCCACGCTGGCGCGATCGGATCGCAACCTCGGCGTCGCCGGCGGGCGAAACGCCGCCAGCGCGCTCGGCCACGGGCGGGTCATCATCGGCCTGGACAACGACGCCGTGTTCGCCACCCCGCACACCGCCGCCCAGGCCGTCGCGGTGCTCGACTCGGGGACGGATCTCGGCGCCATCGGCTTTCGCATCGTGACCTACGACACCAACGAGGAAGACCTGTCGTCCTGGGGCTATCCCGCCGAATTGGTGCCGCGGGCCGGCGGCACATTCGACAGTGTCACCTTCGTGGGCGCCGGCCACGCCATCCGCCGCGCCGCCTGGGAACAGGCCGGCGGCTACGACGACAAACTGTTCTTCTGCTGGGAGGAATACGATTTCTGCCTGCGCGCGATCGAAGCGGGCTGGCGCATCCGCTACCGGGGCGACATCGCCGTGCGCCATCGCGTGGCGCCGGAAGCGCGGGTGAACTGGAACGCGACCCGCTGGTTCTATTTCATCCGCAACCGCCTGTACATCGGCCGCAAGACCGGCGACGGCACCGTCGCGCTCGCCGCGCGCTTCACGGTCTACCTGCTGCGCAGCCTGCGCCAGGGCGCCGGAACCCAGGCGCTACGCGCCCTGCCCGCCGCGATCCGCCTGGCCGCGAACGCACCGCGGCAACGCCTGTCGGCCGCCACCCGCGCCTACCTGCGGCGCAACGACGCCGGCCACCGCAAGAGCCCGCTCGGCCGGTTCCTGGCCGAGCTTCGCGGCCCCAAAGAACCTACAGCACCGCCTCGGCCACCACGCGCAGCGCTTCCGGCGTCGCACCGTTAAGCAGCACCGTGCCGATCTGTCCGTCCTTCACGGCCTGCTGCCAGACCTGCATCCGGTCCTTGATCCGCTCCGGCGGCCCGACCAGCGACACCTCGTCGATCAGCGCATCCGGCACCGCCGCCTCGGCCTCTTTCTTCTTGCCGTCGAGATACAGGTTCTGGATCTTGATCGCGGCGTCCTCGTAGCCCATGCGCCGGGCGAGGTCGTTGTAATAGTTCTTCGACCGCGCCCCCATGCCGCCGATATACAGTGCGAAATCCGGGCGCAGCTCGTCGCGGCAGGCCGCCACATCCTTGCCGACGCGAATGCGCACATAGGGCGCGCAGTCGAACCCGTCCAGGTTGGCCGGCTTGCCCGCCTTCACCCGGCCTTCCACGATCCGGTCGGTGAGCAATTTCGGCTGTTCCGGCGACATCCAGATCGGCAGCGTGCCGTCGGCGCATTCGCCGGCGGTGCGCAGCCCGGCCGGGGTGATGGCGGCGGTGAAGAACTTCATGTCCGGGTTCGGGTGCATGATGCTCTTCAGCGGTCGGCCCAGGCCTGTCGCGTCGGGGCCCTTGTAAGGGATGTGGTACTGATCGCCGTCGAAGGTCAGCGGCGCCTCGCGCGCCAGGATCTGGCGGATGATGGCGATATACTCCTTGGTGCGCGGCATCGGCTTGCCGAACGGCACGCCGTGCCAGCCCTCCACGACCTGCGGGCCGGAAACGCCCACGCCGCACAGGAAACGGTTGCCCGAAAGCGCCTGCAAGGTCATCGCCGTCATCGCCGCGCAGGCCGGCGTGCGGGCGGGGATCTGCATGATCGACGTGCCGGCCTTGATCTTCGTGGTCCGCGCCAGCACCCAGGCGATCGGGGTAACGGCGTCGGTGCTGTAGGCCTCCCCCGTCCAGACACTGTCATAGCCGAGGCGTTCCGCCTCCAGCACGGTGTCCATTTCAAGCTTCGGATGCGCACCGTACATGCGCAGGAACATGCCGAGTTTCATGAGATCAGACCTTCGCAATGATGTCGGAATGGAAGCGTTTCATGCTCGCCAGCACTTCGTCGGCGGTGGAGCCGGGATAGCCGAAATCGAGCCAGCCCACGCCCAGATCGCGCAGCGCGCGGATGTCGCCGATCATGTCGGCGGCACTGCCGGAGAACAGCCGCCGCTCGCCGTCGCCGCCCTTGGCCGGCACGCCCTCGCCATAGGTCTGCACCCGGTAGCCGATCTGCATGGAAGCCGGATCGCGCCCGGCATCCGCGGTCATCTTGCGCAGGCGGGCGATCCCGGCGGCCAGGCGCGGCACGGTCTCCATCGGATGGGCTGGGTTGGTGCCGATCGGGAACCAGCCATCGGCGATCTTCGCCGTGCGCCGCAGCGCCGGGCCGCTCTCGCCGCCCACCCAGATGTTCGGGCCGCCCTTCTGCACCGGCTTCGGCTCGAAGGCGATGTTGGAGAACTTCACGAACTCGCCGTCGAAGGACGGATTCTCGTCCGTCCACAGCGACTTCATCGCCGCCAGATACTCGTCCGTCACCCGGCCGCGCGCGTCGAAATCCGGCGCGCCGACCGCCTCGAACTCCTCGCGCATCCAGCCGGCGCCGACGCCGAGCTCCACCCGTCCGCCCGACAGCACGTCGATGGTGGAGATGATCTTGGCGGTGAGCACCGCCGGGCGATGCGGCACCACCATCACCGAGGTCAGCAGCCGGATGCGCGAGGTCTTCGCCGCAATGAAGGCGACCGCCGTGAGCTGCTCATGGCGCGCCTGGCGGGAGCCGGCGGGAAACTCGCCGGTGGCCGAATACGGATAGCGGGCATTGATGTCGTTCGGGATGACGATGTGGTCGCTGACGGTCAGGTAATCATACCCCATCGCCTCGCCCTCGACGGCAACGCGAACCATCGTGTCGGGTGCCGACATGGGGCCGCTGATCGGCGCGCTGAAACCGAATTTCATCCGTGTCTCTCCCTGAATATCCGTGGCTTGGCGTGGCGATGCCCGCGATTGGCCAGGATCATCCGGCATAAGCCGCCCGCCGGCAATGGGAGCCATGCTCGCCTCCGGGTTTGACGACACCCCGGATCGGATGCAGCGTTCCTCGCAAACGGCTATTGGCCCGATCCTATCGGCCGCATGCCCCAAGCTGGACCAGGATGACCATGACCGACGCGACCCTGAGACACCGGATCGAGACGGCGCCGCTCGCCGAGTTGATGGCCGAAGCCGGCCGTGCGCGCGACAACGCGCACGGGCGCAATCTGTCCTACTCGCGCAAGGTCTTCATCCCGCTAACCAAGCTGTGCCGGGACGTGTGCCACTACTGCACCTTCGCCGAACGCCCGCGCGCCGGCCACGCCGCCTATCTTTCCGCCGACGAAGTGCTGGCCATCGCCCGCGCCGGCCAGGCGGCCGGCTGCACGGAGGCGCTGTTCACTCTCGGCGACAAGCCGGAACTGCGCTATCGCGCCGCCGAGGAGGCACTGGCGGCCCTCGGACACCCCACCACGATCTCCTACCTGCGGGAGATGTGCGCGCTGGTGCTGAAGGAAACCACGCTGCTGCCGCACGTGAACCCCGGCGTGATGACGCGCGAGGAAATCGCGGCCTTGCGGGAGGTTTCCGCCAGCCAGGGCATCATGCTGGAATCGACCAGCGAAAAGCTCTGCGAACCCGGCGGCGTGCATTACGGCTCGCCGGACAAGCACCCCGCCGTCCGCCTGGAGACCCTGCGCCTGGCCGGCGAACTGGCGGTGCCGTTCACCACCGGCATCCTGATCGGCATCGGCGAAACGCGCGCCGAACGGCTCGATGCGCTGTTCGCGATCCGCGACCTGCACCGGCAGTACGGTCACATCCAGGAAGTGATCGTGCAGAATTTCCGTGCCAAGCCAGACACCAGGCGGGCCGGCGCGGAGGAGCCGGACCTGCAGGACATGCTGTGGACGGTCGCCGCCGCCCGGCTGATCCTGGGGCCGCAGATGAACCTCCAGGCGCCGCCGAACCTCACGCCGGCGGAGTATGAAAAGCTGATCGCCGCCGGGATCAACGATTGGGGCGGCGTTTCCCCGGTCACGCCCGATCACGTCAATCCCGAAGCCCCCTGGCCCGAGCTGGAAGAGCTCGCCGACCGCACGGCCGCCATGGGCAAGATCCTGGTGCAGCGCCTGCCGGTGTATCCGTCCTACGCCCAGGCGCCGGCGCGCTGGCTGGCGCCTTCGGTCGCGGCCAAGGTCCGCCGCGCCTCGGACGCCGACGGCCTGGCGCGCGACGACAACTGGGCCCCCGGCCTGACCACCATCCCGCAGCAGCCGAAGGCCCGCCTCGACAAGGTCGATCCCGCCATCGAGCGCATCCTGGATCGCGCCGTGCAAGGCCAACGGCTGGAAGAAAACGACATCGTCCGCCTCTTCGCCGCCCGCGACATCGACTACGACCGGGTGATCCAGACCGCCGACGCGCTGCGCAAAAGCGTCAGCGGCGAGGTGATCCGCTACGTCGTCAACCGCAACATCAACTATACGAACGTTTGTTACTATCGTTGCACGTTCTGCGCCTTCTCCAAGGGCAAGACGCACGAGGCGCTGCGCGGCACGCCGTACGATCTCGACATGGGCGAAATCGTGCGCCGCGCCGAGGAAGCCTGGGCCCGCGGTGCCACCGAGGTCTGCCTGCAAGGCGGCATCCACCCCGACTACACCGGCAACACCTATATCGGCATCGCCAAGGCCATCAAGGCGGTGCTGCCGGACATGCACGTGCACGCCTTCTCGCCCCTGGAAGTGTTCCAGGGCGCGGCGACCCTGAACAAGCCGGTTGGCGAGTTCCTGGGTGAACTGAAGACAGCCGGCCTCGGCACCCTGCCCGGCACCGCGGCGGAAATCCTGGACGACGAAATCCGGAAAATCATCGCCCCCGACAAGATCAACACCCAGCAATGGCTGGACGTGATGCGCGCCGCCCACGGCCAGGGCCTGCGCACCACCTCCACCATCATGTACGGTCACACGGAACGGCCGATCCACTGGGCGCGCCACCTGCTGCGCATCCGCGACCTGCAGGCCGAAACCGGCGGGTTCACCGAATTCGTCCCGCTGCCGTTCGTGCACATGGAAGCGCCGATGTATCTGCGCGGCCTGTCCCGCAGCGGCCCGACCGTGCGCGAGGCCATCCTGATGCACGCCGTCGCGCGCCTGGCGCTGCACCCGCTGATCCCCAACATCCAGACATCCTGGGTGAAGATGGGCCCGGAAGGCGTGGCCCTGTGCCTGAACGCCGGCGCCAACGATCTCGGCGGCACGCTGATGAATGAAAGCATCTCCCGCGCCGCCGGCACCCAGCACGGCCAGGAATTCCCGCCCGAGGAAATGGAACGGGTGATCACCTCCATCGGCCGTGTGCCGCGCCAGCGCAGCACCACCTACGGCCCGGTGCCGCAGGAGCGCCAGGCGGTTTCCTTCAACGCCGCCGAGCTATCGCCGGTTGTTCAAACGCCGGTCCGCAAGCTCGCCGCGGCGGAGTAGGACCAGCCCCGCTCAGCCTCGCTGCGGCGCGGCCGGCGTCGTGAACGGCTGGGTGGGCGGCGCGTTCGACGGCGCGGCGGGCGCGCCCGGCTGGAACGGCTGGGTCGGCTGAGCCGGCTGTGGGGGCGTCAGGCTCGCGCGGCATTGGTTGAAGGCGTTGATGACGTTGGAAGTACCGGCCAATCCACCGTTCCAGGCCGGCTCGTTGCCGCTCGGAAACAGCAGCCGCAGCGTGCGCCCATTGCGCAATGCCCGCATGAACAGGACGGATCGCTCCATCGGCAGGCGGACAATCAGCGTCCGTCCCATGCCGGTGGCCCGCTCCGCCGTGGCGGCGCGGCCATCGAACTGGAACTGCACGTCCACCGGCGTGTTTTCCGGGATCGCCCAACTGTCCTTGCTGATCTGGATCTCCAGGCCGTCCTCGCCGGCATATTGCTGGACCGCGATGCGCCGCCCCTCCCCGCCCGCGGTGGCGATGCCGCAGAGGCGGCGCTGGTCGTCACCGCCGCTATAGGCCGACCACAGGCCGGAGCGAAGGATCTCCGTCGGCTGCGGCACGGCGGGGTTCTCCGCCGGTTGCGCGGCCTGGCTGCCCGACGGCTGCGCCTTGGGGATTTCCAACGGCTGCGCCTTGGGGATCTCCAACGGCTGCGCCTTGGGTACCTCCAACGGCTGCGCCTTGGGTACCTCCAACGGCTGCGCCTGGGCGGATGGCGCCGTCAGCGAAGCCGTGGCCAGGATGATCGCTGCGGCCAGCATCGGTTTGAAGCCTTGACGACGAAGCGACTGCACGGTCCTGGTTCAATACTGATAGGGGCCGGAGCGCTGCGGCGCCGCATGATAAGCGGACTGGGCCGGTGCATGCGGCGTGGTCAGGGCGCCGCCCGCCGCACCGACCGCGCCGCCGATCAGCGCGCCGGTGAGCGCCCCGCTGCCGCCACCGGCCAAGCCCCCCAAAGCCGCGCCGGCGCCGGCGCCGATCGCGGCACCGCCCAGCGCCCGCTGGCCCGGATCGTTCGGATTGGTGCAGCCCGCCAGGATACCGGCAACGGCGGCAACGATAAGCACGGTCGTGATGCGTGAACGCATGGCAACCTCATTGTCCCAGATTAAAGGTCGATCGAAAGCGCAGGGCGGTTGAAGGCAGCGCCCGATCAGTGCAGCGGAATGTTCACCCCGATCGATAGGCCTGGCGTGGCAGGCGCATACACCATGGGAGGAGCCGCATAGACCATCGGTGGGGCATAAACGACCGGTGGCGCCGCATAGACGACCGGTGGGCGCATATAAACAACCGGCGGCGGATAATAGACCGGCGGCCCAACCACCACGCCGCCATAGAAGCCACCCCGGCCCCATCCTCCCTCATGGCCGCCCCAATGACGGCCATCTGCAAGTGCAGAGCCAGAAATCATCGTCAAAATAACTGGGATCGAGATATTTTTCCAAGTATATCGGATGTTCATGGGCCAACCTCATTTCGATTTCAGCAAACAGCCCGGAATCCGGTCTGGCTGAGCGCAAAGATGTGGCAACCAACTGTGGCAAAATATAGTCCGATGTCGCTCCGAAGGACTGATATCACGCGTTTATGAACTTGGAGCATACGCCGCATCCAGAATCCGCGCCACGCCAGACAGCCCGATACGGCCGGCGGCGCCTGGCCCAAGCGCCGCCACGGCGCGAACCTCAGTCGTCCGACACCACCGAACCCGCGGTGGTGCCGCCGTCGATCACGATGGTCTGGCCGGTGGTGAAGCTGCCGGCATCGGAAGCCAGGAACACGGCGCAGCCGGCGATCTCGTCGGGCTCGCCGATGCGCTGCAATGGGGTGTCATGGGTTCGTTTCGCGTAGAGCTCGGGATTCTCCCACAGCGCACGGGCGAAATCGGTGCGCACCAGGCCGGGCGCGATGCAGTTCGCGCGGATCTTGTGCGGCCCCCATTCGACGCAGAGGTTACGCGCCAACTGCATGTCCGCCGCCTTGGAGATACCATACACGCCCAGCTTGGCCGATCCGCGCAGCCCGCCGATCGACGAGATGATGATGATCGAGCCGCCCTGCCCGCGCTCGGCCATCTGCGGCGCGACCATATTGGTCAGCCAGAAATTGCTGCGGACATTGGCCCCCATGGTGCGGTCGTACGCCTCGTCGGGGCAGCCGGCGGCGGGGCCGTAATACGGGTTCAGCGCCGCGTTGCAGACCAGGACGTCGATCCGGCCCCAGAGCTTGTTGGTCTCGTCCACCAGATTCTGCAGTTCCTCCTTGCGGCTGATATGGCAGGGGATCACCGCGGCCGTGCCGCCCTTGGCCCGGATGCCCTCGGCCACCGCCTCGCAGGCGTCCCGCTTGCGGCTGGAGATGACCACCTTGGCGCCATGCTCGGCCAGGCGTTCGGCGATCGCGCGGCCGATGCCCTTGGACGAACCGGTGACGACGGCAACCTTGCCGGTGAGATCAAACAACGAAGCCATGGGACGTTTCTCCGATAGGGGCGACTGCTTGCCGCGATTTCCTACTCGTGAGTATGCTCCGGCCCGAGGGAACGTCAAATACAACGTCAATCAAGGGTCGACATGAAAAATTCGCTGAGAGCCAACTACCGCCATGCCGACCTGACGCGTCTGCTCAATCCGGCATCCATCGCGGTCATCGGCGCCTCCCAGCGGGCCGGATCGTTCGGCGAACGGGTGCTGCACAATCTGCAGAACTACAGCGGGCGGTTCTATCCGGTGAATGCTCGTTATGAAACCATCGGCGACAGGAAATGCTACGCCTCGGTGACGGACCTGCCGGAGAAGGTGGACTGCGCGGTGATCTGCGCGGCGCGCGAGGCGGTGGAAGACATCGTTCGCGAATGCGCGGCGGCCGGCGTCGGCGGGGCGATCATCTTCGCGTCCGGCTATTCGGAAACCAGCAAGGACGACCGCATCGCCCAGCAGGAAACGCTGCAGGCCATCGCGCGGGAAAGCGGCCTTCGCATCGTTGGGCCGAACTGCATCGGCGTGGTCAACACCACCTCGGACGCGCGCATCACCTTCATGGACCTGGCGCCGAAGATCGAGCCCGGGCCGCGCTCGATCGGCATCATCAGCCAGTCCGGCGCGCTGGGCATGGCGTTGGCCCAGTCCACCTCGCGCGGCATCGCCGTCAGCCACGTCCTCACCTCCGGCAATTCCTGCGACGTGGACATGGCCGACTACGTGAACTTCCTGGCCGAGGAGCCCGATTGCGCGGCCATCGCGCTGGTGTTCGAGGGGATGGCCGAGCCGCAGCGCCTGCTGCGCGCCTGCGAGACCGCATGGAAGGCCAACAAGCCGCTGATCATCTTCAAGATGGCGTCCGGCGAGCAGGGCGCGACCGCTGCCATGTCGCACACCGGCTCCCTCGCCGGCTCGCATGCCGCCTACAAGGCCGCCTTCAGGCGCGCCGGCGCGATCGTGGTGGATGATTACGAGCACCTGCTGGAAACCGCCGCCTTCCTGGCCAAGTCGCCGGCGCCGCAGGCCAAGGGCGTGGCCGTGGTTGCCACATCCGGCGGCGCCGCCATCATGGCCGCAGACCGGGCCGAGCAGCATAGCGTCGATCTGCCGCAGCCCAGCGACGATGTGCGCGCCATTCTTGAACAGCACGTCCCCGAGTTCGGCGCGGTCCGCAATCCCTGCGACGTGACGGCCCAGGTGCTGTCCAACCCGGCCTCGCTCGCCGCCTGCGCCAACGCGCTGCTCGGCTCGCCGGACTACGCGGCGCTGATCGTGCCGCATCCGTACTCCTACCTGCCGACGCTCGGGCGCATCGCCGTGTTCGACGAACTGGCCGGCAACAACGGCAAGCCGATCTGCATGGGCTGGCTCAGCGAATGGATGGGCGGCCCGGGCATGAAGGAGATCGAGAGCTCGCGCAACGTGTCGCTGTTCCGTTCCATGAACAACCTGTTCGCCACCATGGATGCCTGGATGTGGCGCGAGGAAAAGCGCCAGGCGCCGGTGGCACCGGCACGGCGGTTCTCTCCCGAAAGCGCCAGGGCGCAGGCGGCGAAGCTCATCGCCGGCGCGGCCAACGCCACGCTGACCGAGCGCGAGGCGAAGGAGGTGCTGGCGCTGTACGGCGTGCCGGTGGTGGGCGAGAAGCTGGTGCAGAGCGCCGACGAGGCCGTGGCCGCGGCGGAAGCGCTGGGTCTGCCGGTGGTGATGAAGGTGGAAAGCCCGGATCTGCCGCACAAGACCGAAGCCGGGGTGATCCGGCTGAACCTGAAAACCGCCGCCGACGTGCGCGAGGCCTATCAGGCGGTGATGGCCAACGCCAACAAGGTCAGCCCGCCGCCGCGCATAAACGGCGTGCTGGTGCAGCCGATGGTGCCGCAGGGGGTGGAGATGGTGGTCGGCGCGCGCGTCGATCCGCTGTTCGGCCCGCTGGTGGTGGTCGGCCTTGGCGGCATCCTGGTGGAATTGATGAAGGACACCACGCTGCTGCCGGCCCCGGTCAGCCAAGCCGAGGCGCTGGAGATGCTGCGTTCCCTGAAAGGCGTGAAACTGCTGGAAGGCTTCCGCGGCATGCCGGCGACCGACCTGAACCGCTTCGCCGAGATCATCTGCCGCGTCTCGGAATTCGCCGACGACCAGCGCGAGGGGATCGCCGAACTCGACATCAACCCGCTGATCTGCGCCGGCGAGCGCATCACCGCGGTCGATGCGCTGATCATCCGGGCGGGAGGGCCGGCCCCTTCCCATTAGCCAACCCCCGCCCGGCCAATCCGCGGACCGCGTCTTCCACCGACAGGAAGACGTGGTCTCTGCCAAGCGCGGCGATCAGGCCGGTTCGCTCCGCCTGCGCTTCCGCCCGCTCGGCCGACAGCCGGGCCACGGCCACCGCCACGTCGCGCGCATGGAATTCCTTCAGCGCCTCGATGGCGACCTGCGCGCCGGTATAGTCGATGTTGGTGACGCCGCTGGCATCGATCACCACCAGGCGCAGCCCGGGTTTCGCGGCCGCCAGCGCGCTCAACTGGCGAAAGACGAAGCGGGCGTTGGTAAAGTTGATCGGCGCGGCGGGCGCAAAGACCAGCACGCCGGGCTCGTGTTCTCCGTGCTGGCCGGCCTCCGGCGGCCACCAGATGGTGGTTCCGGGCGCGCGTGCCAGTTCCGCCGTCAAGGGCCGCGCCATCAGATAAAGGCTGTGCAGCAGCGAGAGCACGATCGCCAGCAGCATGCCGCTTTCGATCGGCAACAGCACCACCAGCAGCGCCGCCGCGGCCACCAGCGCGAATTCCCAGCTGGACTGACGCAGGATCTGGCGGATCTCGGCCAGGCGGAAGATCCGCACCGCGATCATCAGCAGAACGCCGGCCAGCGCCGCCTGCGGCACGAAGGCCAGCAGCGACCCGCCGAACACCACCAGCGCCGTGATCGCCGCCACCGCGCAAAGCCCGGCAAAACCGGACCGGCCGCCCGCCTCGGCCACGATGGCGGTGCGCGGCGGACTGGCATCGACCGGAAACGCGCCGAGCAGACCGGCCAGTACGCAGCCCATGCCGACACCCATGAAGCTGGGGCTGACATGCTCATCCCTGCCGGCTTCGCGCGACGGGAAGGCCCGCACCACGGCTGCGGTCTGCATCATGCAGACCATGGCGACGATGAATGCCAGCGGAACCAGCCGGGCGAAATCCCGCACGCCCTCGAGTCCGGGGATCACCGGCCACGGCACGCCGGCATGCACCGCGCCGAGAACGGCGACACCCCTGCCCTGCAGGCCCAGCAGCGCCACCGCCAAGGCGGCCACCACCACGGCGAGAAGCGCACCTGGGAACCGCGGTAGGATACGCTCGGCCAGCAGGGTGGCCGCGCATACCCCGAAGCCGATCAGCGTCTCCGCCGGCTTCGCCTCCGGGATGTGCGCCCGGATCGCCTGCAGCTGCGTCAGGATGCTCCCCGTCCCGGGCGGCAGGCCCAGCAGGGTCGGAAGTTGATGCACCGCGATATGGACGGCGATTCCGGCCAGGAAGCCGCAGGTGACCGGCACCGACAGCAGGTCCGCCACCCAGCCGGCCTGCAAAGCGCCGGCCATGAGCAGAACCAGCCCCACCATCAGCGACAGCATCACCGCCAGCTCGCCATACGGCAGGCCGCTGGCGGAAGCGGCCACGGCAAGGCCGCCCGCGAAGATCGGCGCGATGGTGGAATCCGCCCCTACCGACAGGAAGCGGTTGGTGCCGAAGACCGCGTAGCCCACCACGCCGCCGGCGAAGGCCAGCAGCCCGGTTTCCGCCGGCAGACCCGCCAGCCGCGCGGTCGCAAGTTGTTCCGGCAGCGCGATCGCCGCCAGCACCAGCCCCGCCGGCAGATCGTGCCCCGGCCACCCAGCCGGCAGGTCGCGCAGGGTGGCGGCCAGCCGGGGAATTCTGTCATATAATTGCAACATGACCCGATTCATAAAGGAAAATGGACCCCGCTGGTATCACGCGGCGATGAGCCCGACTTCGAGCGGCGAAGCTCGCGGCCACCGATTTGCCGCGCGCTGCCGTACCGGCTAGGGTTTTCCGACGGCGACGAGCAACCCGGGAGGTTCGACATGAGCGCTGCACTCCAGACATCTGAGCCTGTGCTGCTTCGCCGCGACACGGACCATGTTGCCCATCTCACGCTGAACCGCCCGACCGCGCGCAACGCGCTGTCGGTCGCGCTGATGAGCGCCCTGGAAGACGCCCTGGCCGAGATCGCGCAGGACGGCGCCGTTCACGTGGTGGTCATCGGCGGCGCCGGGCCGGCGTTCTGCGCCGGGCACGATCTGCGCGAAATCCGCAGCAAGCCGGAACGCGAGGTGATGGCCGAACTGTTCACCCAGTGCTCGCGGCTGATGCAGCAGATCGTGCATCTGCCAAAGCCGGTGATCGCCCGGGTGCACGGGGTCGCCACCGCCGCCGGCTGCCAGCTGGTCGCCAGCTGCGACCTCGCGGTCGCCGCCGACACGTCCCGCTTCGCCACGCCGGGGGTGAATATCGGCCTGTTCTGCTCCACCCCGATGGTGGCGCTGACCCGCGCCGTCAGCCGCAAGGCGGCCATGGAGATGCTGCTGACCGGCGACCTGATCGACGCCCCCCGCGCCCGCGAACTCGGCTTGATCAACCGGGTGGTTCCGGAAGCGGAACTCGACGCCGCGGTTGCCGCGCTGGCCACCCAGATCGCCGGCAAAAGCCCCCTCACCCTGGCGATCGGCAAGGAGGCGTTCTACCGCCAGGCCGACATGGACCTGGCGGCCGCCTACGCCCTGGCGTCGGAGACCATGACCCGCAACATGATGGCCCGCGACGCGGCGGAAGGGATCGACGCGTTCCTAGGCAAGCGGCACCCGCACTGGACAGGCACATAGCAGGCGCCGACGGCGCCCGCTTCGGCCTTGATTCGCGGGCGGGGATCCGCGCTACTTCTTCTCAAACGATTGCGCCAACGCCTTCACCAGATCGGCCCGCGCGACGATGCCGACCAGCTTGCCGTCCTTGACCACCGGCACGCGCTTGAAATGGTGCTCCGACATCATTCTGGCGATGTCGCGGGCCGGCGTGCTTTCCTCGACCGTGATCACGTCGGTATGCATGGCGGCGCGCACGACCGCATGGACCGAGCGGATCTGTTCGATGAATTCCGGCGCCAGGTCGAAGCCCTCGGCCAGCATGTTCAGCCACCAGGCCTGCTTGGGGCTGAGTTCCTCGGTCCAGCGGACCAGATCGCCCTCGCTGACGATCCCGACCACGCGGTTGGCGTCATCGACCACGGGCAGGCCGCTGATGCGAGCCTTCACCATCCGGAGTGCCGCTTCCCGCAGGCCGGTCTCGGGGTGCACGGTGATCACCTCGCGCGTCATCAGATCGGCGGCGGTCAGGGCGGAATTCTCAAGCATGGTGGCTCCTTTGGAATAATCGTACGCCTACCGCGGCAACATGCCACCGGCATTGCGCTGGATCAAACCGCCTCCCCTTCCGGCACCCGGCGTGGGCGGGGGATTTCGTCGCCGGTCAGGGTCTCGTGCGCCAGCAGCGCGGCTGCCCCGGCATCCAGTTCGGCCCGGTTTTGCCGCAGGATGGCGATGGCGCGCGACAGCGCCGATTCCAGCCGGGTGCGCACGGCCTGGTCGATCTCGCGGGAGGTTTCCTCGCTGAACCGGCGCGGGCGCCAGAAGGCGCCTTGCTCCCCCAGGAACTGCCCCTGGTCGGTGTCCCAGGCCACCGGGCCGAGCTTCTCGTCCATCCCGAAGCGCAGCACCATGCCGCGGGCGATGTCGGTGGCCTTCGCCAGGTCGTCGGACGCGCCCGTCGAGATGTCCTCGCCCAGCAGCGTCTCGGCCGCCCGGCCGCCCAGCAGCACGGTCATCTTGTTCTCCAACTCCCGCCGGCCCATCAGGAAGCGGTCGTCGGTCGGGCGCTGCATGGTGTAGCCGAGGGCGGCAATGCCGCGCGGGATGATGGAGATCTTCTGCACCGGATCGGAGCCGGGCAGCGCCAGGGCGATCAGCGCGTGGCCCATTTCGTGATACGCCACGATCTGCCGCTCACGCGGGATCAGCACGCGGGAGCGCTTTTCCAGGCCGGCGACGATCCGTTCCACCGCCGCGGTGAAATCCGCCATCTCGATCGACCCGGCGCCGCGCCGCGTCGCCACCACCGCCGCCTCGTTGGCGAGGTTGGCCAGATCCGCGCCGGTGAAGCCGGGGGTCAGGCCGGCGATCTCCTCCAGCGAGACATCCGCGCCCAAGGTCAGCTTCTTCAGGTGGATGCGCAGGATATCCACCCGGCCCTTCTTGTCGGGACGATCGACCAGCACCTGCCGGTCGAACCGTCCCGCCCGCAGCAGCGCCGGATCGAGGATCTCCGGGCGGTTGGTGGCAGCCAGGATGACGATGGCGACGGAGCGGTCGAACCCGTCCATCTCCGCCAGCAGCTGGTTCAGCGTCTGCTCCTTCTCGTCATGCCCGCCGAGCGCATTGGCGCCGCGGGCGCGGCCCAGCGCGTCCAGCTCGTCGATGAAGATGATGCAGGGCGCGGAATTGCGCGCCTGCTCGAACAGGTCGCGCACGCGCGACGCGCCGACGCCGACGAACATCTCGACGAACTCCGCACCGTTGGTGGCGAAGAACGGCACGCCCGCCTGCCCGGCGACGGCGCGGGCCAGCAGCGTCTTGCCGGTGCCGGGCGGACCGACCAGCAGAATGCCGCGCGGGATATGCGCGCCGAGGCGGCCGAACTCCTCCGGCCGCTTCAGGAAGTCGACGATTTCGTGCAACTCGTCCTTCGCCTCGTCCACGCCCGCGACGTCGTCGAACGTCACGGTCACGTCGGTCTCGGCGATCAACTTGGCCTTGGAACGGCCGATCGACAGCAGCCCGCCCCCGAGTCCGCCGCCGAAGCCACCACCGGCGCCGCCCCCCATCATGCGGGCCGCGAATATCCACACGCCGACAAACAGCAAAGGCGGCAGCACCCAGGACAGGATCCGGCCCAGCGCCGTGTCGGTCGGAACGGCGGAATACTCCACGCCGTGCTTGGACAGTTCCGTCGCCAGGTTGCCCTCGACCTTCACCGTGGAGAAGGCGGTCTGGCCGCTCGGCAACTTCTCGCTCAGCTCCCCGCGGACGGTCTCGCCGACGATGGTCACCTTGGTGACCTTGCCCTCGGCCAGGTATTTCTGGAACTCGCTGTAGGGGATCGTCTGCACGCCGGGCGTGCCGGAAAACATCGAGACAAGGGACATCACGATCAGGCCGGCCAGCAGCGGCCAGAGCGGAAAGTTGAACATCTGTTTCTTGGGCGGGGCCAATGTCGATCTCCGATGACGCCCCCCGATGACGCCGGGACGGCGCGACTTGTTGCATCCTAGCACGGATGGCGGAACCAGCCCGCCGGCATCCGTTCATCCCCATCAGCACACCAAGGTCAGGTCGCCTGGCTGCCCCGCAGCCGGAGGAAGCTCACCACCATCGCGACGCCGGCGAAACCGGCACCGATCAGCAGCGACAATCGGGCGCCCTGCTCCACCCCGCCAGCCCCGCCGCCGGACAGTGCCAGCGTCAATGCCACGATCAGGCCGCCGATGGTCTGCCCGGTCAGCCGGGCGGTGGACAGCATGCCGCTGCCGGCGCCGCTGCGCTCGCGCGGCGCGCTGGCGATCAGGGCCCGGTTGTTGGGCGACTGGAAGAACCCGAAGCCGATGCCGCAGATCAGCATCCGCCACACCACGTGGCCCCAATGCGCATCGGCCGGAATCCCGGTCAGCAACAGCATCCCCACGCACAGCACCGCCAGGCCGCAGCCGCCAAGCAGCCCGGCGGGATAGCGGTCCGACAACCGCCCGGCGATCGGGGCAATCAGGATCACGACCGCCGGCCAGGGCGTCATCAGCAGCCCGGTCTCGACCTGCGACTGGCCGCCCGCGTATTGGAAGTAGAACGGCAACGCCAGATACGCGAGCGTCTGGCAGGCATAGGAACAGACCGACGTGACCACCGACAGGGCGAAGACCGGCAGCCGGAACAGATCCACCGGCAGCATCGGCGCCGCCAGCGACAACTGCCGGCGCACGAACACCACCCCGATGCCGATGCCCGCCGCCAGTTCCGCAAGCGACATTGCCACGTCGCGGCCATGACCGAAGCCGTCGATGCCGATGAACACCAGCCCGAAGCTCGCCGCGTTCAGCAGCGCGCTGGAAAGGTCGAAGCTGTGCCCGGCCCTCGGCGTCGCCGGCAGCACGCGCAGCGCCAGTGCCAGCGCCAGCAGCCCGAGCGGGATATTGAAGATGAACAGCCACTGCCAGGACGCGACCGCCAGGATCGCCGCCGCCAGCGACGGCCCGGCCGCCGAGGACGTCGCCACGATCAGCGCCGTCATGCCGATGCCGCGGCCAAGCTGGGAACGCGGATAGATATAGCGCACCAGCGCCGTGTTCACGCTCATGATCCCGGCCGCGCCCAGGCCCTGCAGCACCCGCGCGGCCACCAGCACCGGCAGGGTGCCGGCCAGGCCGCAGGCCAGCGAGCCGACGCAGAACATCACCAGCCCGAACAGATAGACCCGCCGGTAGCCGTAGATGTCGCCCAGCGAGGACAGCGGCAGCAGCGAGACGGTCACCGCCAGCTGATACGAATTGACCACCCAGACCGACAGCGCCGGGCTGACGTTCAGCTCCAGCGCGATGGCCGGCAGAGCGATATTGGCGATCGCGGTGGCCAGGACCGAAATGCAGATGGCGATCGACAGCGTCGCCATAGCACGATGCCTTTCCGCCGGCGGCAATCCGTCAGCTTCGTGCATCCAAGCCTCGGTCGTTCATGAAATCAGCCGCCCCGTCGTTCGCGTGACCGCCAGCTTGACCGTTCCGGCCTTCGCCAACAAGCTGCCCGCATGAATGAAATCCGCTTCCCCGTCATCCATGAGGCCACCGTCCTGCCGGATTGGATCGATTACAACGGCCACATGAACCTGGCCTATTACGTGGTGGTGTTCGACCAGGCGACGGACCGGCTCTACGACCGGCTCGGCATCTGGCTGCCCTATCGCGAGGCCACCGGCAATTCCTGCTTCACCGTGGAAACCCACACGATCTACGAGCAGGAGGTGAAACTCGGCGACCGCGTGCGCGTGCACACGCATCTGCTCGGCGCCGATGCCAAGCGGCTGCATTATTTCCACGAGATGTTCCACGCGGAGGAAGGCTACCGGGCGGCGGTGCAGGAACTGATGGCGCTGCATGTGGATCTGTCGGTCCGCCGCACGGCGCCGTTTCCGCCCGACCGCGCCGGCGTCATCCAGGCGGCGCTGGCAAGCTGCGCCGCGCTGCCGGTGCCGAAGGAAGCGGGACGGCGGATCGCCATGCCCGCGCCGCGCTGAGCCCGTCCCGTGATGGCCGCCCCGGCTGAAGCACCAGGCTAGAGCCGGATGCGGTGCTCCACCGGCACCGCGCGGCAATCCATTTCGAATTCCAGGCCCTGCACCGGCGGACGGGCGAAATGCCAGTTCAGCCCGTGCTGCGCCGCGCCGCGGCGCACGATCTCGTCGGCCAGGAACGGATACAGATCGTGCACGGTATACACCTGCGCCACCGTGACATCCGCCCAGCCGGCCTCCACCGCCGCCATCCGGCTTTCCATCCGGTTCAGCACATACACACCCTTCTCGCGCATCGCGGCCGGGCTGGTGTCGCCGAACCGCACGGTGCGTTCGCGATAGGAGGCATGCCCCTCCTCCGCCTCGCCGCTGCCGGAGATCACGAACGACCCCGATGCACCGGCGAATTTGCGGGTGAAGCAGAAGGCATGAAAGCCCGGCTCGATCGGCTTGTGCAATTCCGGACAGACATTGCTGCGCGCCACCGGGTTCCGGTCGTCGCGCATCACACCCCACCGCTCCAGCGTGCCGACATACTGGCGGTTGAAGGCGACGAAGCCGGCCTCGGTGAACGGCGCCGGCGAGCGCAGCTCGCAGGCGCAGAACCCCGCCAGCTTCAGGCCCTGATCGGCGAAAAACCGCTCGATGAAGGCAAAGCCCTCCTCCAGCGGCACCGGGCGCAGGAACTCCACCCGCTCGATCCGGTAGCCGTCCAGCGCCCGGACCCCGGCCGAGTACTGGAACACGCCGGGGATGTAGCGATATCCCCCGTCCGGCATTTCGATCGTGGTGGCCGTCATGTTCCCGCCCCCCGCGCGATCTCGGGTTATTCGACCCCGAGCAGTTCCACGTCGAACACCAGCGTCGCGTTCGGCGGAATAACCCCGCCCGCCCCACGCGCGCCGTAGCCGAGCTCCGGCGGAATCACCAGCGTGCGCTGGCCGCCTACCTTCATGCCGGCGACACCCTTGTCCCAGCCCTGGATCACCTGTCCGGCACCCAGCGAAAAGCGGAACGGGTCGCCCCGATCGCGCGAGCTGTCGAATTTCCTGCCCTTGCTGTCCGCCGCCGCCGCGTCGAACAGCCAGCCCGTGTAGTGCACCACGACATTCCTGCCAGCCTCGGCCAGCGCGCCCGTGCCTACCTTGATATCGGTCATCTGCGGTTCCTGTTTTCCAATCCAGGCCTGATTCTAGACCGCTGCGGCACCGCTGTTAAGCCGGCGCCGGCCTATCGTCCGGCATCCTGCTGTGCCGCCTGCGGCGAGCCGAGCAGATTGTCGACCAGGATGTAGCTGCTCACCAGCAGCACCCAGGCCGGAAACACCATCAGCGCCCAGTCGAATTGCTCGCTGCCGAACAGCAGGAACAGGGCGCACAGGTAGCCGAGCACGGCCACCCAGCGCGCGGTGATGCGCGTGCGGATGGCGAGCGTGGAGGCGGTCACCATGAACACCGCCGCCATCTTGTAGGCATAGACATGCATGATGCCGAAGGTGAACGCGCGGGCAAAGGCGAACGTGCCCGTGTCGAGGATCGCGCTCGGCTGGGCCGAATAGGCGATGATCACCCCCCCGGACGCCGCCGCGGCCACGAACACCATGCCCAGAAACATGAACCCGCTGCCGAGAAAGACCGTGGCGAAGAACCGGTCCTCCTGCGCCCCGAGGCGATCGCGCAGCACGCCGACGAACCACAGGAAGGCCACGCCGGCGAAGGGCACCAGGTTCAGGGCCAGCATCACCCGGCGCGAGCTGGTCGCGAGCCAGGCGCCGGCCTCCAGCGGATCGGCCGGCACCGTCATGCGCAGAATCCAGAGGCTGCTGATCAACAGTCCCGAGAACAGGATCCCGGCAATGGCGGCGGCGCGCGGTGTGCGCAGGCCGGCCCGAATGGCGGGCGCGTCGGTGAGGGTCGTGGGCGTCGGATCCTTTGCCATGGCGGATGGTCCCTTCGCCCAGCGATCGCCGCGCTCGATCGGCATTCAGTTGACCGGCATTCAGTTGACCGGGATCGTCAGTGCCGGCACCTGCGGCGTGGTTCCGGTTTCGGCCAGCGAGAAGAAGATCATCAGCATCGTGAATATTCGCTTGGAGTTGAAATCGTCGTCGCTGATCCAGTACCAGGTATTGCGATAGCGGACGGCGGTAAACGCGTTCGCGGGCGCTTCCGGCCCGGACAGAATGCGTACCAGCGGCCGATCCCGCGGATTTGCGGCGCTGGCCACCCGTGGGGACGGCACCGTGCGATGCGCCGCCACGTCCGCCGCCGGCACCTCGATCCCGGCCGAGAGGTCGATGAGGATCTCGGCCATCGATCGCGAGAACACGGCCAACTCCTGTTCGTTGCGCTGGACCGCGCCGAAGGCGAGCGTGATTTCGTCATCCTTGCCGGGCTTCAGATGGAGCGTGTCCTTCACGAACTGCAAATCCCGGTTCACCTCCGGCGACCGGCTGCCGGCCATGATGAGGTGCCCGACCTCCTCGGAGCCGCGCTTTTCCAACCGCATGCTGACCATTCCGGAGAGCTGCAGCCGCCGCAAGGCCTCGATCAGCGGGTAGAACGCGGGATCGGCGGGCTGGATCTGGCCGCCCGAGACGCTCTGGTTCCGCACGCCGTTCAGTGCCCGCACCGTTACCTGCAGAACGAAATCCGAGGGGTAGCCCGCCTGGATCAGCTGAAAGATCCCGGCCGGTGGGATCGGCCGCAACAGGCTCTTGGTGAATTTGTCCCCCGACAGCGGCGTGTAGGAGATGGTCGGCCGATCCTGATAGGCAACGCCACCACCGAACGTGGCGCTGTTCCACGGAGCGACGCCGGTAAGGTTGGAATTGACGATACCGGCCGCGGTGAGCTGCCCCCCGATGGCGTAGTTGCTGATCACCGAGGAGACGTCGAGGAACGACGGAGCGTCGCCGTACCGCAGGCGAACGACGTTGATCAGGGTTTGCTCCTTCCAGGAATCCGCGATGGACGAAAGGTAATCCGAACGATCGCGCGGAATGACCGCCGGCCCGATCGACGCGCAGCCCGCCAGGGCCAGCAATAACAGCACCGGCCCGAGGCCATTCCGCACAATGTTGCGACGATGCATCAGGCTCTCACGGCTTCCACGCCTGCAATCCCGCTTCGATCCGCCTCACCCCTGCGTTTCCTGCAGTATCTGTATCCTGCCGGCCCGAACCGCCCGCCTCAGCGCCGCGTGGTCCGACTCTGCCTGGTCGGCATAGGCCAGGGCGAAGCTGCCCATCGCTTCGTCGAATTGATCCCCGCCGCCCAGATAGCCGCTGATGGTCCAGGCATCACCCGCCTTGGCGTGGCTGCGCGCAAGCGCCCAGCCGCAGGCCTCGCCGTAAATCATCAGGTCCTCGGCGTCGAACGTCTCGATCAATGGCTTGATCTTCGCGTCGCGCAGCTGCCGGGCATAGAGATGCCGGCCTTCGATGCCCTCGAACCAGCCCAGGAACAGATCCGACGCCGGCTGCATCAACCGCTGGCCCATCACCACGCGTTGGCCGTGATTGGGATAGGCGCTGGGCCCGGCATAGGGCTCCAGCACCGACGCGCACGCTTCCTTGAACTGCAGGAACAGCGGCTCGTTCCCGGCCGACATGAACAGCCCGATCCAGCACCGCCGCCCGACGCTGCCGATGCCCACCACTTTGATCGCGACATCCACCAGGCGATAGCGATCGAGCAGCGCGCGCCGATCGTCGGCCAATGTTTCGCGATAGCTGGCCAGCATCTTCTGAACCGTGGCCATGTAGTCGGGCGCCCGCGCGACCTCGGGATGGAAGATCAGCGGCGGGGCATCGCGGATATGGATCTGTCCCCCGACCATGCCGGCCAGCTTCGGAAAATCCAGCTCCGAGCCTGAGCCTTCCGCCGCCTTTTCGATCCTTTTCTGCGCCACCTTCCGGCGCGCGGGATCCTTGACCAGGTCCAGGAAGTCTTCGCTGTGGATCCTGGCATACCAGACCTCCAGCGGCGACATCGTCGCATATTCGGCCAGCCGCTCGCGGTAGCTGCGCGTGGCCCCGATCGCGGCGTCGCGCCCGTCGCCGTCGCTCAGGCCGTTCGCCCGCGCGGCGAGTACGAAGGATGCGGCGAGGCGCTTGACGTCCCACTCCCACGGCGCAGGCAGCGTCTCGTCGAAATCGTTGATGTCGAAGATGATGTTGCGCTCGGGCGTGGCGAAGCCGCCGAAATTGAGCAGGTGACAGTCGCCGCAGGCCTGCACGCGAATGCCGCTGGCCGGGGTGGTGGACAGATCGGCGGCCATCACCCCGGCGGCACCGCGGTAGAAGGTGAACGGCGAGACCATCATCCGCCCATAGCGCACCGGCAGCAGTTCGGGCAGCCGCTCGGGGTCCGACGCCTGCAGTTGCGCGATGGGGTCGGCGCGATTCGCCGGCTTCTTCCAGGCGCCGTGCGAAGAACGCGGCACGCTATCGCGCAGCAGCTTGCCTGCCGCCATCATCTCGTCCGGCGAACGGGTGTGCTGCGGCGGCGCCTCGGCATGGGGAACGGCAGCGGCGGATTTGCCCTTTTTGGCGTCGTGTTTGGCCATGTGTTCCTCCGTGTACGGCTGGCTGCATCCGGCTCTGTTCGTGGCCATGCCGCGGGCTGGTTGTCGGGACAGGTCTGCTTACTCAGGTTGCGTTCGTTCGGATTCGGCCGTGACCACCCCTTGGCTTCCGTCGGCATGATGCGCAAACGATCGCCACGGCGGAAGAGCCCCGTAGCATCCGGCCGCGCGCGCCATATTGATCTGTCTCAAGCCCCCGGCCGGCCCGCTTGGACAATCGCGCCCCGCCATGCCAGATGATGCCTGGAAACCAATCCATGCAAAGATACCGGGAGACGCGCCATGGCCCCTCGCATCGGATACCTGCTGCCAACCCGCGAAAGCGTCATGGAAGGCCGTCCGGAAGCCGCCCCGCTGCTGGCGCTGGCCGAGCGGGCGGAAAAGCTTGGCTACGACTCCATCTGGATCGGCGACAGCGTCCTCGCCCGCCCGCGCCATGACCCGCTGACCCTGCTCGCCGCCGTCGCCGGGCGCACCAGCCGCGTACAGCTCGGCACCGCCGTGCTGCTGCCGGCGCTGCGCAATCCCGTGCTGCTGGCCCACCAGATGGCGACGCTGGACCAGGCCTCGGACGGGCGCGTCATCCTCGGCGTCGGCATCGCCAGTGACGTGGCCAATATCCGCGCCGAATTCGAGGCCTGCGGCGTGCCCTGGGAAAAGCGCCTCGGCCGGATGATGGAGGGCCTGCGCCTCTGCCGCGCGCTGTGGTCGGGCGAGCCGGTCACCTGGGACGGGCGCTGGAAAATGGAAAACGCCGTGCTCGGCCCGGTGCCGTTCCAGAAAGGCGGCCCGCCGATCTGGATCGCCGGCTCCGCCCCCGCCACCGTCGAGCGCGTCGGCAGGCATTTCGACGGCTGGTTCCCCAACGGCCCCAGCCCGGACCAGTACGCCGTCACCTGGGCCGCCATGCAGCAGGCCGCCATCGCCGCCGGGCGCGATAAAGCGGCCATAACCGGCGCCAACTACGTCACCCTGGCGATCGACGACAACCAGGCCCGCGCCGATACCAGGATGGATCAGTTCCTCGCCAGCTATTACGGCCAGCCGGCGGACATCATGCGCCGGCGGCAGGCCTGCTTCGCCGGATCGCTCGCCGGTGCCCGCGAATGGCTCGCCGCCTTCACCGCCGCCGGTACCCGGCATTTCTGCCTGCGCTTCGCCGGCGAGCACGAACGCCAGATGGACATGCTGGCCGGCGTCGCCAGCCAACTCGGCTAATCACAAGGGAAACGTCCGATGATCGAACAGACCGTGGACATCGCCACCCGGGACGGCGCGATGGAGACCTTCATCGTCCACCCCGAGCGCCATGGCCCGCACCCCGCCGTGTTCCTGCTGATGGACGCGCCCGGCATCCGCGAGGAACTGCGCGACATGGCCCGCCGCCTGGCCACGACCGGCTACTGCGTGCTGCTGCCGAACCTCTATTACCGCGCCGGCCGCGACACGACATACGGCCCGGACGTGCTGGAGCACGGCAGCGCCGAGCATCAGCGCATGCGCGCCGTGCGCACGAAAATGACCATCCCGCCGGTCATGGAAGACATCGCAACGATGATCGCCTATGTCGACGCCCGGCCCGAGGTGAAAAAGGGCCCGGTCGGCGCCCACGGCTACTGCATGAGCGGCCCCTACGCCCTTGCCGCCGCCGCCCGCTACCCCGACCGCGTCGCCGCCGCCGCGTCGTTCTACGGCACCTGGCTGGTCAGCGAGAACGAGGAAAGCCCGCATCTCTCCTTCGCCAGGGTCAAGGGCGAACTCTACATATCCTGCGCCGAACACGACGAGCTTGCCCCGCTGCCGATGGTCGAGCAGCTCGACAAGCTGTTCAGGGCATCCGGCGCCGCCGGGGAATTGGAGGTCCATCCCGGCGTGCATCACGGCTTCGCCTTTCCGCAGCGCAAGGTCTACGACAAGCCGGCCGCCGAACGGCACTGGGAACGCCTGATCGCGCTGTACCGCCGCCGCCTCGGCTGAAAGGCCGGCGGCAGGCGCCGGCCGAGCCTTGGGAGAAAGCGTCCGATGTGCCATTATCCGGCCTCAAACTGAAAAGCACCCCCTGCCATGGCCAACCCGATTCCCTCGTCCGAACCGGTCGATCTCGACCCGCTGGACGACTTCCTCAACTCCGATCGCGCGCCCGACGATTGCATGGGCCTGTCGGACCTCGATGGCTTCCTCACCGGCGTCGCCATCGGTCCCGAACTGCTCAAGCCCAGCGACTGGCTTCCGGTGATCTGGGGCGATGGCGAGCCGGAGTTCGCAACCGTGGAGGAGGCGCAAACCATCCTCGCCCTCATCATGGCGCGCTACAACGAGATCCTGAGCACGCTCGCCAGCGACCCCGACAGCTTCGAGCCGATCTTCTGGGCCAGCGACGAGGAGGAGGAACCCATCGTGACCGATTGGGCCGCGGGGTTCCTGGAAGCGGTGAAGCTGCGCCCGGAATCGTGGGAAAAACTGACCCAGGATCCTGAGGCCGGCGGCCTGTTCGCGGCAATACTGATGCTTGGATCGGATCTCGACGAACTGGCCGTCGAGGGCGGCGAACTAACCCCTGAGGAGGCCGAGCAGCTTCTGGAAGATGGCCCTGAACTGATCCCGGACGCCGTCATCGGCATCTACGAGTTCTGGGCCGCCCAACGCGCAAAGCCCGCCGAGGCCAAGGGTTCCGGACCCAAGGGCAATGGGCGCGCGGGAAAACCTTCCCGCCGCAACTAACCCTTCCCCGGCGGCGGATTTCGCCTCAAAGCCTGCGCTCCCGGCGGCGGAGCGGCCTCAAAGCCTGCGCGAGCTGCCCTTGCGCAGCACTTCCATGGCGCCGAACGACAGCACGGCCGTCAAGGCCAGCGTGCCCGCTGCCCATTTGTCACCCGTCAGAAGGCAGAAAACCGCCAGCAGGGCGATCGCGATCGTGATCGCATAAACGGTCTGGCGCACCCCGTCTCGTGTATTGCGTATCATCCAAAGGGCCTCCTAAGCCCTGATCCCATCTTCGATGTCCAATTTGTCGTAACCCCGGCCGGAACATGTCAGGACCAAGGCAGACCCGCCTTCGTCCATCCAATCCCCCTTTCCGCTCCGGCGCGCTATGAACCGCATCACAGCCCCGCCTCATTCCCGGCCTGGCCCGGCGCCGGCGCCGCATGGCGGAACGTCACCACCAGCACGTCCCGATAGGCCGGCAGCGACGGATCCAGCTTCTCGATCGCGGTCACCCCATGCTTCACCCGATTGTCGTCCACCCAGGCGGCATCCATCGGATCGGTAAGGGTGAAGCTGCCCAGCGGATTGCCCGGCAGATCGGCGATGCGCGTTTCCCCGCTGGCGACGTTCTGGCGCGACACCAGCAGCACCAGCACCCAGTCCACGCCGTCCCGGTGCATCCCTTCCGGCGTCGGCAACCCCGGCTGCCCCACTCGTGCCTCGATACGAAACTGGTGCACTTCGACATGCCACGGTTCGCCCCAAGGCTGGCCCCAAGGCTGACCATGCCGCGGAACGCCGGCCGTGGCCGCATCGAACATGCTCCGGCAAAGCCGCAGGATCGCGCCGAGCGCGCTGCCCTCGCCGTCATCGATCACAACGGGCGCGAACCAGCGTTGCACGCCGCCGTTCAGCGGATTGTAGTCACGGCTCTGATAATGCGGCTGCGCCGGCTGGCGGATGATCCCCTGCTCGCCGACCGCATAGACGGCATGGCGGCGTTTGCGGTAGCGCCCGCCGTCGGCCATGTACACGTCGGGCCCCAGGTCGTTCCAGCTTCGTGCGAACGCGTCCCAGTCCGAAAGCCCGGCTTCGGCGAGCAATGGCCGCATGACACCCTGCTCCGCGAGGGCAAAGCCCGTCTCTCGCAGAGTATCGCAGATCGTCTGAAACCGGTTCGCCGCCGCTCCGGTCACCACGCCAACGCCAGAAGCTTGTGTCATGCCATCCCAGAAGCACCGCAGGGCCGGGACTGCCCGCGAAGGTCAGCATATGGCCGCCACCCGCCGCCGCGCCACGCCAACTCCGTCGCCTCTGCTATGCGTCAGCGCGCCGCCGCGAAGCAGAAGCGAGCCCGCTCCAGGCTCTCAGCCCACGGCCTCCAGCAGGGCCAGCGCCTCGTCCGGCCCGGCCAGGATCTCCACCAGCCGCACCCTGTCGGCGAGCCCCAGCGCGCCGTCCGCCTTCATGCCGCCGATCTCCCCGGCGGTGCGCTGCAACTGCGCCTCCAGCCCGTTGCGCGCGTTGATCTTGCGCGCCGCCGCTTCCAGCCGGCGCAGGTCGCGCGCGATGTCCTCCAGCCGGGTCACCTCGGCCGGATCGGCGCCGGGACGCAGCAGCATCAGCGGTGCGACCAGCTCGCCTGTCAGCCCGGCCTCGAAACGGCTGCGGCAGCTCGCCTCCACAAGCTGGCGCAGACCATGCACCCGCCGCCGCCGTTCGCTGCTCAGCTGGTCGCTGTCCAGGCCCTGCAGCAAGGCCAGGATGCGGACCACCTCGGGGCCGGCCTGCGACAATTCACTGCCGGCAACCGGCCCGCCGGCGCCGCCCTGCGCCTCCAGCCCGCCCAGAACCACGTCGATCGCCTGTTCGGCCGCCGCGCGCATCACCGAATTCGGCCCGATCAGCCCGTTCGAGATCGCCGCCCGCAGCACCGCATCCGCCTGCGGCAGACGCGACAGGAGCAAGGCCAGCAGCATCCCCCAGGCATCCGGGCTGTGCCCGGCGCTGGTGTCCAGCACCCGCAAGGCGTCTTCCGGCCGCAGCTTGCCGCCCTGGACGACGGTCGCCACCAGTTCGTGCAGTTCGCTCGCATGTGCCAGCACCACGGAGATGCCGCGCGACAGAGCGCTGAAAACCGATACCGGCAGGCCCGTGGCCTCCCACTGCGGCGGCGGCGGGCCGGCGCGCGCCAGGATCGCCGACGCCTGCGACCACAGCTGCTCGCCCACGGCCGAGATCGCCGCGCTGTCGGCCGTCGTCTTGCCGGCGATGAAGGCCTCGATCTCTGCGGCGACCGGACCCAGTTCGCCGCGCACCGCCTCCGCGATCGGCTCCAGCGCCGTGCGCGGAATGGTCGGGCTGCCCGGGCGCCATTTCGGGCCGGCCACGATCACCGGATCGAACGGGGTGAACAGCAGGCGGCAGAAGCGCAACGGACGGGCCAGCCGAAGCTGCGCCAGGCGTGGGCGCAATGGCGCGATCAGGCGATCGGCCTCGCCCCGGTGGGGCAGCGCATCGACCATCGCCACCACGCGGCCGATCTGCGAATCGCGCGCGTGGTTCAGCTCGATATTTAGGTCCCGGAGCGTCTTCCTGTCGACGCCCCGAACGATTGCTGACATACCGAGGTCCCTATCTGTATCTATATCCGTTGCCGATCGTCTTTCCCGGGTCGAAACCTGGCGCGGCTTTCGCTATCCGTACCGATGCCAGGTCATGCGGGCGGATCATGCCGCCAGGGCCCGCAAGCGCTCGTTGCGTCCGATCCTATCCAGCACCATGCTGCCGGTGCGCCAATCCTCGTTCAGCGTCACGGTCTTGCGGAAGCGGTTCTGCCCGTCGCTATCGACCGGCGTGCCGACCCACTCCGTGGCCTCCTTGGGGATGACCGGAACGAGGGTCGCGATTTCCACCAGCGCGGCATGGCGCTCCGCCATGGTCTCTGCCCCGCGCCAGAGCAGGCAGATCCGCTCCCAGCCATCCAGCAGCCACTCGGACCGCGCCACCCGCTCCGCCAGCGGCTCCGGCGCCGCGCCGAATTCGCGGATCAACCCGACAACATCGCCGGTCATGGCCTGCGCGTCGGCCAACGTGGCGCGCGCGCAGGTGATCGTCAGGCTAGCCGCCATGGTCGTCATGCCGGCCACTCCGCCGCTGTCGTCGGCGTGCTCCTGCGCCCAGGAAGCGGTTTGCGCCCGAAGCGCGCAAAGCTGCTCCAGCGCCCGGGGAATGCGCGCCTGATCGGCGAAGCTGCCGACGCCGACGCCCATGAAAACCTCCGCCAGTTCCTCCAGCCCCTTCGCGATGGTCTCCGGGGTCCAGCCGATCTTGGGCGCCAGTTCGGCGATTGTCTGCCTGGCCCGCGCCTCCAGTTCCTGCGGCTTGGCCCGATCCGGCGGCGGGGCGGCCCTGCCGTCCGGCTCCTGTTGTTCGACCATGGCCATCAGCAGCAGAAAATTGGTCACCATCCGGTCCTGCCGGTCGGTGTCGGCCGTGCTGCCCGCCGCTGCCTGCGCCTCGCGCCCGGCCAGCCCCTCGGCCGCCACTTCCCGCGCGGCCTCACGGATCAGCGCCGGCGTGACGGCCCGCAGAGTGGCGATCTTCTGGTTCAGCCGCGTGTCATGCACGGTCGGCTTGCATAGCTCGCGAACCCCGCTCCAGGGCAGGATATAGACGCCGCGCCCGCCCGAAGGGTTCGGCACGATCAGTTCCACGCCGCCGCGCTCCGACGGACGCGCCCGCGCCCCGGCAAGCATCGGCGTGGTGAAGGCCATCGCCACCCCACGCTCCAGGAAGGTCGTGGGGTGATAGGTGTGGATCAGCGGTATATGCGGCTGTGACATGGATCGGGCACCGGTTCGATACCGCCGATCCTGCTCTCCCTATCATGAAAGAAACGTTGCCGCATGGCGCGGCAGGCCCGATCCGCGGGACTACCTTCCCTGAAAGACCGGCTTCTGCTTGGCCAGGAACGACCGGCAGGCGTTGCGGAAATCCTCCGTGAGGCGAAAATCGCTGGTCGCGCGGTCCTCCGCCGGGGTGATCGGCAGGTCGCCGCGCAGCTTGCGGATCGCCGCCTTGTGGTAGCGCGCCGACAGCGGGCTGCCCTGGGAAATCCGCTGCGCCAGCGCCAGCGCCTCCGCCTCCACCTGCTCGTCGGGCACCACGCGCGACAGCAGCCCCTTCTCATAGGCTTCGCGGCCGTTGAAGATCCGCCCCTCGATCAGGATCTCCGCCACCACGCCGGTACCGGCCAGCTGGATGATCGGGTCGATTTCCGCATAGGGGTACCAGATGCCCAGGTTGCGCGCGGTGATGCCGAAGCGGATGTTTTCCCCGCCGACGCGGAAATCGCACAGCGCCGCCACGCCAGCGCCGCCGCCCAGGCAATGGCCCATGATCATCGCCACCACCGGATGCCGGCACAGCCGGACCGACTGCATGCTCTCGTGCAGCACGCGGGCATATTCCTCCTCCCGCTCCTCGGTACCGCGCTCCACCTCGAACGCGGCGATGTCGGCGCCGGCGCTGAACGCCTTGTCTCCGGCGCCGCGGATGATCACGCAGCGCAGGTCGTCCTCCTCCGACAGCGCCTCCATCGTGTGCTGCAGCCCCAGCCACATGGAGAGGTCGAAGGCGTTGCGGACCTCCGGGCGATCGATGATCACGGTGGCGATCGGTCCCTCACGGGTGATCCGGAGTTTCGGATGGTACATGTTTGCAGGGTCCTATTCTTCAGCGAAGCCCGTCTGGCGGAGGTTCTCTGTCAAACGCCGGGCAGGTCGTCAATCGCCGGCCGCCCCGTCAGGTGTCGCCAATGGTGCCACAGCAGCCGCGCCGCCAGCGACCGGGCCGGTCGCCAGGGCTCCGCCAGCGCGCGCAGTTCCACCGGGCCGGGCCGGGCCGGCAATCCCTTCAGGGCCGCGGCCGCACCCGCCACGGCGATGTCGCCGGCGGGAAACACGTCGCGCCGGCCGAGCGCGAACAGCAGATAGATTTCCGCGCTCCAGCGCCCCATGCCGCGTACCGCGGTGATCGCCGCGATCGCCTCCTCGTCCGCCATGGCGGCGATCTTCGCCGCACTCAGCCGGCCGTCCGCGAAGGCGAGCGCCAGGTCGCGGGCATGCGCCACCTTCGGGCGCGACAGCCCGGCGGCGCGCAGATCCGCTTCCCCCATCGCCAGCAGCCCAGCCGGTTCGAGCGCGCCGGGCAATGCCCGCAGCCGTGCCCAGATGGCGGCGGCGGCCTGGTTGCTGATCATCTGCCCGACGATCGCCTGCAGCAGCCCGGGAAACCCGTCCGCCCGCCGCCGCCAGGGCAGCGGCCCGGCGGCCGCCTCGATCCGCGCCAGATCCGGATCGGCCGCGACCAGAAGCCCGATCGCCGCGCGTTCGGCCGCCGGTACGGCCGGAAATGCGGCCACGGCCTCCACTAGGCCGGTATATCCGAATCCCCGGCACCCAGCGCGCGCTGCATCTGCACCACATCCAGCCACCGTCCGAATTTCAGGCCGGCCGACCGCAGCGTGCCGACATGCTGAAAGCCCAGACTGGCATGCACGCCGATCGAGCCGACATTTTCGGAATCGCCGATCACCGCGATCATCGTGCGAAACCCGGCCTGCGTCGCGATCTCGATCATGCGCGCGCCGAGCGCCTTGCCGACACCCTGGCCACGAACGTCGTCGCGGATATAGATGCTGTCCTCGGCGGTGAAGCGATAGGCCGAACGGTCGCGGAACTGTGCGTAATAGGCGAAGCCCAGCACGCCGGTGGCATCGGCGGCCACCAGCCAGGCCCACCCATGATCGGCCACGCGGCGATAGCGCCGGGTCATCTCCTCGATCGACGGCGGCTCCTCCTCGAAAGTGCCGGTGCCGTGCAGCACGTGGTGGGCGTAGATCGCCTGGATCTCGGGAAGGTCGGCCGGGGCGGCGTCACGGATCTGCATGCTTGAACCAGTCAGGAAAGGGGTCAGAAAGGGTGGGCGATTGAAACACCCGGCAGCGGGGCTGGGCCCACCGAATTCCCGGTCGACGTCACGATATCCATCGATGTCACGACATCTTCAGCAAGGCCTTTATCTATTTCACATATATTCCCGCTAACCTGCGACCGTCACAACCGCTCGCGAAGCACGACGCCTTTTCCCGGGCCTCCCGCCCTGAAGCCACTCGGACCTTATCGGATATGTCCTCAAGCCATGCTCCCCCCCCGGCCTCGCGACCAGTCTAGCCGCTTGATTTGCGGGAACAAACCATTGCACGCAAATCTATCGGGACAAAACGAACGGCTTTCGTGCTAAACGCCCAGTTACGAGCGATATAGGAGCCACGCGTGGACGATATCCAGGGTCAGTCCATATCATTTGCCGACGCGGCCGCCAGCGCCGGGGGCGGCGGCGATCAGGCCAGCGGCTCCGATGCCGGCTTCCGCCCGCGCGAGGAGCGTGTCGATCCGCGAGTCCGGGCCGTATCGCTGGCCGGACGCTACTACGGCATGGAACTGGACGAGGGCGATTTCCGCCGCACGGCCGGTGAAACCCACGCCTCCGCCGCCTCGCTGGCCGCCTGGGCGCAGGAATGCGGGCTCTGGGCGAAGGGCGTCCGGCTGAACTGGCGCCAGCTTGTGCGCATCCAGGCAGCGGGCCCGGTCGTGCTGCTGTTCACCGACGGCAGCGCCGGACTGATGACCGCCGCCAACGCGGAAAACCGCGTCGTCATGATCAAGGACCCGCTGGCCCCGGTCAGTGAGCCCGCGGTCGTGGTGGACGAAAACCGCCTGAAGCAGGTCTGGTCCGGCGAGGCCGTTCTGGTCCGCGCCAACCGCGGCATCGCGGCATCGGATGCGCCGTTCAACCGCAGCTGGCTGATCTCCCTGGTCGGGCAGGAGCGCCGCTCCCTGCGCGACATCGGCTACGCCTCGCTCACGCTCAGCTTCCTGACCATCTTCCCGCCGCTACTGGTCATGACCGCGGTGGACAAGGTGCTGACCCATCACAGCTATTCCACCCTGGCGCTGCTGGCGACCATTCTGGCGATCGGCGTGGTCTACGAAACCCTGCTCGGCCACGCCCGGCGGATGATCGTGCTGACCGTCGGCACACGGCTCGACACCAAGCTGAACCTGCACATCTTCGCCCGCCTGCTGCGCCTGCCGCTCGACTATTTCGAGCGCCATCCCGCCGGCGAGACGATGCACCGGCTCAATCAGGTGAACAAGGTGCGGGAATTCCTCACCGGCAAGCTGCTGACCACCTTCCTCGACATGTTCACCCTGGTGGTGCTGCTGCCGTTTCTGTTCTACCTCAACGCCACCCTCGCCTGGATCGTGGTGGCCTGCTCGGCGATGATCGCGCTCATCATCCTCGCCTTCCTGAAGCCGCTGCGCAAAGTCTACGGCAACGTCATCCTGGCCGAGACCGCCCGCGCCTCGGTGCTGGGCGAGACGATCTTCGGCGTGAAGACCGTCAAATCCCTCGCCATCGAACCCCAGCGCAAGGACCTGTGGGACGCCAAGGTGGCGGACGCGGGCAAGTGGCGCATGGAATTCGGCAAGCTTGCCAGCTGGCCGCAGACCATGATCACCCCGATCGAGCGCTTCATGTCGATCGGCATCATCCTGCTCGGCGCCTACCTCGCCCTGAAGGACGACTCCGGCTTCGCCGTGGGCTCGCTGTTCGCGTTCATGATGCTGTCCATGCGCGTCGCCCAGCCGCTGGTCGGCCTGGCCCGGCTGATCGAGGATTTCGAGGAATTCAGCGCCGCCATCGGCGAGGCCGGCTCGGTGCTCAACCGGCCGCTGGAAGCCGATGCCGCGTCCGGCGGCCTGCGCCCGAAATTCGAGGGCGCGATCACCGTGGACGACCTGTCGTTCACCTATGGCGGCACCAAGGTGCCGGCGCTGGACCGGGTCAGCTTCGCGATCCCGGCCGGGACCATGATGGGCGTGGTCGGGCGCAGCGGCTCGGGCAAATCCACCCTGGCCCGGCTGCTGCAGGGCATCAACCGCGACTACTCGGGCTTCCTGAAGATCGACGGCGCCGACCTCCGGGAGATCAACCTGCGGCATCTGCGCTCCAGCTTCGGCGTCGTGCTGCAGGACAATTTCCTGTTCCGCGGCTCGATCCGCGACAACATCATCGCCGGTCGTCCCGGCCTGACGATCGAGGACGTGGTGCGGGCCGCGCGGCTGGCGGGCGCCGAGGAATTCATCGAGCGGATGCCGAACGGCTACGAAACCTATATCGAGGAAGGCTCGCCCAACCTTTCCGGCGGCCAGAAGCAGCGCCTGGCGATCGCCCGCGCGCTGATCCAGGATCCGCGCATCCTGATCCTGGACGAAGCCACCAGCGCGCTCGATCCGGAAAGCGAGGCCCTGGTCAACGCCAACCTCAACCGGATCGCGCGCGGCCGTACCATGGTGATCGTCTCCCACCGCCTGTCCTCGCTCACCGAGTGCGACCAGATCCTGGTGCTGGAGAAGGGCAAGCTGGTAGACATCGCGCCGCACCGCACGTTGCTCGAACGCTGCTCGCTCTATCGCCAGCTTTGGGCGCAGCAGAACCGTCACATGGATCATCAGGGTACCCGTCATGCAGCGATCGCTCCTACCCTCCTCCAAGGCGACTAACCGGCCGGCGGGGGGCAGAAGCGCGACGAGCGACGATCCCACCCTGCCGGTGGTTCTCGAGTTCCAGTCGCCGTCGGCCGGCATCCTGGCGATGCCGGTGCCTCGCTCCGCCCGCGGCACGGTCTGGGTCATCGGGTCGATGTTCGCCGCCTGCGTGGTGGCGCTTGGCGTGATCCATGTCGACCGCGTGGTGACCGCCACCGGGCGGGTGGTATCCCGGTCGGCCAACATCGTCGTGCAGCCGCTGGAAACCGCCATTGTGCGCTCGATCGAGGTGCATGAGGGGCAGCAGGTCCATGCCGGCGACCTGCTGGCGCGGCTCGATCCCACCTTCG
Organism: Rhodospirillales bacterium; assembly: GCA_037442565.1. GTDB lineage: Bacteria > Pseudomonadota > Alphaproteobacteria > Acetobacterales > Acetobacteraceae > PALSA-911. The sequence continues at coordinate 43,518 of JBBIQA010000001.1, forward strand.
CGGTCGCCGATCAGGGCGCGCTGGTCGCGCAGGTCGACAGCCTGCAGGCCGAGGTATCCCGACTGCAGGCGGAAGCCGACGGCAAGCCCTTTACCTACACCGGCCTCGACCCGTCGCTGTCGCTGCAGTCGGCGATCTACGCCCAGCGCGCGGCCGAGCGCAGCTATAAGCTGGAGAACTACCGCCAGAAGATCGACGGCCTGCAGGCCACCGTGAACCGCTCCGAGGCCGACGCCGCGGCGTTCCGCAGCCGCCTCGCCGTCGCCCAGGATGTCGAGGCCATGCGCAAGAATCTCGAAAGGCTGCAGGTCGGCAGCAAGCTGAATTCGCTGGCCGCGACCGACAGCCGCCTGGAGATCGCCCGCGGCCTGGCTTCCGCCATCGAGACCGGGGAGACCGCCAAGCGTGACCTGAAGGCGATGGAAGCCGAGCGCGACGGCTACATCCAGACCTGGCGGGCACAGACCTCGCAATCCCTCACCGAGCAGGTTCGCAAGCTCAGCGACGCCCGCGAACAGCTGAACAAGGCGCAACTGCGCCGCAAGCTGGTGGAACTGCGCGCCGACCGTGACGCCACGGTGCTGACCCTGGCGCGGGTATCGGTCGGTTCGGTGCTGCAATCGGGAGAGCAGTTCATAACCCTGGTGCCGACCGACGCACCGATGGAGGTCGAAGCCAACATCGCCGGGCGCGACGACGGCTTCGTGCATGTCGGCGACCCCGTCGCGGTGAAGTTCGACACCTTCCCGTTCAGCCTGTACGGCATGGCCGAGGGCACGGTGCGCATCGTCAGCCCGGATAGCTTCACCGCCGCGGACACGCAGTCCAGCCGGAGCCCCGGGGCCGTGCCGCTACCGGGCAATTCGCCGGAGCCTTACTACCGCGCGCGGATCTCCATCGACCAGGTCAACCTGCACAACGTGCCGCCTAACTTCCGGATCAGCCCGGGCATGCCGGTCACCGCGGACGTCAAGGTCGGCAAGCGCACCGTCCTGAGCTACCTGCTGGGCCGCATCCTGCCGGTCACCCAGGAGGGGATGCGCGAGCCGTGATACCCGTGCCGGCCAGCTTCTCCGCACCCGCCCCGGCTTCGCCGCGCCGCCTCCGGATCGGAAGCAAGGCGTTCACCTCATGAAGCCGTTCGATCGGATCCATTCCATCCTCTCCCCGGCGGCGGCTCTGCGCCGGGCCACCGCCCTCGCGGCCCGCGACGAGCATGCCCACGCCTTCCCCCTCTATGTTCGCGCCGCCCGCGGCGGACTGGCCGAGGCCGAGTATCGCGTCGGGCGCAGCTACCTCGAAGGCGCGGGTGTGCCGCGCAGCCAGGTCGAGGGCATCCGCTGGCTCGAGCGCGCCGCCGCCCACGGCCATATCGAGGCGATGTCCCTGCTTGCCGCGCTCTACATCCACGGCATCGGCGGTCCCCGCGATGCCGCCCTCGCCGCAGGCGGTGTCCCCGGCGAAACCCAGGGCGCAACCCAGGGCGGAACCGCCGCCAGCCTGCTGTTCTCCAGCAACCAAACCCAGGAACCGGATTTCGCCGCCGCCGCCCATTGGGCCCGGATGGCTGCCGAGGCGGGCTCCGCCGACGGCCAAGCCGTGCTCGCCTATCTGCTGACCTCCGGCCCCGAGGACATGCGCGACCTCGCGGAGGCGCATCTCTGGTACGAACGCTCGGCCGAGGCCGGCTGCCCGCAAGGCGCGCTCGGCTTCGCCCTTTCCCTGGCACGCGACGCGAAGGAGGAGGCAACCCACCAACGCGTCGTGCACTACCTCACCCGCGCGGCGGAAACCGACCTACCGACGGCGCTGTATCTGCTCGGCGTGCTGCATGAACGTGGTGTCGGCGTGGAGCGCGATACCGCCGCCGCGGCCCAGCTCTACCGCCGCGCCGCGGAAAAGGGCAACCGCTCCGGCCAGGCGCGCTGGGGCCTGGCGCTGATGGAGGGCCAGGGCGTCGACGCCAACCCGTCGGAGGGCGAATCCTGGCTGCGCCGCGCGGCGCTGGCGGGCGACCCCGAGGCCGCCGCCCTGGTCGGCGACATATACGCCAAGGGCGGCGCATTGCCGCCGAACTATGCCGAAGCGGCGATCTGGATGCGCCGCGCCGCCGAGGCCGGCCACGCCGGTGCCGCCCGCACGCTCGGCCTGCTGCACCTGACCGGCGCCGGCGTCGCCCCCGACCAGGAAGAAGCCGCCCGCTGGCTGCGCGTCGCCGGCGAAGCCGGCGACAAGCACGCCCAAGCCGATCTCGCCAACCTGGTGCTGAAGGGCGTCGGCGGCACGGACGACCTGTTGCGCACCCGCCAATGGTTCGAGCAGGCGGCCGCCTCCGGCGATCTGGTCGCCGCCTTCAACTATGGCGTCTGCCTCGCCCAGGGCGTCGGCGTTCCCAAGGACGAAAAGCAGGCCGCGGTATGGATGCGCCGGGCGGCCGAAGGGGTGGTCAACGCGCAGTATTGGTACGGCCGCATGCTGATCGAGGGCAAGGGCGTGCCGGTGGACCTGGAAGCCGGCCGCTCCTGGATCGCCCGGGCCGCCGATATCGGCATGCTGGACGCCGAAGTGGCGCTGGCCGACATGCTGCTCAACGGCAAGGGCGGCCCGCGCGACCATGGCATGGCGCTGGGATTGTTCGAGAAGGCGGCGGCCAAGGGCCATGTCGGCGCCTGCTTCGCCGTCGGCGCGATGCTGGGCGGCGGGCATGAGGTACCGACCGACCGCGTCAGCGCCCAGCGCTGGTTCCAGCAGGCGGCCGAGCGCGGCCATCCGGTGGCCCAGATGATGCTGGGCCGCTACCTCACGCGCGGCCTGGCCGGCGAGATCGACCCGGTTCGCGCCCGGCACTGGCTGAACCAGGCCGTCGCCAACGGCCAGACCGAAGCGTCGCGCGACCTGGCGGCGCTGGATCTGGCCGAGCGCAACAATCCGACGCAGCCATCCGAAGGGGCCCCGATCGCCCGCGCGGTCGGGCTCTGATCCGCCGCGCCATGGCCGCGCCTGTGCCGGAACCGGTGGACCCGGCCAAAGCCGGGCCAGCGGCCGGCGCCGACGCCGGGGAAAACGGGCCCGATCACGCCAAACTCGCCGGCGAGGCGTTAGCCCAGGGCCAGGAAGCCGCCGCCCGGGGCGACGCCGAGGCCGCTCGGCGCTGGTTCGACCGCGCCAGCCGCCTCGCGCCCGGCGACGACACCGCGACGCTCTGCCTCGCCAGCGCCTGCCTGAACCACGACAACGCCCGCGCCGCCGGACTGTTCGAGCAGGTGCTGGAACGCCACGATCTGCAGCCGGCCTGGATCGGCCTCGCGCTCGCCCGGCTGCGGCTCGGCCAGGCCGCGCCGGCCGCCCAGGCCCTGGCCGCCGCGCTCGGCCGCTTCGCGATCATCCGCCGCGACGACTTCGCCCCCATCGCCGACGCGATCGTGCAGGCAACGCAGGTTCCAGGCTGGTGCGGCCTGCAATGGCCCGGCGCGGGCCCAGGCCGTTCCGCGCCGGACGGCATGCTGTGTGTCGGTCCGCCTGGCCCTGCCGAAGTCGCGCTGGACGGCCAGCCCGTCGCCGCGCGCGTCACCCGCCACGGCCTGCGACTGCCGCCCCGCTGGCAGCAGGCCCGGCGCCTGGATGTCCATCGCAACGGCCAGCCCCTGCTCGGCAGCCCGATCGACATCGCCGCGCTCCGGCGTACCGAGGGCTGCGTCTGGGCGAGCGAAGGCGATGACGGGGTCGCGGGCGATGGGGGCCTGGAAGGCTGGGCCTGGCATCCCGCCAATCCCGAAGCCGACCCGGTGCTGACCCTGCGGGCACTGTCCGACCCCGCCGCGCCGGCCGGCCGCCGGAACCAACCGCCCGGCCGGACCCTCACCCTCACCCCCAGCGATCATGCCGCCTCTGTCATCGGCACGGCGATCCTGGCGCGGCCGAGACGGTTCCGCGTTTCGGCCCAGGCACTGGCCGCGCTGGCGGGAAACGGCCCCATCGGACAGATCAGCATCACCGGCGCCGACGGAAGACAGCTTTCCGGCAGCCCGCTCGACCCCGGGGTGCTGCACCGCGAGGCGGTCGCCGCCGCCCTGGCGATCGCGGCGCGCTTTCCGGCCGGCCCCCCGGCCAAACGGGCCTCCCGCCGCCCGCCGGTGGATGTCGTCATCCCCGTGCATGGTGGCGGCCGGATCACGCTGGATTGCATCGACACGGTTCTGGCCACCCTGCCCCGCGCCAGCCGCCTGGTGGTGGTGGACGACGCCTCTCCCGAAACCGGCGACAACGCAGATCTCGCCCACGCGCTGGACCGCCTGGCCACCAGGCGGCGCATCCGGCTGATCCGTCATGCCGCCAATCTCGGTTTTCCCGCCAGCGCCAATGCCGGGCTGCGGGCCTGCGCAGGGCGCGACGCGGTGCTGCTGAACAGCGACACGCTGGTGCCGCCCAACTGGCTGGAACGGCTGCGCGACGCCGCCTACAGCGCCGGCAATATTGGAACCGTCACGCCGTTGTCGAACGACGCGACCATCCTCAGCTATCCCCATCCGAGCGCCGCCAGCCCGGCCCCCACCCTGGCCGAAACCGAATGCCTGGACCGGCTTGCCGCACAGGCCAACGGCGCCGGCGTGATCGACATCCCCACCGCGGTCGGCTTCTGCATGTATATCCGCCGCGACTGCCTGGACGCGGTCGGCGCCCTGCGCGAGGACCTGTTCGCCCAGGGCTACGGCGAGGAGAACGATTTCTGCATGCGCGCCCGCCATCTCGGCTGGCGCCACGTCGCCGCGCCGGGCGTCTTCATCGCGCACCGCTCCGGCCAGTCCTTCGGCAGCGCGCGGGCACACCTGCTGTCGCGCAACGCCGCGGTGCTGGACCGGCTGCACCCGGGCTACGCCGCCCTGGTCGCCCGGCACGGCCTGGCCGACCCGCTGGCCCACGCGCGCCGGCGGATCGACGCGGCCCGATGGCGGGAAGGCGCCAAGCGAGGCGGGGGCCAACGAAGCGGGGCCCGCCGGAAGGCCATGATCCTGGTCACCCATTTTCACGGCGGCGGCACCGAACGCCAGCTGCGCGTGCAGATCGAGGCCGCCCGCCAGGCCGGGCAGCGCCCGATCGTGCTGCGCCCGGCCCGCCTGCCGGACGGCTCGACGGCCGTCATGCTCGGGGACGGCGAGGCCACCGAGTACCCCAATCTGCGCTTCGCCCTGCCCGCCGAATTGCCCGCCGTGATCCGCCTGCTCGCCGCCGAGCGACCGGTCGCGGCGCAGGTGCATCATCTGCTCGGCCACGATCCGTCGGTGCTGCAAATCCTGGCGAAACTCGCCCTTCCCTACGACGTCCACGTCCACGACTTCGCCGCCTTCTGCCCGCGCGTCGGCCTGCTCGGCCCCGAAAGGCGATATTGCGGCGAGCCCGACATCGCCCGGTGCGAGGCCTGCATCGCCGATATCGGCCGCAAGGACGGGCTGGACATCCCGGTGGCGGAACTGCGACGGCAATCGGCCGGCCTGTTCGCCGCCGCCGCCCGCGTCGTGGCGCCCTCGAACGACACCGCCACCCGGATCCGGCGGCACTTCCCGGCCATCGAGCCGGCCGTCGTCGAGCATGGCGACGACCGGGCCGTCGCCGACCCGCCGCCGCCCCGGCTGGTGCGCCGATCCGGGCTCGGGGGAAGTGCGGAATCGACGGGCCAGCCCGGCCAGGCGATCTGCCGCGTCGCCGTGATCGGCGCCATCGGCCTCGAAAAAGGCTACGAGGTGCTGCTGGCCTGCGCGCGCGACGCCGCCTGGCGGAACCTGCCGCTTGAATTCATCGTGATCGGCCACAGCATCGACGACGCCCGCCTGCTGGCCACCGGACGGGTCTTCATCACCGGGGAATACCGCCCGGAGGAGGCCGTGGACCTGATCCGCGCCCAGCAGGCCTCGCTCGCGCTGATCCCGTCGATCTGGCCGGAAACCTGGTGCTTCACCCTGACCGAGGCGTGGCAGGCCGGCCTGCAAGCCGCCTGCTTCGACATCGGCGCGCCGGCCGAACGCATCCGGCGCAGCGGGCGCGGCATGGTCCTGCCGCTCGGACTGCCCGCCGGCGCCATCAATCATCAAATGATGACGGCAACCGGCCTCGCGCGAGACGAAAGGGCCTGATAAACCGTCGCGGCAGACGATCGGCGCGAGCCTGTTGGCGCGAGCTTTTTTTCGAGTGACCCTATCGAGGTAAGTGCATGTCCGAGACGAGACCAGCGCCAGCGGAAAGCGGCCAGAAGCGGATCACCGAATTGCGGGTGTCCGGCCATCTGATGACCCTGGAGACCGGCACATTCTGCGTCTTCCACGCGCCGGGCTCCGCCGCCGGCGACCCCGCGCTCGGCCTGCCGGGCGTGCGCATCTCGCTGCCGCCGGGGCCGGTGCACAACCAGGACCAGGTCAGCATCAGCACGTTCCGCCCCGACGGCTGGTTGGGCGGCTCCGATTCCGCGGCGCTGATCCGTGTCGCCTCCGGCCCGGCCCAGGTGCTAGTAACGATCTACCAGGCCCCCGGGCAAGGCAACGAGAACGCCCCGAAGCTGCAGGTGCTGCGCCTCAGCCCAGAGCCGCAGCCGGCGTCCGCGGCGGCGCCCGGCCAGGCGAAGCCGGCCGACGCGGCGGTGCCATCGGGCGCCGGCAAGGCCGGCGCGGCGGCGCCGGCCGGCGAACGCCCGGGCATTGAGGGCACGCCGGACATCATCGTGCACCGCCAGGTGGTCGGCGACGTCGCCAGCCGGATCGGCGAATGGGCCGGCGAACGCGCCAGCCGAAACTGGATCGAAGGGTTCTCGATCCTGCCGCCGTCGCCGCTGAAGGCCGAGGACATCGAATACCAGGCCGTGCTCGGCCGCGGCTGGCTGTCGCCCTGGGTCAATGGCGGCCAGTTCTGCGGCAGCCGCGGCATGGCGCTGCCCCTGCTCGGCCTGCGGCTGCGGCTGAAGGGGGACGCGGCCGAACGCTATGACTGCGTCTGCCACGCCAGCTTCATCGACGGCACGCAGGTCGGCCCGCTGCCGGCCGGCGCCGCCTGCGAGGCGGAGAGCCTGGCCCCGCTGGAAGCCTTCCAGATCATCATCGAGCCCAAAGCGGCAGCCCGTAGGGCGACGCCGGCACCAGCGCCAGCACATGCGAAAGCCCAGGCGGCCCCGCCGGTGCAAGCCACGCCAGCAGCCGCGCGGATGGTGCCGGCCAAGGCGAAGCCCATGGCGAAGTCCGCGCCTGCAAAGCCGGTCGCCAAGGGAAAGGCGGCCGCACCGTCCAAACCCGCCGCGGCGAAACCGGCGGCCAAAGCCAGGCCCAGCGCAGCGGCGAAGCGCCCCTCGCCATCGGGCACACGGGCCCGCTGAGGCCGCGGGACCCACGCAACCATGCTGATTTCAGGCTGGCACGGTCCTAGGCGCCGCATGGGGTCACGGCGCCTGCCCCGATGAAGTTCCTGCTGGTTCATCAGAACTTCCCCGGGCAGTTCCTGCACCTCGTTCGCCACCTGGCGAAAGCGAAGACGCATGAGGTCGTGTTCCTGTCGGAACCGAACCCCAACGTGATCTCCGGCGTGCGCAAGGTGCCCTACCGCAAGCCGCCGCCGGTTTCACCCGAAACCCACTGGGCGGCGCGGGAATTCGATGCCGCGATGCGCCGGGCGGAAATGGTCGCGCAGACCGCCGGCAACCTGAAGCAGCTCGGCTTCACTCCGGACATCATCATCGGCCATCACGGCTGGGGCGAGATGCTCAACCTGCCGGATGTCTGGCCCGACGCGCCGATGCTCGGCTACATGGAATTCTATTACCATACCGACGGTGTCGATGTCGGGTTCGACACCGAATTCCCGATCCCGGTTGCCGAATTTCCCCGCATCCGGGCCAAGAACGCCGTCAACCATCTGGCCCTGAACCTTGGCCAGCACGGCCAGACACCCACGCGATGGCAGCGTTCCACCTATCCGGACTGGGCGCATGAGCAGATCCACCTGCTGCCCGAGGGCGTGGATCTCGCGGCCTGCGCGCCCAGCGCCAAGGCCCGCAAGGCGCGGCTGAAGATCGGCGGCACGACGATCGGCCCGCAGGAAAAGCTGGTGACCTATGTCGCGCGCGACCTGGAACCGTATCGCGGCTTCCACGTCCTGATGCGAACGCTGCCGCTGCTGCTGAAGGCGCGCAAGGATCTGCGCGTGGTCATCGTCGGCGGCGACGGCGTCAGCTACGGCGCCGCGCCGGCCAGCGGCACCTGGCGTGAAACCATGCTGGCCGAGCTTGGCGGCAAGATCGACCTCAGTCGCGTCGTTTTCCCCGGCCGGGTCGACTACGCAACGTACCTGGCCCTGCTGAAGCGCTCGGACGCGCATGTCTACCTCACCTACCCCTTCGTCGCCTCCTGGTCGCTACGCGAGGCTCTGGCGAGCGGTTGCGCCGTGGTCGGCTCCGACACCGAGCCGGTGCGCGAGTTCGTCACCCATGGCGTCAACGGCCTGCTCGTGCCGTTCTTCGACACCAAGGCCCTGGCCCGCCAGATCCTGAAGGTGATCGAGGACGACGCCCTGTCCAAGCGGCTTCGTGCCGGGGCCCGGCGCTACGCCGAGGCGCATCTGGCCATGGACGACTACATTCGCGACTATGAGGCGCTGATCGCCCGTATCATCGCGCCGAACGAATGACCCTGCCAGGATACCGCCGGGCAAGGCTGGCCATTGAGCAAAGCCGGCCATTGATTAGTCCGGATTGATCTGGCGCAATGCCGGGGATCGCGGATAAGGCGCTATCCTAGAAACAGAAACAGGCCCCGAGGGAGAATTCGATGCCGTACAAGGATATTCTGGTCCACCTGGACGACACGCCGCGCAGCTCCATCCGGCTCGACCTCGCGGTTCGGCTGGCGGCCGTCAGCGGGGCGCACCTGAGCGGGGTTCACGCCATCAACCTCCCGGCCGCCTCGATGTTCTACGGCTATTCCATGACCGTCGCCTCGCCCGGCCCGGAAGACCTGATCGAGACGCTGCGGCAGGAGGCGCTGGAGCGGATCGCCCCGATCGAGGCAGCGTTTCGCGAGCGCATCCGTCAGGAAGGGCTCGACGGCGAGTGGCGCGTGGTGGAAGGCGACCCCGCCGCGATGGTGGCGTTGCACGCGCGCTACGCCGATCTGGCCATCGTCGGCCAGCCCAACCGCCACGAACCGCAATCGGACGGCAGCGACCACATTCCGGTATCGGTGCTGATGTCGGCCGGCCGGCCCGCGCTGGTGGTTCCGTATGCCGGCAAGTTCGACACGATCACCAGACATGTCCTGGTCGCCTGGAACGCCAGCCGCGAAGCCGCCCGCGCCGTCAACGACGCGCTGCCGCTGCTGAAGGCGGCACAGAAGGTGACGGTGCTGTCGATCAACCCGGAAACCGGCATCGACGGGCACGGCGACGTTCCCTCGGCCGACATCTCGCTGCACCTGGCGCGCCACGGCGTGAAGACGGAAGCCGCGCACACCGTCGCGCGGGACATTCCGGACGGCGAGGCGCTGCTGTCCTATGCCTCCGACATCGGCGCCGAACTGATCGTCGCCGGCGCCTACGGCCATTCGCGCATGCGCGAACTGGCCTTCGGCGGCGTCACCCGCACGCTGCTGACGGAAATGACCGTGCCGGTGCTGTTCTCGCACTGACCGATCGAAGGCAATGCGGCCGGAACGATCCCCGGCCGGCGGGCGGCAGACGAGCGGTGATCGAGGACCGGTGATCGGGAGGAAACACGATGGATCTAGGCCTGTCCGGAAAAGTCGCGCTCATCACTGGCGCCAGCCGCGGGATCGGCGAGGCCATCGCCATCGAACTGGCGCGCGAAGGCGTCGATGTCTGCCTGGCCGCGCGTGACGAGGCGAGGCTGAACCAGGTCGCCGCCGCCATCGGCGCGCAATCCCAGGTCGGCACGCTGGTCTACGCCGGCGATTTCCGCGATCCATCCGTTCCGCAGGACGCCATCGCCCGCTGCGTCGCCCGCTTCGGACGGCTGGACATCCTGGTCAACAACGCCGGCGCCACCAAGCGCGGCGATTTCCTGAAACTAACCGACGATGACTGGCAGGACGGCTACGCCCTGAAATTCCACGGCTATGTCCGCATGACCCGCGCCGCCTGGCCGCATCTGCGCGACAGCCGCGGCGCGATCATCAACATCGCCGGCATCGGCGCGCGGGCGGGATCGGAGGAATTCACCATCGGCGGCTCGGTGAATGCCGCCATTCTGTATTTCACCAAGGCGATGGCCGATCGCGGCGTTGGCGACGGCGTGCGGGTGAACGCCATCAACCCCGGCCACATCGCCACCGAGAGGCTGGTGCGCAATTTCGACCGTATCGCCGCCGACCAGGGTATCTCTCGTGATCAGGCAGCGGATCGGTTGCTGGAGGCTTGCCGCACGGAACGCTTCGGCCGGCCGGACGAGATCGCCGCCATGACCGCGTTCCTGGCGTCGGGACAGGCGTCGTTCGTGCAGGGGGCGCTGATCGATGTGGATGGCGGAGAGACGCGTTCCCTTTAAGGCAAGGCCAGCTTAAGGCAAGGCCAGCGGCGCGATCCGATAGGCGCGCGCGGCGGTGCCGCTGAACAGATCGGCCTTCTCGCCTTCCGACATGCCGGCGGCGATGATCTTGAAGGCGTTCCAGACCACCTGATAGCTGCACCAGCGCCGCTGCACCGGGAAGTTGCTCTCGAACATGCCGCGCCGCGGCCCGAACGCCTCGATGCAGGTTTCCAGATATGGCCGCCAGGCTGCCGCCACCTCCTCGGACGATGGCGGCATCTCCCGGTCATAGGTGCCGCCAGGCAGCCGGATCGGCAGCGCGCCCAGCTTCACCACCACGTTCGGATGCTTCGCCACGTCGAAAATCGCCGCCTTCCAATCGGCGAACACCGCATCGCGCCGTCCGGCATACGGCCCGCCCAGGATCGGGCTGCCGACATGGTTCAGAATGATCGTCATGTCCGGAAACGCCGCCGCAAGTTCGGAGATATCCGACAGCTGCGGATGATACAGCCAGGCATCGAAGGACAGTCCCATGCGGTGCAGCACGCTCATCGCCGCGCGCACCTGCGGATGCGCCAGGCGGTGCGCCTCGGGCACGATGGAGCGGATCTTCTCGCTCGCATCCCAGCCGGTGGAATACCGCACGCCGCGGAACCGCCCGCCCCCGGCACGGATATGCGCCTCCAGCACCGGCTCCACGGCCGCGCCCAGCATCATGTCCACGCCGCCGAAGATCGCCGCGCAGGCGCGCGACGGCCCGAACCCGCCGCTCTCGCTCATCGCCGCCACGCCGCAGACGAACTCGGTCTCCCCCACCGGGCGCATCTCCACCGGTCCCTGCGCGCGATACATCGAGTGGCACTCGGCGAATACCGTGTGGGTGATCTTGTGGCCGCTGTACAGATCCGCCAGCAGTTCCGGCATCAGATACGGCTCGCCATCGCGGATCCACAGATGATGGTGGGGATCGATGATCGGCAGATCCGGCTCCAGGATCGCCTCGTTGCGGCGCGACAGCCATGCGTCGGTCGCGCTGATCGGATGGCTCTGGCTCACGACATTCGCTCCTTCCCCCATTGCCGGGCGGGTTTCCCCCGCCTCGGCCGAAGGAAGGATAGCCAGCCGTCCGGCAAAAGCCAGCCTCCCCTCAGCCCATTCGACACCACCGCCGCGTGGCGCCATGATCCCGGTAACGCTTCGGAGGAACCACCATGAACGATGCCGCACCCGGCGGGACCGGCCGCCCGCCTTCCCGCCCCGCGACCGACCCGATTGTCGAAACCACAACGGGAAAACTGCGCGGCGCCGACGAGGCCGGCATCCTCGCATTCCGTGGCATCCCCTATGGCGCGTCCACCGCCGGGCGCAACCGCTTCCTGCCGCCGCAGCCCGCCCAGCCCTGGGCCGGCGTGCGCGATGCGCTGCACTACCAGGGCCACGCGCCGCAGGCGCTCGACGGCGTCAGCCGCCGCCCGGAGATGGCCGATTTCTCCGGCGCCCCGGACACCACGCCGGAAGGCGAGGACTGCCTGACGCTGAACCTGTGGACCCCAGGCACATCCGGCAAGCGCCCGGTGATGGTCTGGTTTCACGGCGGCGCCTTCTCCTACGGCTCGGCCAATTCGCGGCGCACCCAGGGCAACTCGCTCTGCCGCCGCGGCGATGTGGTGGTCGTCACCGTCAACCAGCGCCTGAATATCTTCGGCCATCTGTATCTGGCGGAAATCGGCGGTCCCGAATTCGCCGGTTCGGGCAATGCCGGCACGCTGGACATGCTCGCCGCCCTGCACTGGGTTCGTGACAACATCGCTTCATTCGGCGGCGATCCCGCCAACGTCACGATCTTTGGCGAGTCCGGCGGTGGCGCCAAGGTCAGCACCCTGATGGCGATGCCGGCCGCGCAGGGCCTGTTCCACCGCGCCATCATCCAAAGCGGCGCCGCGGTGCGCCTGATCGACCGGGACCGCGCCAGCCGCCTGGCCGAGGCCGTGCTGAAGGTCCTCGGCCTCCGCGCCGGCCAGTTGCCCGAACTGCAGATGCTGCCCATCCCGCGACTCCTCGCCGCCATCGCGCCGGCCTCCAAGGCCATCGGCCCGACCGAGCACAAACTGTTCGACCGCTACAATTTCGGCCCGGTGGTCGATGGGCGCATCGTGCCGTGCCAGCCCTTCGACCCGATCGCCCCGGACATTTCGACAAACATCCCGCTGATGATCGGCGACATGAAGGACGAGATGGCGATCTTCCTGGCGCCGGACGACAAGGTCTGGCACCGCACCCTGAGCGAGACGGAAATGCGCGCCCGCGTGGCCGCCGTCGCCGGAGCCGATACGGACCGCGTGATCGAACTGTACAAGCGCCTGCATCCCGCAACCAATCCGGCCGAGTTGCTGATCGCCATCCTGACGGATTCCAATTTCCGCATCCGCTCGCTCACCCTGGCCCAGCGCAAGGCCGTCCAAGGCGGCGCCCCGGTTTACATGTACGCCTTCAACTGGGAGACGCCGGTGCATGGCGGGCGGCTGAAGGCGCCGCATGCGATGGACGTTCCCTTCACCTTCGACACGCTGGATCATGTCGGCTCCACGGACCGCAGCCCGGAAGCGCACGAACTGGCCGCCCGGATGTCCACCACCTGGGCCGCCTTCGCGCGCAACGGCACGCCGGACAATGCGGCCATCCCGCACTGGCCCGCCTACGACACCCGCACGCGCGAAACGATGATCCTGGACACCAATTGGTCCGTCATCGCCGACCCCAACCGGGAAACCCGCCTGCTCTGGCAAGACATCACTCAAACGCAGGCATAAATCATGAACGCCCCCATCAATCGTCGCATCGTCCTCGCATCCCGCCCCACCGGCCGCCCGACGGCGGCCAACTTCCGCACGGTCAGCAGCGAGGTTCCCGAACCCGGCCCCGGCGAAGTGCTCACCCGGACGCTCTGGCTCTCCCTCGCGCCCTACATGTTCTGGCGCATGCGCGACGAGAAATCCTACGCCCCGCCGGTGGGACTCGGTGAAATGATGGTCGGCGGAACCGTCGGCCAGGTCATCGCGTCCAATCATCCGGGCCTGAAGGAAGGCGACCTCGTGCTCGGCCAGGGCGGCTGGCAGGACTATGCCGTGCTGCCCGGCGCCGGCGTGCAGAAGATCGACCCCGCCTGGGGCCCAAGCTCGCTCAGCCTCAACGTGCTCGGCGGCAACGGCCTCACCGCCTATGCCGGCCTGCTCGACATCGGCAAGCCGCAGCCGGGGGAAACGGTCGTGGTCGCCGCGGCATCCGGTGGCGTCGGTTCCCTCGTCGGCCAGATCGCCCGCATCAAGGGAGCGCGCGCCATCGGCATCGCCGGCGGGCCGGACAAATGCGCCTTCGTGCGCAACGAACTCGGCTTCGATTCCTGCCTCGACCATCGCAGCCCCAGCTTCGCCGCCGATCTCGCCGCCGCCTGTCCGAACGGCATCGATGTGTATTTCGAGAATGTCGGCGGACCTGTCTTCGAGGCGGTGCTGCCGCTGCTCAACGATTTCGCCCGCATGCCGGTCTGCGGCCTGATCTCGCAATACACCGCCACCGAATTGCCCGCCGGTCCCAACCAGGTGCCCGCCTTGATGCGAGCGATCCTCACCAAGCGTCTGGCGATCCGCGGCTTCATCTCCAGCGACTACGCTTTCATGCGCGACGCCTTCTTCAAGGACACGCTGGAATGGCTCCGCGCCGGCAGGCTGCGCTACCGCGAGGACATCACCGACGGGCTGGAGAACGCGCCGGCCGCGCTGATCTCGATGCTGGACGGCAAGAATTTCGGCAAGGTGCTGGTCCGGGTAAACCCCGAACCGTAGGCCCTAGCCAACAATGCAAGGATTGGTCACATTGCGTGGGTGACTCGGCGCAAAGCCGAGCAAGCAACGAATGGGGGAGGCACCGATAGCGATTCCGCACATGCGACACGTGCGCCGATGCGCCCGGCCGGGCATCCGTTTGGCAGGCGGCTAACGAAGCGATGGATTTCTCCTTCGATTTGTTCGGCAACGCCATCCTGTCAGGCCTGCTGCTCGGCGGTTTCTACGCGGCGGTAACGATCGGCGTGGCAATCTCGTTCGGCATGCTGGACATCGTCAACATCGCCCACCCGGCCTTCATCGTCCTCGGCTCCTACATCGCCTACACCGCAAATACACTGCTCGGCGTGGACCCGATCCTGGCCAGCCTGGTCGCGATGCCGGCGTTCTACCTGCTGGGGATCGGCATCTACCAGATCTACCACGTTTCGTTCGAACGACGAGGCGACGAGGCGCTGCGCGGCCTCGCCTTCTTCTTCGGCCTGCTGTTCATCACCGAGGTCGCGCTGGTGCTCATCTTCGGCGTCGATTACCGCCTGGTCGACGCGGTCTATATCGGCCCGAGCATCCATATCGGCCCGATCGAGCTGCCGCTGCGCCTGCTGGTGCCGTTCGTGGTTTCGCTGGGGCTGATCGGGCTGTTGCAGGTGTTCCTGTCGCGCAGCTTCCTCGGCCGCGCCATCCTCGCCGTGGCGCAGGACCAGGGGGCGCTGCGGCTGATGGGTGCGGACCCGATCCGCATCAAGCGCATCGCCTTCGGCATCTCCATCGCCACCGCCTCGGTCGCCGGGGCCATCCTGATCGTCATCCAGCCGGTCGAGCCATCCATCGCGCGCGACTATATCGGCCGCATCTTCGCCATCTGCGTCATGGGCGGCCTTGGCAGCTTTCCCGGCATGGTGGTCGCCGCCCTCGCGCTCGGCATCGTCGAAAGCCTGACCTCCACCTTCTACGGCCCGTCCTGGACCCCCGCGGTCGGCTTCGGCTTCCTGCTGCTGACGCTGGCCGTGCGCCCCGCCGGCATCTTCGGGCGCTGACGCATGCGCGCCTTGCCCTTTCTGCTGATCGCCATGCTGGTCGCCGCCGCCACCTTCGGCGGCGCCAGGCTCGCGGGTAATTCCTATGTGTTCTTCGCCGGCTACGTGGTGCTGCAATACATCGTGCTCGCCACCGCCTGGAACATCCTGGGCGGCTACACCGGCTACGTTAATTTCGGCACCGCTGCCTTCCTCGCCCTCGGCGCCTACAGCACCGTTGTTGTTCACAAGACCATGCCGGTGCCCATTCCGGTGCTGATCGTGATCGGCGGCCTGGTCTCGGGGATGGTCGGCCTCGGCATGGGCTACCTCACGCTGCGCCTGCGCGGCTCGTTCTTTTCCATCGCCACGCTGGCCCTGTCGGTCGTTGTGCAGACCCTGATCATCAACTGGGATTTCGTCGGCGGCTCGCGCGGCGCCTACATCCTGCGCCCGCGCGCCACCCAGTATTTCGCCATGGACTACGTTGAATACCTGTTCCTGGTCATGCTCGCCCTGGCGGTGATCGCGGTGTTCACCGCCCGCTGCATCGAGCGTTCGCGCCTCGGCTACGGTTTCGCCGCGATCCGCGACGACGAGGCCGCCGCCGAGGCCGCGGGCGTGCCCACCCTGAAACTGAAGCTGCTGGCCACCACGCTGTCCGGCGCCTTCATGGGAATGGCCGGCGCCCCCCTGCCCTATTACGTGACCTATCTCGACCCCGCCTCCGGCTTCAGCCTGGCCTATGCGGTGAACGCCATCGCCATGCCGCTGATCGGCGGCACCGCGAGCTGGCTCGGCCCCGTCATCGGCGCCGTGCTGCTGGGCACGCTGCAGCAGGTCGCCACCGTCACGATCTCCTCCGCGCTCAATCTGCTGATCGTCGGCGTGGTGCTGGTCGCCTTCGTCGTCATCGCGCCGAACGGCCTGATCGGCCTGGTCCGCGGCAAGGGACGGGGGATGAGGCGGTGAGCCCGGAGCCCCTGCTGTCGGTGCAGAACCTCGGCAAGCGCTTCGGCGGCTTCGTCGCGCTGGAAGCCATCTACCTCGACATCGAGGCCGGCGAGCGCGTCGGCCTGATCGGCCCGAACGGCTCGGGCAAGAGCACGCTGGTCAACTGCCTGTCCGGCACGCTGCGCAACGAAACCGGCAGCGTGCAGTTCGACGGCCGGCAGATGAACGGCCTGCCGGCGCACCAGCGCACCCGCCTCGGCTTCGCGCGCAGCTTCCAGCTGCCGCGGCCGTTCAACAGCCTGTCGGTGGCCGAGAACCTGCGCATCCCCATCGAATACACCGTCAATGCCCGGCCTCTCAAACAGGTTCCCGCCGGCGATATAGCGCGGCGCTGCAACGATCTTCTCGCCATGGTGGGCCTTGCGGAAAAATCGGAAAAGATGCCGCGCGATCTCACCCAGATCGAGATGCGCAAGCTCGAACTCGCCCGCGCCATGGCCTCCGATCCCAAGCTGCTGATCGCTGACGAGGCGATGGCCGGACTGTCGCATGCGGAGGTGGACGACATCCTCGCCCTGCTGATCCGGCTGAACGAGCAGGGCGTCACCATCATCATGATCGAGCACATCATGCGCGCGGTCATGCAGTTCTCCCAGCGCCTGGTCGTGCTGGTCGCCGGCAAGAAGATCGCCGACGGCCTGCCCGCCGAGGTTGTGCGCAACCCAGAAGTGGAGCGAGCCTATCTTGGCGAGTAGCCTCACCATTTCCGGCGTGGATGCCGGCTACGGCGCGATCCGTGTGCTGAATGGCGTGTCGCTCAACGTCACGGCCGGGCAGACCGTGGCGCTGCTGGGCACCAACGGCAACGGCAAGTCCACGCTGATGAAAAGCATCATGGGCATGGTCACCCCCACCGTCGGCAGCATCGTCGCCGAGATCGACGGCGCACGGCACGAGTTGGTTGGGCTGTCCACGCAAGCCATCGTCGATCTCGGCATCGCCTTCGTGCCCGAAGGCCGCCGGCTGTTCCCGAAACTGTCGGTGACCGAGAACCTGCTGCTCGGCGCCTACCGGCAATCCGCCCGAGCCTCGATCGCCCGCAACCTGGCATTCTGTTACGAGGCCTTCCCCCGGCTGTCCGAACGCCGCGGCCAGCTCGCCGGTTCCATGAGCGGCGGCGAGCAGCAGATGCTGGCCCTGGCCCGCGCCCTGATGTCCGATCCGCGCATCCTGCTGATCGACGAACCCTCCGTCGGGCTGGCGCCTCTGCTGGTCAGCCGTACGATCGAGAAGATCAAGGAACTGAAAGACACCTTCAACCTGACGGTGCTGATGGCAGAGCAGAATTTCACCCAGGCCATCCGCATCGCCGATGCCGGCTATCTGATCGTGCATGGGGAGATCGTGTTCGAGGGCGCCTCGGCCGAAGCGCTGAATGACAACGAACAGATCCGGAAATTCTATCTGGGTCTGTAGCCCGCAGCCCGGACGCAGCGCGGCGCGATCCGGAGCCCATTCACACTAATTCGCGAACGTATTGCACGCTTTCACCTGCCCGCTCTGCAGCCCGGCGGTCAGCCATTGCACCCGCTGCTCCGACGAGCCATGGGTGAAACTATCCGGCACCACCGCGCCGCGGCCGGATTGCTGGGCCAGCCGGTCATCGCCGATCGCGGACGCCGTCGTCACCGCCTGGCGCACATCGTTCTGATCGATGTTCTGGTGGCGCTGGTTCATGTGATACGCCCACACCCCCGCCAGGCAATCCGCCATCAATTCGGTCCGTACCGACAACGCATTGGCAGACCGCCTGTCGGTCTGCCGTTCCGCCTGCTGCACCTTCGGCAGCAGCCCGATCAGGTTCTGCACATGGTGCCCGACCTCATGCGCAATCACATAGGCGTAGGCGAAGTTGCCACCCCCGCCGAACCTACGCTGCATATCCTGGAAGAACGACGTGTCCAGATACAGCTTGTGATCCAGCGGGCAATAGAACGGCCCCATGGAGGATTGCGCCGTTCCGCAGCCCGATTGCGTCACCCCGGAAAACAAGACCAGGATCGGCTTTTCGTAGGGCTTTCCTGCCTGCTGCGGCAGTAGCTGCGTCCAGACATCCTCGGTTTCACCCAGCACCCTGGCGACGAAATTGCCGATCTGGTCGGTCGGCACGCCCTTCTGGCCGGGTGCTGAAACCGCTGGTCCGTTGCCGCCGGTGACCATTTCCGCCCCGCCGATCAGCATCCGCGGATCGATCCCCGTGGCCCAGCCGAGCAAGGTGAGGATCACGATGGCGCCGATGCCAAGCCCGCCCTTGGTCGCACCGCCCATGCCGCGACGGTCTTCAATATTGCCGGAAGCCCGAAGGTCGTCGTCCTGCATGGATTTGCTCCTGATGCGCCGGATCGGCTCTTTCGGTCACGGACAGCCTCCGCGCGCGAGATTCCCTCCCACGCGCCAGCCAGTCACATCCAGACCGCAATGGCCCGAGCCTACAGGCGTCCGGCCGATGCGTAAAACCGTCCGCAACGCGCAACGGCGATACCCGGCGGCAGCGAACCCACCGCCCCGCCGGTCGGGTCCCGCCTACTTCTTCACATCGCTATAGGGGTACATCGCATCCCCGGTCTTGTAAGCCGGCGGCCAGAGGATCTTCTCGGCGTTCAGATCGCGGAACTGCTCGATGCCGTTACCCGTCACGTTCTGGAACTGCACCTCCAGCACCCGCGCCTCCACCCATTCGCCCTGGTCGTTGAACTGGATCGGGCCGGCCACGGTCTTGAAAATTGTTTTCCGCATATAGGCGGCCAGTTTTTCGTCATCCAGGCTCTTGGTCGCCTCCACCGATTGCTGCAGCACCTGCATCAGCGAATAGGCGAACGGCGGCAGGTAGTAGCCCAGCTGATCCACCCCGGCACCGGCCGCCTTCGCCTGATAGCGCTTCAGCATGTCCAGTGCCTCCGGCGTCGCGAAGGCCGGCGTCGGCAGCCAGAAATCGTAATCCACGATGCCGTTCAGCAGCGGGCCAAGCTGCATCTTGATGGCGGTGGACTGTAAACCCACCATGCCGCCGCCGAACAGCTTGGTCTTCAGCCCTACCTCGCTGGCGGCCCGGATCATGCCCACGCTGTCGGGCGGATAGGAGGCGACGAACACCAGATCCGGATTGACCGACTGGATCGCACGGATGATCGGCGTGTAGTCCGCCGTGCTCGGCGGATAGGTCTTGTCGTAGACGATCTTCAGTCCCTTCTCCTTGATGACGGATCGCGCGCCATCCAGCGCGTTGCGCGGAAATTCCGCGTCCGCGCCGACGATGGCGACGGTCTGCGGCTTCGGGTTCTGCGCCATCGCCACTTCAAAGAAGCCGCGTGAGAAACTTTCCTTCGGCTTCGGTCCGCCGGTGGGGCCGATGCTGAAATAGTTCGGGTAGTGGAACTCGCTGTTCACCGCCAGGCCGAGCAGCGCGAAGAAGGTACGGTTGTGCTGCATCACCACCGGCATCGCCGGGGCCACCATGTTGGTGGCGTAGCCGCTGGTCACCAGATCCACCTTGTCCACGTCCAGCAGCTTCGTGTAGATGCCGGGCACGGTGGAGGGGTTGGACTGGTCGTCGTAGTACACGAGCTTCACCGGCCGGCCGAGCAGGCCGCCCTTGGCGTTCACCTCCTCCTCCCAAAGCTGCATGGCCAGCAGCGCCGCCTTGCCGTTCGGCGCCAGGCCGCCGGTCAGCGCCATGCCGAAGCCGATGGTGATCGGTTTGCCCTGCGGCTGGGCCATCGCGGGCAGCGCGGAGGCGGCGAGCGTCCCGGCAACCAGGCGGCCAAAAATGCGGCGTTGCAGCATGATCCGTTATCCTCCCAGTTCGTTATCGTTGCTTTCAGCCTAGGCGAGGTGGCGCCCGCGCGCCAGCACCCCGGCGGTTCCCGCCCCCGGGGTCGCAGGTCCCGGCGCGATCGCCTATATTCGAAGGGACATCATCCAACAGGAACCCAACCATGCAGGATCTGGACGAGTTCACCG
This sequence comes from Rhodospirillales bacterium, assembly GCA_037442565.1. Classification (GTDB taxonomy): domain Bacteria; phylum Pseudomonadota; class Alphaproteobacteria; order Acetobacterales; family Acetobacteraceae; genus PALSA-911. The sequence continues at coordinate 63,866 of JBBIQA010000001.1, forward strand.
TCACCGACGCGGTGCTGGAACAGATGGCCCGGACGACCGACCCGCGGCTGCGCCAGATCATGGAGGCCGCCGTCCGCCATCTGCATGCCTTCGCCCGGGAGGTGAACCTGACCCCCGCAGAATGGCTGGAGGGCATCAAGTTCCTCACCGCCGTCGGTCACGCCTCCACCCCGATCCGCCAGGAATTCATCCTGCTGTCGGACGTGCTCGGCGTCTCCGCCCTGGTAAACGCCCTGCACGACAAGACCGCCACCGAGCCCGCCACCCAGACAAGCCTGCTCGGCCCGTTCTATCGCGACGGCGCGCCCGAACTGCCGTCCGGGGCGCAGATCGTGCGCGAGCCCGGCGCGCGGGAAATCGTGGTGCACGGCCGCGTGGTGGACAAGGATGGCCAGCCGATCCCGCACGCCACGGTCCAGGTCTGGCAGACCGACGCGCACGGCCTGTACGACCTGCAGGCGAACGATCCCGACACGATGGACGCCCGCGGCAATTTTCGTGCCGATGCCCAGGGCAACTATTATTTCCGCACCGTCCGTCCGCTCGGCTATTCCATCCCGATGGACGGCCCGGTCGGCAAAATGGTGCACACCCAGGCGCGGCACGGCATGCGCCCGTCACACATCCACTTCCTGATCGGCGCGCCCGGCTTTCGCGAACTGGTCACGGCGCTGTACTTCGGCGACGACGACAATATCGCCAGCGACACCGTGTTCGGTGTGTCGAACTCCCTGGTGGTTTCCATCGTTCCGAAAGACCCCGCCTGCCCAATCCCGGGCCTGCCCGGCGTGCGCTACGACTTTCAGCTCGCCCACGCCTCGGCGGACGGCGAGGGCCGCGTCGGGGCCGATCCGGCCTCAATCGTGCCCGCGCATTAATCTCCCCCAGTTCACGGAAACAACGCATTGAAGCTCGGCATCGTCTCGGACGTACATTGCAATATCGTCGGCCTGAAGCGGGCGGTGGAGATGATGGGGGATATCGACGAGCTGCTCTGCCTCGGCGATTCCATTTATGAATACCGGTTTTCCAACGACGTGATCCGCTACCTGCGGGACATCGGCGCGCATGTGATCCTGGGCAATCACGAGGAGGGCTTCCTTTCCCCCTCCGGCGTGCGGGCGCGGGAAGCCGAATGGATCGACAGATCCCTGCTCGGCTGGATGGCCGAGCAGCCGCACCGGCGCGACCTGACGTTCGGCAACAAGAAGGTGCTGATGGTGCATTCCACGCCGTGGGAGCCACGTGGTTCCTACGTGCATCCCACCAGCTCCCAGATCAAGCGCTTCGGCGAGGTCGATGCGGACTACGTGCTGTATGGCCACACGCACTACCAGATGGCCGAACGGGTGGGCAAAGTGCTGGTGATCAATCCCGGCTCCGCCGGCGATGCCCGCGACAGCCGCAATGGCCGCCAGCTCAGCTTCGCGGTATTGGACACCGCAACCGACAACGTGGTTATCACGGATTACGCAGACGGGGCCTGAAGCCCCCCATCATTGGGAGTTCAAATGGGACAAGTCCAGGACAAGGTGGCGTTCGTCACCGGCGGCGCCTCCGGCATCGGCGCCGCCTGCGCTCGCACGCTGGCGCGCGAGGGGGCGAAGGTCGTCGTCACCGACCTCGATGACGCGCGCGGCAACGCGCTGGTGGCGGAGATCGGCGGCGCCGGAGGCCAGGCGATCTACCTGCACCAGGACGTCACCGACGAGGCCGGCTGGCCGGGCGCCATCGCCGCCACGGAAAGGGCCTTCGGCGGCCTGCACATCCTGGTCGCCAATGCCGGCATCGCCATCATGGGCACCGCCATCGACATGAGCCTGGCCGATTTTCGCCGGCAGAACGCGGTGAATGTGGATGGCGTGTTCCTGACGGCGAAATACGGCATTCCGGCCATGCGCCGCTCCGGCGGAGGTTCCATCATCATGATGTCCTCGGTTGCCGGGCTGCGCGGCTCGGCGGGCCTGGCCGGCTACAGCGCATCGAAAGGTGCGGTGCGGCTGTTCGCCAAATCCATCGCGCTGGAATGCGCGATCGCCGAGGACAATATCCGGGTGAACTCCGTCCATCCCGGTATCATCGTCACGCCGATCTGGACCAAGATGCCAAGCGCCGCCGGCGGCGGGGCCAATGCTCCACTGGACCCGGACGAGATCGCGCGGAACTCCGTGCCGCTCGGCAAGCCGGCCGATCCGCAGGAAATCGCCAATGGCGTGCTGTTCCTGGCCTCGGACGCGTCCGCCCACATGACCGGATCGGAACTGGTGATCGACGGCGGCCTGACCGCCGGGCGCATCCGCCGGCTTGGATAGAAACATCGGTCCTTTCGACGTCATCATTCTCGGCGCCGGTGCCGCCGGCCTGCTCTGCGCCTTCACCGCAGGCAGGCGGGGCCGGCGTGTGCTGCTGCTCGACCATGCCGACCAGGCCGGCAAGAAGATCCTGATCAGCGGCGGCGGGCGCTGCAACTTCACCAATCTGGACGCCAGGCCGGATCGGTTCTTTTCCAACAATCCGCATTTCTGCAAATCCGCCCTCGCCCGCTACACCCAGCACGATTTCATCGCTTTGGTGGACAAGCACCGCATCGCCTGGCACGAAAAGACCCTCGGCCAGTTGTTCTGCGACGGCTCCGCCCGCGCCATCGTCGCCATGCTGCTGGACGAATGCGCCGCCGCCGGGGTGGATGTCCGCCTGTCGCACCGGATCACCGAAATCGCCAGATCGGACCGCTTCCGCGTCGCCACCGATCATGGCGAGTTCACCGCCGACGCCCTGGTGCTCGCCACCGGCGGACCGTCCATTCCGAAGATGGGCGCCACCGGCTTCGCCTATCAGGTCGCGGAGCAGTTCGGCCTGAAGCTGGTGCCGCCCCGCCCGGCCTTGGTGCCGCTGACCTTCGCTGGCGAGGAACTGGCCCTGATGCAGAAGCTCGCCGGCGTGGCGACCGAGGTGATCGCCACCTGCAACCGCAAGAGTTTCCGCGAGAGCCTGCTGTTCACCCATCGTGGCCTGTCCGGCCCCGCGATCCTGCAAATCTCCTCGCCCTGGCAGCCGGGGATGCCGGTCACGCTCGACCTGCAGCCGGGGCAGGATGCCGGCGCCGTGCTGCTGGCGCGCAAGCACGCCCGGCCCAAGGCCGAGCTGAAAACCGTCCTGGCGGAAACCCTGCCGCAACGCCTCGCCCAGGCCCTGGTGCAATCCGGCTATCCGGCACGGCCGATCGGCGAAATCCCCGACAAGGACCTGTACCGCCTGGCCGACAGGCTGAAGCGTTGGACCCTCACCCCCTCCGGCACCGAGGGCTACGCCAAGGCCGAGGTCACCATCGGCGGGATCGACACCGGCGGTCTGTCCTCTCAGAGCTTGCAAGCCAAAGACGTGCCCGGCCTGTATGCCATCGGAGAGGCCGTGGACGTGACCGGCTGGCTCGGCGGCTACAATTTCCAATGGGCCTGGTCCAGCGGCTGGTGCGCCGGCATGGCGGTCTGATAGGATCGGCGCATGGACATGCAAGCCACCGCCGCCCGGCATCATAGCTATCCCGACCAGTTGATCCGCCAGATCATGACCGAGGTGAAGACCATCGCCCTGGTCGGCGCCTCCAACAATCCGGCTCGCCCCAGCTATATCGTGACCAAATATCTGTCCGAGCGCGGCTTCAAGGTGCTGCCGGTCAATCCCGGCCTTGCCGGCCAGACCATTGTCGGCCTGCCGGTCTATCGCTCCCTCGCGGACTTGCCCGAACCGGTCGACATGGTGGAGATCTTCCGCAATTCCGAAGCCGCCGCCGGGATCACCGATGAGGCGCTGGCCATGGCCACGCCGCCCAAGGTTATCTGGATGCAGCTCGGCGTGCATAATCTGGCCGCCGCCGCCAAGGCCGAGGCGAAGGGCATCCGCGTCATCATGAACCGCTGCCCCAAGATCGAGTACGGCCGACTATCCGGCGAGATCGGCTGGCAGGGGATCAATTCGCGGATCCTGTCGTCGAAAAAGCCCAAGATGGCGCTGAAGGGCGTGCAGAAGCGCACGATCTGAGGTCACGCCGAAGCCTTGAACGGCGTGTCCTTGCGCAACTGATCGGGGGTCAGCGGACGGCTGAACAGATAGCCCTGCCCTTCGTCGCAGCCGATCTGCGTCAGGAACTCCCGCTGCTCGGCGGCCTCGACCCCCTCGGCGACCACCCGCAGCCCCAGGGCATGGCCGGTCTCCACCACCGCGCGCACGATCGCCGCGTCCTCGCGTTCCTGCGGCAGGCCGTGCACCAGGGAGCGGTCCAGCTTCAGCACCGTCAGCGGCAGCCGGCGCAGCATCGCCAGGCTGGCATAGCCGGTGCCGAAATCGTCCAGCGCCAGCCCGACGCCGATATCGCGCAGCGCCGACAGGCCGAGCAGAGCATCGAGGTCGATATGGATCAGCATCGACTCGGTCAGTTCCAGTTCCAGCCGTTCCGGCGCCAGCCCCGACGCCTCCAGCGCCGCCGCGACCTGGTGCAGCAGCACCCCGTCGGCGATCTGTCGGGCCGATACGTTGACCGACACCGATGGCGCGGAGAACGGGGCCCCGGGTGAGCCCCAGGCGGCCGCCTCCTGGCAGGCGGCGCGCAGCACCCAGCCGCCGATGGTCAGGATCAGCCCGCTGCGCTCGGCCAGCGGAATGAAGCTCATCGGCGGCACCATGCCGCGGCGGCGATGCGGCCAGCGGATCAGCGCCTCCGCGCCGGTCACGGCCCCCGACTGCAGGGCCAGCCGCGGCTGATAGTGCAGCTGGAACGCTTCCCGCTTAACCGCATCGCGCAAATCCCGCTCCAGCCGCCGCTGCTCGGCTACCTCCGCACGCGGATCGGTCGCCGAAATCGGCCCCGGCCCGGGTGACACACCGGACGACATGCCCGATTGGGGCGACGGACCGGACCGGCTGGAATTCCCTGCGACATCGGCGGCAAAAAACATTGGATGATCCCGGCAACTGCGACGCCACGCAGAATTCCATGCCAATGCCTGCGATGTTCTTAAGTTTCAGCGCGTTTTTTTGGCTCGTGCCGCAAATTTGTATCGCGCGGCATGCGATAATTCCAAGACCCTGCGCCTCGTCCCATGGCCCGCCATGCGACTTAGCACTTCCTTCACCCGACCCTGCTCTCATCGCTGCAGCGCTTTCCGTATCCGATCTCTCTTCCTGGCGCGCGTCCCGTCCGAACGAAGCTGGAACCGGCATGACCCCAACCAATGCAACAGCGCCGGACCCCATCCCATCCGATAACGCAACGCCCGCGATCTGCGCCCTGGATCACCGCCTGTTCAGCCAGATCAAGGGGCCCCTCTTCCGCCGCTCGGAAACCGACAACACGCCGGTCATGGTCATACGGCTGGGCGAGCGGGACGCCGCGATCCCGTTGCGCGCCCTGCAGAACGAATGCGGGATCGAGGACGACAGTCCCGATGGCCGCATGCTCGGCCTGATCGCCGAATCGCTCGACTACGTGACGGGACTGCGCATCGGCGACGCGCTGCCGCCGGAGGTCTGTACCGGGGAAGCCAGCTGGGAGCCCGATCCCATCCACCTGAAACTCGCCGCCACCCGCCTGCAATTACAGCTCGTCCACTGGCTGGGCGCGAGTTCCGGCCGGGAACAGGCGAACCTGGACGCGGACGCCCTGATGCAAGCCGCCGAGGACCCCGCCTTGCGCCAGCAGGTGCAGGAAGCATTCGACCACGCCGCCGCCGCGCTCGGCCTGCCGGACGCGACCGAGGTGGTCTCCGGACTGGAGGATCTGGCCCGGGAGCTCGCCTATATCGAGGCGCTGCGCGACCGCCTGCTCCGCCGCGTTCGCTCGGTCACACAGAAGCTGGCGCCAGGAACCCCGGGCCTGCGCAGCGATTCGTCGCGGATGGAAACCCTGACCCAGGTTCGCCGCCTCTCCGGCGCGGCCCTGAAGCAGATCGCCTCCCGCTTCGAGGAACTGGACGCCCAGACCGGGGAAGTGATGGCCGCCCTGCGCAACGCCGACAGCCAGCGCACCTTCATCCGCTCCAACCGCGACTGGCTGTACCGCAGCCAGCGTGCCTGGGAACCGCTGCTGAGCGACTGGGACCGGATCACCGACATGCACGATGAAGGCTTCTGGCCGCTGCTGGTCCGCAGCTACCAGTTCCTGGCGCCACGCTTCATGGCCGTCACCGAATGGACCATGGTCACCCGCCAGTTGCCGCGCAAGAACAGCCAGAAGCAGGCGCAAATGATCTGGTGAGGCCGTATTGACCCCTCGGCCACCGAGCGCGCAGGGTCGCGGTCCCCCGAGCCATCGAGGCCTGACGATGAAACCGTCCAGCACGGCACCCGCCTTCCACCATGTCGCGATCCGCGCCAGCGATTTCGACCGCACGTTGCGGTTCTATACGGAGGGGCTCGGTTTCAAGGTTCACTACGAATTCGCCGTGCCCGGCCGGATCGACCGCGCCGCCTTCCTCGACGCCGGCGACGGGCGCTACATCGAAATCTTCGGCCCGGGCTCGACGGTGCAATCGGAGGGAAGGCGCCGCCGCCCTGACGAGGAGCGCACCGAGGGCGCGCTGCTGCATTTTTGCCTGCGCGTCGCCAACACCGAAGCCGCCTACGCGAAGGCCCTGGCGGCCGGCGCGGAGGGACGCCTGGCGCCGCGCACCTCCACCACCCGGCACGATCCGCTGGTGGAAGTACGGATCGCCTTCGTCGCCGGACCCGATGGCGAGGTGATCGAGTTTCTGCAGAGCGAGCAGATCTAGGCCTGCCATCTAAAAACCGGCGCCGGGCTCCGCCAGGTAGCTATCCTCCGCCGGCGTATTCGTCCGTCCAAGGATGGCATTGCGGTGTGGAAAGCGGCCGAACCGGCGGATGACATCGCGGTGGCGGTGGGTGTAATCGATGGTCCGGGCCATGTCCGGCTCACCCGCCAGGGTTTCGAACAGCGCCACGGACCGGTCCTGATCGGCCAGGTTCTCCGAATGCTCGAACGGCAGATACAGAAATACCCGCTCCACCGGCGTCAAGGCTCGCTCGAACCCCGCCGCGATCGCCGCATCGGCGATCGCGCGCGCAGCCGGATCAGCGGCGAAGGCCAGCGGCGAGCCACGATGGATGTTGCGCGGGAACTGATCCAGCAGGATCACCAGCGCCAGGGCACCGCGCGGGTTGGCCGCCCAGCCATCCAAAGCGCCCCGCAAAGCCGCCGCGAGAGCATCCCGAAAGTCCAGGCAAGCGGTATCGAACAGGTCGGTACGCTTGAACCAAGCCTCCCGCCACACGCCGGGCCCGTCGGCGAACCAGAAGGCCAGCACATCCTGCGGCGTCATTCCCCCAACGCCCGGTCCAGCACCCGCACCGAGTGCACTGCCTCCCGCCCCGACAAATCCAGAATCTGGTGCCGGCAGGAGGTTCCGTCCGCAACCACGATGTCGCCCTCGCCCGCCTTGCGGATCGCCGGGATCAGGTCGCGCTCGGCCATCGCCACGGATACATCGTGGGTCTCCGCCTGATAGCCGAACGCGCCGGCCATGCCGCAGCAGGACGACGCGACCGGCTTCACCTGCAGGCCCGGCACCCGGCCGAGCATGGCCAGCGCGTCGGGAAACGCGCCAAAACTCTTCTGGTGGCAGTGGCCGTGCACATGCGCCACGCCGTCCACCGGGCGCAGCGCCAGATCCGGCTTCACCTTGGCCAGGAATTCCGACAGCAGCATCGCCCGCCCGGCCAGATCGTCCGCCGCCGGGCCGGGCAGCAGGGATCGGAACTCATCGCGCAGGGTCAGCAGGCAGGACGGCTCGAGCCCGATCACCGGCAATCCGCCGGCGAGCGCCTTCATGGTCCGGGCCGCCTCGGCGCGGGCGCGGTCGACCATGCCGGCGGCCAGATAGGTTCGTCCGCAACAAAGCGGCCGGCCGCCGGCGCCGGGCACCACGGCGCGATACCCACACGCCGCCAGCACCCGCACGGCGGCGCGCAAATTCTCCGGCTCGAAGTGCCGGTTGAACGTGTCCGCCAGCAGCAGCACGTCGCCCTTCGGCGCCGCCGCCGCCGCCGCCTCCTCGTCGCGGAACACGTCGCGCCGCCATTCCGGCAGGCTGCGTTTCGCCGACAACCCCAGCCAGCGTTCGGTCAGCCGCCGCAGCGGCGCCATCCGGTTACGCAGGTTCAGCACCGGTGCCAGCCGGGACGCCCATCCGGCATAGCGCGGCAAATCCGCCACCAGCCGCTCGCGCAGCCTCACGCCTTGCCGGTCGACGCGAACGGCCAGCACCTCGATCTTCATCTTCGCCATGTCCACGCCGGTCGGGCATTCCCGCCGGCACGCCTTGCAGGACACGCACAGCGCCATCGCCTCGGCCACCGGATCAGAGGCCATCGCATCGGCGCCAAGCTGTCCGGTCAGCGCCAGGCGCAGCGTGTTCGCCCGCCCGCGCGTCAGGTGGATTTCATCGCGCGTGGCCCGGTAGCTCGGGCACATCACGCCAGCGTCGAAGCCGCGGCAGGTGCCGTTGTTGTTGCACATCTCCACCGCACCCAGCATGCCGCCGAGCGGGCCGGGATGGTCGGACCAATCCAGCTTCGGGGCGAAATCCGGCGCCGCGGCATAGCCCGGCGGATAGCGCAGCAGCGTCCGGTCATCCATTCGCGGCGGACGCACGATCCGGCCGGGATTGAACATGCCGGCGGGGTCGAAGGCGTCCTTCACCGTCTCAAAGGCGGAAACAATGCGCGGGCCGAACATGGTTTCGTGGAACTCGCTGCGCACGATGCCGTCGCCGTGCTCGCCGCTGTGCGATCCCTTGTATTCGCGCACCAGGGCGAAGCACGCCTCGGCCACCTCGCGCATCTTCCGCACGTCCGCCGGGTTCTTCATGTTCAGCACCGGGCGCACATGCAGGCACCCGACCGAGGCATGGGCATACCATGTGCCCTTCGAGCCGTGCCGCTCGAACACGCTGTTCAGCCGCTCGGTGTAATCGGCCAGATCCTCCAGATCGACGGCGCAATCCTCGATGAAGGAGACCGGCTTCCCGTCCCCCTTCATCGACATCATGATGTTCAGCCCGGCTTCGCGCACCGAGGCGATCGCCGCCTGGAAGCCGCCATCGGTCGCCCGCACCACCGCTCGTCCATGCCCCAGATCGCCCATCAGGGTTTCCAGCTCATCGAGCTTTGCCAGCAGGGGGCCGTCCGCGTCGCCGTGGAACTCGACGATCAGCAGGCTGTCGGGCTCGCCGATCAGCATCTTGTCGATCGTATCCCGATAGATCGGGATGGAGCGGCCGAGGTCGATCATCGTCCGGTCGACCAGTTCCACCGCCTCCGGATCCAGCGCGACAATGTGGCGCGACGCCTCCATCGCCTTGCGGAAGGTCGGGAACTGGCAGATGCCGAGGATCTTCCGCGGCTTGATCGGGTGCAGGATCAGTTCCACCGCGGCGGAAAACGCCAGCGTGCCTTCCGATCCCACCAGGATGCGCGCCAGATTGTCCCGCCCCGCCGCGCGGGCCGCCGGCGTCAGAGCGTCGATGTTGTAGCCGCCGACCCGGCGCAGCTGCTTGGGAAACCGCGCGGCGATCTCCTCGGCCTCCGCTGCCCCCAGGGCGCGGAGCCGCTGGATCAGCTCGGCGACGCCGGCCGGAGCATCCGCGCCCGGATTGCCGGCAGCCGCGCCGAACCGGTGGCGGGAGCCGTCGGCCAGGATCGCGTCGATGGCGCTGACATTGTCCGCCATCAGGCCGTAGCGGATGGATTTCGACCCGCAGGAATTGTTCGCCGCCATGCCGCCGATGGTGCAGCGCGCATGGGTGGAAGGATCGACCGGAAAGAACAGCCCGTGCGGGCGCAAAGCCGCGTTCAGATGGCCGAGCACCAGGCCCGGCTCCACCAGCGCCCGCCGCCCGTCCGCGTCCACATGCAGCACCCGGCGCAGATGCTTGGAGCAGTCGATCACCAGCGCCCGGTTCACCGTCTGGCCGCACTGGCTGGTGCCGCCGCCGCGCGCCAGCACGGGAATGCCGTATTCCCGGGCAATGCCGAACGCCGCCTGCACGTCGGCAATCGTCTCCGGCACGATCACGCCGAGCGGATCGACCTGATAGATCGACGCGTCCGTGGCGTAGCGTCCGCGGCTCGCCCGGTCGAACAGCACCTCGCCCTGGATTTCCCGCGCCAGCCGTGCTGCCAGGCTGGAATCGCCCGTCAGGATCGCGGCGGGAAGCGGTGCGTTCATGGCTCAGGTCTCCTTAATCCGCGCCATGCTTTGCCCAGCCCTACCCGCTTTGCAATGGCGCCGGGCCATTGAGGAAGGAAGGAAGGCCAGGGGGCGCTGCCCCCTGGACCCCCGCCAAAGGCTCCCCTTTGGAAACCTTCCATTGTTTGGGAGTGCAAGGAGGGCCGGCCAAGACCGTGCAAGGTCCGAGTAGGCCCTCCTTGCACTCCCAAACCAGTAGCGGGTTCTAAGGGCTTGCCCTTAGCGGGGTCCAGGGGCAGCGCCCCTGGCCTTGCTTCCCTTCCCCCGCGCCCCCGGCGGATTGGCAATCCGGCGTAGCTGTGCTTTCTGTCCGCCCGCCCGAGGAGCAACAAAGATGTCCAAATACCAAGCCGGCCGCCATTTCCTGCACACGCCTGGGCCGACCAACGTGCCCGACCGCGTGCTGCGCGCCATGCACCGCGCCCCGATCAACCATCGCGGACCCGAATGGGGCGCGATCGGGCGGGAAGTCGTGGTCAATCTGCGCAAGATCTTCGGCACCGAGGGCATCGTCGCGATTTTTCCGGCTTCCGGCACCGGCGCCTGGGAGGCCGCCCTGCTCAACACCCTCTCGCCCGGCGATCAGGTGCTGATGAGCCACACCGGCTGGTTCGCGCATCTGTGGGTACAGATGGCGCAACGGCTCGGCCTGGAGCCGGTGCTGCTGGAAACCGACTGGCGCCGCGGCGCCGACGTGGCCGCCATCGAGGAACGCCTGGCGGCCGACAAGTCCCACAGGATCAGGGCCGTCTGCGTCGTTCATAACGAGACATCGACCAGCTGCATGACCCATGTGCTGCCGGTGCGCCAGGCGATGAACCGCACCGGCCACCCGGCGCTGCTGATGGTCGATGCGATCTCCTCGCTAGCCTGCTCGGACTTCCAGCACGATGCCTGGGGCGTGGACGTGACGATCTCCGGTTCGCAGAAGGGCCTGATGATCCCGCCGGGCCTGTCCTTCAACGCCATCTCCGCCAAGGCCCTGGACGCGATGAAGTCGGCGAAGCTGCCGCGCAGCTACTGGGACTGGGAGCCCCTGGTCACCGCCAACACCACCGGCTTCTTCCCCTACACCCCGGCCGAGAACCTGATGTTCGCGCTGAACGAGGGGCTGAAGATGCTGCTGGAGGAGGGCCTGCCGAATGTCTATGCCCGCCATGAGCGCTACGCCGAGGCCACCCGCCGCGCCGTGCGCACCTGGGGCCTGGAACTGCAATGCCAGGACCCGGCATGCTATTCGCCCGGCGTGACGGCGATCCGCACGCCGGACGGCCACAGCGCGGACAATCTGCGCAACGTCATCCTGGAGAAATTCAACATGGCGCTGGGCAACGGCCTCGGCCAGATCACCGACAAGGTGTTCCGCATCGGCCACATGGGCGATCTCGGCGAATTGCAGCTGATCGGCGCGCTCGGCGGGGTGGAGATGGGCATGCGGGTCGCCGGCGTGCCGCACAAATCCGGCGGCGCGCAGACGGCGATGGATTATCTGGCCGGAAACGCCTGATCTTCAACGAAATCAGGGGAGCACGAGGATGATCGATGTCTGGACCTGGCCGACGCCGAACGGCCACAAGGTGCATATCGCTCTCGAGGAGCTCGGGCTCCCCTACAACGTCATCCCGATCAACATCGGCAAGGGCGACCAGTTCAGGCCGGAGTTCCTGGCGATCACGCCGAACCACCGCATTCCCGCGATCGTCGATCCCGACGGGCCGGGCGGCAGGCGGGTGGAGCTGTTCGAGTCCGGCGCCATCCTGATCTATCTGTCGGAAAAGACCGGCGGCCGGCTGATCCCCACCGACCCGATCGGGCGCTACACCTGCCTGCAATGGCTGATGTTCCAGATGGGCGGCGTCGGGCCGATGTTCGGCCAGTACAACCACTTCGCCAACTACGCCAACGACAGGATCCCCTACGCGATCGAGCGCTACACCAACGAGGTGGCCCGCCTGCACCGGGTGCTCGACAAGCGCCTGTCCGAGGCCGCCTACCTCGCCGGTGACGAGTATTCGATCGCGGACATCGCCACCTTCCCCTGGGTGCGCAACCCGGACCGCCGCAACATCGACCTGGCCGTCTATCCGAACGTCAAGCGATGGCACGATGCCATCGCCGCCCGCCCGGCGGTGCAGCGCGGGGTGGAAGTGCTGTCGGAAAATCAGCGCAAGGGCGCGATGACCGACGCCGAAAAGGAAGTGATGTTCGGCAAGACCCAGTTCGCAGCCAGGTAGACCGCCCAGCTTATCTGACCCGCCAGCTTATCTGGGTCAGCCGCATCGCATCCTGCTACACTGCCCCGCGCCCCGCCGAACCGGGACGCGCGTTGACCGCTCCCCCCGTGCCCAGCCAGGATGCGCCGCATGATCTTGCTCATCGACAACTACGACAGCTTCACCTTCAATCTCGTGCATTTCCTCGGCGATGTCGGCGGCGTCTGCGATGTCCGCCGCAATGACGCGCTGAGCGTGGCCGAGGCGATGGCCCTGGAGCCGGAGGCAATCGTGCTGTCGCCCGGCCCATGCACGCCGAACGAGGCCGGCATCTGCGTCGACCTGATCAAGGCGGCCGCCGGCAAGATCCCGATCCTGGGCGTCTGCCTCGGGCATCAGGCGATCGGCCAGGCCTTCGGCGGCCAGGTGGTGCGCGCCAATGTGCCGATGCACGGCAAGGTCACCCAGGTTCTGCACGAGGGCAGCGACATCTTCGCCGGCCTGCCCTCGCCGTTCGCGGCGACGCGCTATCACAGCCTGATCGTCGACCGCGCCACGCTGCCGGAGGTTCTGGTGCCGACCGCATGGACCGAAGATGGCATCCTGATGGGCCTGCGCCATCGCGCGCTGCCGATCTTCGGGGTGCAGTTCCACCCCGAGAGCATCGCCAGCGAACACGGCCATGAATTGCTGGCAAATTTCCTGGCGATCGCGCGCGGCTCCAACAAGCCTGCCCTCGCCGCCTGAGACGAACCGGGAAACATGTCGAATAACCTGAAGCCGGTCCTGGCGCGTCTCGCTGTCCGCGACACCCTGTCGGAAGCCGAGGCCGAAGCCGCCTTCGGCATTATCATGTCCGGCGAGGCGACCCCCGCCCAGATCGCCGGCCTGCTGATGGCGATGCGCGTGCGCGGCGAGACGGTGCCGGAGCTTGCCGGCGCGGTGCGGGCGATGCGCGCGCGGATGCTGGCGGTGGAAGCCCCGCCCGGGGCGATCGATGTCTGCGGCACCGGCGGGGACAATGCCGGCACGCTGAATGTCTCCACCGCTGTGACGTTCGTGCTGGCCGGCGCCGGAATTGCGGTCGCCAAGCACGGCAACCGGGCGCTTTCCTCGCGCACCGGCGGGGCCGATGTGCTGACCGCGCTCGGCGTGAACGTGGACGTGCCGGTGGAACGCCTCGCCGGCATCCTGCGCGCGGCCAACTGCACCTTCCTGTTCGCTCCGCGCCATCACGCCGCCTTGCGCCACGCCGCCGGGCCGCGGGTGGAACTGGGCACGCGCACGATCTTCAACCTGCTGGGCCCGCTGGCCAATCCGGCCCGGGTGAAGCGGCAATTGACCGGTGTGTTCTCCCCCGCATGGGCGCGCCCGATGGCGGAAACCCTGGCCCGGCTGGGCAGCGAGGCCGCCTGGATCGTGCATGGCCAGGGCCTTGATGAACTGACCGTCGCCGGCGAGAACCAGGTCGTGGCGCTGGCGGACGGCACGATCACGGAATTCGCCGTCACGCCGGAGGACGCCGGGCTGGCCCGCGCGCCGATCGAGGCGATCAAGGGCGGTGACGCCGAAACCAACGCCGCGGCGATGCTGGCGCTGTTTCATGGCGCCGCCGGGCCGTACCGCGATACCGTGCTGCTGAACACCGCGGCGGCGCTGATCGTCGCCGGCAAGACGGACAATCTGCGCAGCGGCGTGGCCACCGCTGCCCAGTCGCTCGACACCGGCGCGGCGATGGCCGCGCTGGAGACACTCAAGCGCGAAACCGCGTGATCGGAGCCGGCAATGGCTGAGGCAAAACTGGCCGAACAGGACGCTTTGGCGCGGATCTGCGCCGATACGCTGGCGGAGGTCGGACGGCGCAAGGCAACGACGGGACTCGGTGCTCTCGAGTCGCGAATCGCCGAATCGGCCGATCGGCCTCGGGGATTCGCCGCCGCGCTGACCCGCGCCGTGGAGCGCGGCGGCTACGGCCTGATCGCCGAGATCAAGAAGGCATCGCCCTCCGGCGGCCTGATCCGGCCTGAGTTCGATCCGCCCGCTTTGGCTCGCGCCTACAAGGCAGGCGGCGCGACCTGCCTGTCCGTGCTGACCGACGGTCCGTATTTCCAGGGCAGCGAGGCCGATTTGCGCGCCGCCCGCGCCGCCGTGGACCTGCCGGTGATCCGCAAGGATTTCATGCTCGACCCCTGGCAGATCGCCGAAAGCCGGGCGATGGGTGCCGACTGTATTTTGCTCATTCTGGCGGCGCTGTCTGACGCCCAGGCCGACGAACTTGAACAGGCCGCCATGGGGTTCGGCATGGATGTGCTGGCCGAGGTGCACGACCAGCCGGAACTGGAAAGGGCGCTGCGGCTGAAGACCCCGTTACTCGGGGTGAATAACCGCAATCTCAAGACATTGAAGACCGATCTTTCCACCACCGAACAGCTTGCTTCCCGGGTGCCGGCGGAGCGGGTGCTGGTTGCCGAAAGCGGCATTCGCACCCATGCCGATATCCTGCGCCTGCAGGCGGTTGGCGCCCGGCGCTTCCTGGTCGGGGAAAGCCTGATGCGTCAGCCGGACGTGACGGCGGCCACGCGGGAACTGCTGGGTCTCCAATGAGCGACCTGACGCATTTCGACGCGCGCGGCAACGCGGCGATGGTCGACGTGACCGACAAGGCGGTCACCGACCGGACCGCCACCGCGCGCGGGCGGATCGTCATGCAGCCGGAAACCCTTGCCCTGATCCTGCGCGGGGACGCCAGGAAGGGCGACGTGCTGGGCGTGGCCAGGCTCGCCGGCATCATGGCCGCCAAGCGCACCGCCGATCTCATCCCGCTCTGCCATCCCCTGCCGATCACGTCGGTGGCGGTGGAACTGACGCCCGATCCCGACCGCAACGCGGTGGAGATCACGGCCACCGTGCGCACGACCGGACGCACCGGCGTGGAGATGGAAGCCCTCACCGCCGCGTCCGTCGCCGCATTGACGGTCTACGACATGTGCAAGGCGGTCGATCGCGGCATGTGCATCGAAGCCATCCGTGTGGTGGAGAAATCCGGCGGCAAGTCGGGCGACTATCGCCAGGATTAGGGGAAAGCCCGATCATGATCAGCGTCGAAGAAGCCCGCTCCCGCATCCTCGCCGGCCTGACGCCCACTCCAGTCGAGACCATCGGCCTTTCCACCGCCTGGAACCGTGTCACCGCTTCCCCGGTCATCGCCCGGCTGACGCAGCCGCCCGCGGATGTCTCGGCGATGGACGGCTACGCGCTGCGCGCGGAAGATGGGGCGCTGGGCGCGCGGCTGGAGGTGATCGGCGCCGCCCCGGCCGGCCATCCGTTTCCTGGCAGGGTCGGCCCCGGCCAGGCGGTGCGGCTGTTCACCGGCAGCGTGGTGCCTGCCGGGGCCGACGGGATCGTCATCCAGGAGGACACGACCCGCGAGGGCGAGCGCATCACCGTCAACGAGGCCGTCACCGCCGGGCGGCATATCCGCCGCGCCGGGCAGGATTTCGCCGCCGGCGACGCCGTCATCCCTGCCAGTCGCCGCCTGACCGCGCGCGACATCGGCCTCGCCGCCGCCGCCAATCACCCGTGGATCACCGTACACCGCCGCCCGCGCGTCGCCATCCTGGCCACCGGCGACGAGATCGCCATGCCCGGCGAGCCGATCCCCGCCGGCGGCATCGTCAGTTCCAACTCGCACGCCCTCGCCGCCCTGGTGCGCGCCGGCGGCGGCGAGCCGATCGTGCTGCCGGTCGCCGGCGACGACCGCGACGCCATCGCCGCCGTCGCCGACCAGATGGCCGGCGTCGACCTGCTGGTCACCACGGGCGGCGCCAGCGTCGGCGACCACGACCTGGTCATCGAGTCGCTGACCCGCCGCGGCCTGACGGTGGATTTCTGGCAGATCGCCATGCGGCCGGGAAAGCCGCTGATCTTCGGCAACATGGGCGCCGTGCCGATGCTGGGTCTGCCCGGCAATCCGGTATCGGCCATCGTCTGCTCGATTCTGTTCTTGGTACCAGCGCTGTCGAGGCTGTCCGGCCTGCCCGGCGACCCGCCGCCGACGGTCTCGGCGCTGCTCGGCGCCAAGGTCGCCGCGAACGACCGGCGCGCCGACCATCTGCGGTCCACCCTCACGCGCGACGCGGCCGGGCGGCTGGTGGCGACCCCGTTCCCGGTGCAGGATTCGTCCATGCTGCGGCGGCTGGCGCTGTCGGATGCGCTGGTCCTGCGCGCACCGAACGCCCCGGCACTACCGGAAGGTGCCGAGGTGGCGGTGATTCGCCTGGATTCGCTGGGAATCTGATACCGGTTTTTGCGACTCGGCTGGCGTCGATGAGACGATGCCGCTTGACGACGCGGAGAGAACCTATCTAGAACATCCCAACAGTTGCCGGTTTGTTCCAGTGCTTCCCCGCACCAGAACCGGGTCATTCGAGGGAAAAAGGGCGTCCCATGCTCACCCGCAAGCAGCACGAATTGCTGGTCTTCATCGACCGCCATCTGAAGGAAACCGGCTTCTCCCCCAGTTTCGAGGAGATGAAGGACGGGCTGCAGCTCAAATCCAAATCCGGCATCCACCGGCTGATCTCGGCGCTGGAGGAACGCGGCTTCCTCCGCCGCCACCACCACCGCGCCCGCGCGCTGGAGGTGGTGCGCCTGCCACCGGGCGGCGAACTCGCCGAGGATCTGGCCTACGACCACGAGGACGAGGCGGAAGCGGCCGACGGCGCCTTCTCGCCCAAGATCATCCAGGGCGACTTCGCCCGCACCCTGCCCGGCGTGCGCGCCGCCAACGATGCCGGCGCCGTGCAACTGCCGCTGTACGGACGCATCGCCGCGGGTCTTCCCATCGAGGCGATGCGCGACAGCGGCGCCCATGTCGACGTGCCCATGACCATGCTGGGCAACGGCGAGCACTACGCCCTGGAAGTCGCCGGTGATTCAATGATCGAGGCCGGCATCCTGGACGGCGACACCGTCATCATCCGGCGCGACGATGTGGCGGAAAACGGCCAGATCGTCGTCGCGCTGGTGGATGACAACGAGGTGACCCTGAAACGCCTGCGCCGGCGGGGCAACTCGATCGCGCTGGAACCGGCCAACGCGCGCCACGAGATCCGCATCTTTCCGGCCGACCGGGTGAAGGTCCAGGGCCGGCTGATCGGCCTGCTGCGGACCTATTGAAGACCTATTGCCAGCTCTCGATCTCCCCGTTCCGGCGCAGCACGCTGACCGGCTTGGGGAATTGCTGGATCGGCTTGCCGAACAGCCAGCCCTGGCCGTAGCCGATCCCCAATGAGGCGGCGAGCGAGGCCCCGGCCTCATTCTCGATCATCTCGCCGATGACCTGGGTGCCGATCTCCTTGCACAGCACGCAGATCGAGCGGATCAGCGCCCGCTCCCGCGGATGTTCGAGCGCGGCGTTCAGGAAGGGCCCGTCGATCTTCACGAAATCCACGTCGAAGCGGCGCAGGTAGCTGTAGGCCGCCGCCCCTGCCCCGAAATCATCCAGGCATACCGCATGTCCCAGCCGGCGCAGCCAGCGCAGGAAGGCGGACGCGTCCTCCAGATCGTCGACAGCGGATGATTCCGTCAGTTCAAACAGCAACCGGTTGCGCAGGGTGGCCAGCGGCTTCACCAGGTCGCTCAGTGCCGCGCGAAACGCGGCGCTCTGTACCGAGCGGCCGGACAGGTTGATCGCCAGGCTCACGCCTGGGTTCTGATCGAGGGTTTCGATGGCGCGGCGGCAGACCGCGAGATCGAGTTCGGCGACCAGGCCCATGTCCTCGCTGAAGACGATCGTCTCGAAGGTATTGGCATTGCCGGGAAAGCGGGACAATGCCTCGTGGTGGTGAACCGCGCGCCCGGACAACGCCACCACCGGCTGGTAGACCAGCACGAACTCTCCCTGCGCGATCACCCGCCGGGTCTCGGCGAAGCGGCTGACCGTCGCGTTCACCGCCGCCGACAGCCCGTCCTGCAGCGAGGAGATGGTGAAATCGCCCCCCTGGGCAGCGACGAAATGGCTCATCGCATAGGTCAGCGCCAGGCCGGCATCGCCATCGCTCAGGCCGCTCTGCGACAGATCGATCCGCGCGATGCGCGACCCGATCCGCCCGTCCGCAACGCCGGCGCCGCGAATGGCCTGGCTGAGATCCGCGACCAGGGCGGCATCGCGCTTCGCATCGTCGCCAGCCCTGGTCACAATCCCGAAGGCATCCTCGCTCAGCCGCCCGGCGGTGTCGCCACCGATGGAGGGCGCGCGCAGAGCCGCACCGATCTCCTCCATCAGAATCGCGGCCCGTTCCGGCGGCAACTGCCGCGTGGCGCCGGACAGTCCGTCGAGATGCAGCAGCTTGAGCTGCCTGGCCCCGGTGCCGTCCGTGGAGGTGCGGCTGGCCGCCTCCTGCAGTGCCTCCAGCGTCAGCAGCCCCGTCGCCGCATCGCGCGGCTGGTCGTGCGGGATCAACGCGGCTGGCAGCAGCGTGACGCTGAGGAACACGCGGTCGGCCGGCTTCGGCAGCCGGCAGCCGCCGAACAGCACCCGCACGGCGCTGCCGTCGGCACGTGCCATCCGCAGCACCGACGGGTCGATCCTTCCCAGCGCCCGGATCTGCGCCAGCAGGCGGAGAACCAACTTGCGGTCGGGCGGGGCCACGACATCCGTGAGCGGCATGTCCGGCAGAATTTCGGCACCCAGGCCCAGCACCGCCTGGGCGGCGCCGGAAGCGGCGACGATCCGGCCATCCACGCCGGCCTCGATCAGCAGATCCGCGGCGGCGAAGGCGAAAGCGACATGGCGGTCCCGTTCCAGACGCATCGGCTCGATCTGCGAAGCCATTGGCAGCGGGGCCATTGGCGGCCGGCCTGTGGCGATTGTCATACTCTGGCCTTTATCCATTTCTGGCCTTCATCCATCGTCCCCATCATCCGCTCCGGCCGACGGACGCCGGCACGGGTTTAGCGCGGGGGGATTGAACGATTCGTTTAGCCGGGCGGTTCAGCCCCGCGGCTCAACCCTCCTGGCGGAACGCATCCGCGATCCGCCGCACCGCGCCGGCCGCATCCACCAACAGCACGTCGAAACGAACCCCCGCCCCGCCCCAGCCCGCCGCGGCCCATTCCGGATGGCCGGCGAGCAGGACCTCCGCCGCCGCCAGCAACCGGGCCCGCTGACGCGGCGACAGCGAGAACGCCGCGCCCGACAAGGTCGGCCGGGCCTTCACCTCGATGATCGCCAGCATCCCGTCCTTGCCGGCAACCGCGTCCACCTCCCCGGCCTGGGTGCGCAGGCGGCGGCCGAGCACCGTCCAGCCGTCCCGCGCCAAGGCCTCGCAGGCGGCGTCCTCCGCGGTCATGCCCAGGGCATAGGCACGCCCGCCGCGCTGCTTGCGATTTGTCATGATCCGGACATTTCCTGATTGGCGTGGGGGATGGCAACATCGCTGGCATCATCGCACCCCTCATCACCTCCGTGCCGGAAAGAAACGCATGCGCCTTGTGATATTCCTGTGCCTCGCCTTGCTGACCGGGACGGCGAATGCCGAGCCCGCGCGGCGGCACATGGTGGCGGCCGCGCATCCGCTGGCGGTGGCGGCCGGCCTGGAAATATTGCGCGCCGGCGGCTCCGCCGTGGACGCGGCGGTGGCGGCGCAGATGGTGCTGTGCCTGGTGGAACCGCAATCCTCCGGGCTTGGCGGCGGCGCCTTCCTGCTGCATTTCGACGCCGCCACAGGTACCACCACAAGCTGGGACGGCCGCGAAACCGCTCCGGCGGCGGCCCGGCCGGATCTGTTCCTGGACCATGACGGAAAGCCGATGGCGTTCATGGACGCGGTGCTGGGCGGTCGCTCGGTCGGCGTGCCCGGCACGCTGCGGATGCTGGAGGCCGCGTGGAAGCAGCACGGCAAGCTGCCCTGGGCGGAGCTGTTCGCCCCCGCCATCCGGCTGGCGAGCGAGGGGTTCCCGGTTTCCCAGCGGCTGGCCAGCGTGATCGCGGCGAATACCGGCGGCCTCGGCAGGCAGGATGCAGCGCGGCACTATTTCCTCGCCGCGGACGGAACGCCGCTGCCGGCCGGAACCATCCTGCGCAATCCCGCGCTGGCGGAAACCCTGCGCGCCATCGCCACGGGCGGCGCGGACGCGCTGTATCGCGGGCCGATCGCCGCCGACATCGCAGCGGCGGTGCGCACCGATCCCAACCCCGGGCTGATGACCACCGACGATCTGGCGGCCTACCAGGCCAAGGAACGGCCGCCGGTCTGCGGGATGTATCGCGATCGCCGCATCTGCGGCATGGGCCCGCCCTCCTCCGGCGGCATCGCGGTGCTGCAGATCCTCGGCATTCTGTCGCACGAGCCCCTGCCGAAGATGGACCCGGACGGTCTGCCGGCGGCGCACCTGATCCTGGACGCGATGCGCCTGGCCTACGCCGACCGCAACCGCTTCGTGGCCGATACTGACTACGTGCGCGTGCCGGTGCCCGGACTGCTCGACCCCGCCTATCTCGCGCAGCGCGCGACCCTGCTCGACCCCGCGCACGCCATCGCCGACCCCGAGCCTGGCGATCCCTCCTGGGCCGGCGCGATCGGCCCCGACGCCAGGCTGCCAAATGCCTCCCAGGCCGCCTCGCCGGAACACGGCACCAGCCACATGTCGATCGTCGACGATGCCGGCGACGCCGTTTCCATGACAACCACGGTGGAAAGCGCGTTCGGCTCGCGGCTGATGGTGCGCGGTTTCATGCTCAACAATGAACTGACCGATTTCTCCTTCCGCCCGATAATCGACGGCCGCGACGTGGCCAACCGGGTCGAACCCGGCAAACGGCCGCGAAGCTCCATGGCGCCAAGCTTCGTGTTCAATGCGGACGGAAAACTGGACGCCGTGGTGGGATCGCAGGGCGGCGGCAGGATCATCGGCTTCGTGTCCCTGGCGCTGATCCGCATGCTGGACTGGCACGAAACCCCGCAGGAAGCCGCCGCCGCCCCCCGCATGCAAACCCTCGGCGGCCCGGTGGAACTGGAAGCCGACACCTGGGCCGCCACCCTGGCCGACGGACTGCGCGCGCTCGGTCACCAGGTGGCGGTCACCCCCATCGACTCCGGCTTGCAGGCCATCGCTGTCACCCCGGACGGCCTGCTAGGCGGCGCCGACCCCCGCCGCGAGGGCATCGCGGCCGGCGATTGAGACCGGTGCGGTTGGGGGGGTATCAAGCAAGGCGAGGGGCTCCGTCCCTTCGAACCCGGCCAAAGGGCTCGCCCTTTGGAAGCCCCAGGCATTTTCTATGAAATGGGCGGGCGAGGCGGTGCGGGAAGCCCTCCCATAGCCCGCCCATTTCATAGAAAATAACCAGGAGTCCAGAGGCGAGCCTCTGGCGGGGGTCAAGGGGGCGGCGCCCCCTTGCCTTGCTTATTGCCTCGCCCCGATTGGCGCGCAGTTGGAGCGGCCGGAGGCGACGCAGTCCTGGATTTTGGCGGCGTCGTGCAGGCGATGGCTGATGAGGAGGCCGATCGCGACCAGGGCGACGAGGATGATCAGGACGGCGAGCGGACCCTTGCGGGAGGGTTCGCCGTTCATGGCACCGTGGTTCGGCCTTCGGCGACCGCGTGGCAGGCGATCTGGACGGTATCGACCGCGGTGTGGACCGGCTTTTCGGCGCGGCAGCGGTCGTTCGCCAGGATGCAGCGAGGGTGGAACGGACAGCCGGCGGGAGGGTCGATCGGACTTGGAACCTCGCCGCCCACGGGAGTTCTGTCCTGGCCGATCATGGCGAGGTCGGGGATCGCATCGAGCAGCAGGCGCGTGTAGGGATGGCGCGGATTGGCAAAAATGGTTTCGGCCGGTCCGAGTTCGACGATGCGGCCGAGATACATCACGCCCAGGCGGTCGGCCATGTGGCGGACCACGGCCAGGTTGTGGCTGATGAACAGGTAGGTGAGGTTCAGGCGCTGCTGCAGGTCCTTCATCAGGTTGAGGATCTGTGCCTGGACCGAAACATCGAGCGCGCTGGTCGGCTCGTCGCAGACCAGGAACTCGGGCTCACTGGACAGGGCGCGGGCGATGGAGATGCGCTGGCGCTGGCCGCCGCTGAATTCGTGCGGGTATTTGTCGCCGTCGGCGGCGGACAGGCCAACCTGCGTGAGCAGTTCCGCGACACGGTTGCGGATGTCGGTTTCATTGGCAAGCAGGCGGAAGGCGCGGATGGGCTCGGCGACGATGTCGCGCACGCGCCAGCGCGGGTTCAGCGAGGCGTAGGGGTCCTGAAAGATCATGTTCATCCGCCGGCGCAAGGCGGGCTGGGCGCGGGCGGAAGACAGGGCCTGGCCCTCGAACCGGATGCTGCCCTCGCTCGGGGCGTAGAGGCCGACCGACAGGCGGGCGATGGTCGATTTGCCGCAGCCGCTCTCGCCGACCAGCGCCAGCGTGGTGCCTCGCGAAACGGCGAAGGAGACGTCGTCGACCGCGCGCAGGAGGCGGCGGGGCTCGCGCGCCAGGGCGCGTTGCAGCCACGGGCGGGACACGTCGAACACCCGCGTCAGCGAGACGGCTTCCAGGACGGGCGGATCAGCCATCTTCGTGCAGCCAGCAGGCGGCGCGGGTCGGGCCGGCCTGCAGCAGGTCCGGCCGCTCGGTGCGGCAACGGCCGAAGACCTGGGGGCAGCGCGGATTGAACGCGCAGCCCGGCGGAATGGCGTTCAGGCGCGGCATGGCCCCGTCGATCTGCGCCAGCCGCTCGACCCGCTGGACCAGCGAGGGAATGCTGCCCATCAGGCCGCTGGTGTAGGGGTGCGCCGGGTGGCGGACGACCGCGCGCACCGGGCCGATCTCGGCGATGCGGCCGGCATACATCACCGCCACGCGGTCGGCGGTTTCGGCGATCACGCCCATATCGTGGGTGATCAGCATGACGGCGGTGCCGTGCTCGCGGGTGATACGCTTCAGCAGCGCGATGATCTGCGCCTGGATGGAGACATCGAGCGCCGTGGTGGGCTCGTCGGCGATGACCAGCCGAGGCTCGGCGCAGAGTGCCAGCGCGATCACCACGCGCTGGCGCATGCCGCCGGAGAATTCATGCGGATAGGCCTCGATGCGTTGACGCGCGGCGGGTATGCCGACCTGTTCCAGCCAGCCGACGGCGCGCGCCCTCGCGTCGGCGTCCGATAGTTGCAGATGGGTCTGCATGGTCTCGACCAGTTGCCGCCCGACGGACATCAGCGGGTTCAGCGTGGTCAACGGGTCCTGGAAGATGGCGCCGATCCGCCGGCCGCGGATTTTTCGCAG
>JBBIQA010000001.1:87716-121655 GCA_037442565.1 Rhodospirillales bacterium
TCATCTGAGCCTCGGGTTCAGGGCATCGCGCAGCCAATCGCCCAGCAGGTTGATCGACAGCACCATGATTACCAGGGCGGCGCCGGGGAAGATCGTCACCCACCACTCGCCGCTGAACAGGAAGGCATTGCCGATGCGGATCAGGGTGCCGAGCGAGGGCTCGGTGGGCGGCAGGCCGAGGCCGAGGAACGACAGGGTCGCCTCCGCCAGGATGGCGAAGCCCAGATTGAGGGTGGCGATCACCAGCACGGGGCCGATGACGTTGGGCAGGATATGGCTGAACAGGATCCGGGTGGAGCCGATGCCGATGACCTGGGCGGCCAGCACGTAGTCCTTGCCGCGCTCCACCAATGTGGAGCCGCGCACGGTGCGGGCGAATTGCGGCCAGTTGCTGATGCCGATGGCGAAGATCAGCACGTAGATCTCGATCGCCTCGCGCAGATCCCGGGGCAGCGCGACGCGGGCGATGCCGTCCACCAGCAGGGCAATCAGGATGGCGGGAAAGGTGAGCTGGATATCGGCGATGCGCATCAGCGTGGCGTCCACCGCGCCGCCGAGATAGCCGCTGGCCAGGCCGATGCTGATGCCGACCACCATCGCCAGGGCGACGGCGGATATGCCGACGACCAGGCTGATGCGGGTGCCGTACAGAATGCCGGACAGCACGTCCCGGCCCTGGTCGTCGGTGCCGAGCGGAAAGGTCCATTCGCCATCGGCGGACAGCACCGGCGGCTTCAGGCTGTCGAGCAGGCTGAGGCTGGCGAGGTCGAACGGATCGTGCGGCGAAATCCAGGGCGCGAAGGCGGCGGTGAGCAGACTGAGCGCCACCAGCGCGGCGGAGACGATGGCGACCGGCGAGCGGCGGAAGCTGTAGGCGATGTCGCTGTCGAGGAAGCGGATGAGCGCCGTCATCTACCCATCCACAGAACAGGTATATTCATCGGCTGCTCCGCAGGCGCGGGTCGACGGCGTAGTACAGCAGGTCGACCACCAGATTGATGACGACGAAGAACACCGCGATCAGCAGCAGATAGGCCGACATCACCGGAATATCGGCAACGCCGACGGACTGGATGAACAGCAGCCCCATGCCCGGCCACTGGAACACCGTCTCGGTCACCAGCGAAAAGGCGATCAGGCCGCCGAGCTGCAATCCGACGATGGTGATCACCGGCACCATCGTGTTCTTGAGTGCGTGGCGGTAGTTCACGGAGCGGTCGCTGAGGCCGCGGGCGCGGGCGAACTTGATGTAGTCCGAGCGCAGCACCTCCAGCATCTCCGCCCGCACCAGGCGCATGATCAGCGTCATCTGGAACAGCCCGAGCGTGATCGCGGGCAGGATCAGCGCCTTCAGGCCGGACCAGGTCAGAAAGCCGGTGGACCACCACGAGGTGACGTGCACCACATCGCCGCGCCCGTAGCTGGGCAGCCACCCGAGTTGCACGGCAAATACCAGAATGAGCAGGATGCCGATCAGGAAGGTCGGCAGCGACACGCCGGCCAGGCTGAACATCAGGAAGCCGCGCGATAGGTAGGAATTGCGGTAGATGCCGGTATAGACGCCCATCGGCACGCCGATCAGCAGCGCCAGCACCGAGGCGGTGGTGGCCAGTTCCAGCGTCGCCGGCAGACGCTCCGCGATCAGGCCGCCCACCGGGCGCGCCAACCGGTAGCTGAAGCCGAAATCGCCGTGCGCGGCCCGCCACATGAAGTCGCCGTATTGCACGAGGAACGGCCGGTCGAGGCCGAGACTGTGCTGCAGCTCGACGCGCTGGGCGTCGGTCGCCTCGATGCCCAGCATCGCCTGCACGGGGTCGCCGACGAACGAGAACATGGCGAAGGCAATGAACCCGACCACGAACAGGACCGGGATCGCCTGGAGAATCCGCGAGAGGATGAAGGCGGGCATGGCCCTACCTAGCCCATTGTCTCTTCGTCCGCACCCGGTTCCACCCATTCGTTGACCAGGGTGAACCCGATGCCGAGCAGCACCGGCCCGAGGAAGATCCCCAGCAGGCCGAACGCCACGGCGCCGCCGAGCACGCCAAGCACGGTCAGCATGAACGGCAGTTGCGCCCCGCGGGAGATGAACCACGGGCGGATGACGCTGTCGGCGCCGGAGACCGCGACCACGCCGTAGGTCGCGAGAAAAATGCCCCAGGCGACGTGCGAGGTGCTCATCAGCCAGAGTGCCGCCGGGATCCAGATCACCGGCGCGCCGATCGGCAGCACCGACAGGAAGCCGGCGATGGCGCCGAGCAGCACCGGGCGCGGCACCCCGGTCAGCCACAGGCCAAAGGCTGTCAGGATGCCCTGCACGATCGCGGTGCCGAGGATGCCGTACACCACGCCGCGCACGGTGGCGCCGGTGACGGTGATCAGCCGCTCGGCCCGGTCGCCGGCGATGCGCACCAGGATGGCGTACAGGCGTTGGGCGATCGCCTCGCCATACACGTAGAAGAAGAAGGCGATGAACAGGGCGAGCAGGAACAGCAGCACGCCG
Organism: Rhodospirillales bacterium; assembly: GCA_037442565.1. Lineage (GTDB taxonomy): Bacteria > Pseudomonadota > Alphaproteobacteria > Acetobacterales > Acetobacteraceae > PALSA-911. The sequence goes on from JBBIQA010000001.1 coordinate 90,220, forward strand.
TTGGCGATCCCGAGCAGCAGGCTGAAGCCGCTTTCGGCGACGATGCCGAAATAGGGTTTCATCGCCATCACCATGACCGACAGGTCGGCCGCCCAATGGTTCCAGACCTCGCCGATGGTCGGGCCCATGATCGGGATGTCGAACACCCAGGCGGGAGCGCCGGGCAGTCCGGCGCGCAACGCTTCCTCCAGCGCGGCGCGCAGCTGGTTCACCTCGCCGGCGCCGCTGGGGGCGGCAAGGCCGATCGGCAGGACGACGACCACGGCGGTCAGCGCCACCATCAGCCCGGCCGCAATGGTGTGATTGAGGTGCAGGCGCAGGCGCAGCCACTCGCACGCCGGCCAGGTGGTGAACACCAGGATCGCGGCCCAGAGCAGGGAGGGGAAAAAGGGATAGAGAACGAGCACGCAGCCGATCGCGACTCCCCCCAGCAGCAGCCCCATGAGTATGCGTTCGGCGAGCATCAGGCGGGTACGACCTCCAGGCCGAGCGATTGGGCGTTCTGACTCATCTGCCGATCGAACGTCGCCAGCGTCGCGCCCAGCCGGAGCGCGACGGCGATGTGCAGGGCATCCGGCGCGCGGATATTGAGATCGAGCCGGCGTATCAGGGTTCCGGCGGCCTGAATATCGGCGGACAGGGTGGCCACCTTCTGGCCCGCGCGCGCGTTCCAGACATCAAAATCGGCAAAGCCCTCGCGCGCGCGCTCCACGCTGAGCCGGCCCATGCGCACCTGCCTGGCGATGACGGAGGAGAACTCGGTGGCGGCGAAATCGCTGATCAGCACGTCGGCCGCGGCCGCGGCCAGCAGGCTGCTGGCCTGGTCGGAGAACGCGTCCGCCACGAAAAGCGACGCAAGGATGGACGCATCGAGATAGAGGAACATCCCCGGCGCCCGCGTCAACGCCAGTCTTCGTCGCGCATCCGGGCAAGTTCGGCGACGATCGAAATCGGCTTTTCGCCGCCACGGGGCTGCACCAGCTGCATCCGCCGCTCCGCCAACCAATCCAGATCGGCCTGGGTGACGCGGTGTGGGGGAGCCGCGACGGGGCGCAACTCCACCACCGGGCGGCCGTGGCGGGTGATGATGACCTCCTCGCCGTTCAGCGCCCGGCCGATCAGTTCGGAGAGATGGTTCTTGGCGTCGGCGACGCTGTGCGTGGGCATGAACGAATATAGCTATCGGCTGGCCAGAAAGTCCATTGCCGAGTTTCCGCCACGCGCCTCGGCTGGCAAAACGCCGGGGCAGACTGTAGCCTGCGGACAAAGGCCTCCGGAGGACAACCATGCCGCGTCTCGCCGCCAATCTATCCATGATGTTCAACGAACTGCCGTTCCTCGACCGGTTCGAGGCCGCGCGAAAGGCGGGGTTCGAGGGCGTGGAGTTCCTGTTCCCCTATGATTTCCCCGCCGCCGAGATCTCGTCCCGCCTGAAGGCGAACGGCCTGACCCAGGCGCTGTTCAACATGCCGCCGGGCGACTGGGCCAATGGCGAGCGTGGCCTGGCTTCCCTGCCCGGCCGGCAGGCGGAATTCCGCGAGGGCGTGAAGCAGGCGCTGGACTATGCCGCGGCGCTGGATTGCCGCCTGGTGCATTGCATGGCCGGGATCGTTCCCGCCGGCGTGCCGCCGGTCACCGCCGCCAGCCTGTATGCCGCCAACCTGGCCTGGGCCGGGGAGCAGGCGCTGGCTGCGGGCGTTCGGCTGGCGATCGAGCCGATCAACCATCGCGACATGCCCGGCTATTTCCTGAACACCCAGGCGCAGGGGGCGGCGATCGTCGAGGCGATCGGGCGCGACCGGCTCGGGCTGCAGTTTGACGTCTATCACTGCCAGACCACCGAGGGCGATGTGACCAAGCGGATGGAACTGCACATGCCGGTGATCGCGCATATGCAGATCGCCGACGTGCCGGCGCGCAACGAGCCCGGCACCGGGGAGATCGGCTGGAAGTACGTGTTCCGGCGGATGGACGAGCTTGGCTACACCGGGTGGGTGGGCTGCGAATACCGCCCGGCTGCGGGCACCGTGGAAGGGCTGAGCTGGCGCCGGGAATTCGGCGTTTAGCTTAGCTCTAGCCTCCAATCATCTGACCTTAGGGAATAACACAATGAAAATCGGTTTCGTCGGCCTCGGCATCATGGGGCGCCCGATGGCGCTGAACCTGAAGACCGGCGGACATGACCTGCTGGTGCCGGAACGTGCCAGCCTGACCACGGAAATCCGCGCCGCCGCGACCGTTCTGGCGGACGCCACCGCGGTGGCCGCGGGGTCGGACGTGGTGATCCTGATGGTGCCCGACACCGGCGACGTGGAGCAGGCGCTGTTCGGCGCCGGCGGCGTGGCCGCCGGCCTTAAGAAGGGCAGCCTGGTGATCGACATGTCCTCGATCAGCCCGGTCGCGACGAAGGAATTCGCCAAGAAGATCAATGCGCTGGGTTGCGAATACCTGGATGCGCCGGTATCCGGCGGCGAGGTCGGCGCCAAGGCGGCCAGCCTGACCATCATGGTCGGCGGCCCCGATGCCGCGTTCGCCCGCGCCAAGCCGTTGTTCGACCTGATGGGCAAGAACATCACCCATATCGGCGCGGAGAACGGCACCGGCCAGACCTGCAAGGTGGCGAACCAGATCATTGTCGCCCTGAACATCCAGGCCGCCGCGGAAGCCCTTGTTTTTGCGGCACGCGCGGGCGCGGATCCGGCCAAGGTTCGGGAAGCCCTGATGGGTGGGTTCGCGTCCTCGCGCATCCTGGAAGTGCATGCCGAGCGGATGATCAAGGGCACCTTCAACCCCGGCTTCCGCATCCGCCTGCACCAGAAGGACCTGAACCTGGCGCTGACGGCGGCGCGCGAACTGGGCCTGTCGCTGCCGAACACGGCGATCGCGCAGCAGATGTTCACCTCGGTGGCGGCGCATGGCGGGGCGGATCTGGATCACTCGGCGCTGGTGAAGGCGATCGAGATCCTGGGCGATTACTCCCTGCAGGACAAAACCTGAGCCGCGGAAAATCCCGCATCGGCCAAGGCCTGTGTCACGGAATATCAGTGGTTTCAATTTCCTTAAGAAACGGCTGCCGAGTCGCAGGTTCTGACCAAACGTGGTGATGCGTGGATTTTATACGTCGGACTTGTTCCCGCCTCGAATATGAGACATACTCCTGCATCTGGTGGTTGCGGGAATAGGGGCAAATACGTTGGAATCCATGCGCTTTACGGAGATTGGCCAACAACTGCGTGCCTATCGGCTCGAGTCCGGGTTGCGCGCGGAAGAGATCGCCGCCCGACTCGGCGTCTCCCGCGCGGCCCTGTATCGCTACGAAAAAGGCGAGGTGATCAAGCTCGACACCATCAAGCGCCTGGCGGAATTGCTGAAGATTTCGCCGTTGTCGCTGCTCGGGATCGGCGTCGAGTACTACAACCGGCCGGTCGGATATTTCGAGCGGCTGCGCCAGATCGAGGAAACGGCGGACCAGATCCTGATGATGTCGGGGCCGATCTGCTACCTGACCACCTCCGATGCCTACGATTCGGCGCTGGCCGAGGTGTTCGACGAGGTGGCCGAGCAATCCAGCGGCGAGCGCATCGCCCTGCGCAGCAACGCCGAGCAGGTGATGGGCATCCTGTCTGCACGCAAGCGCATGTATGCGCAGCGTCGCCCGGGCATCATCGCCATGGTGTCGGTTAGCGCCGTGCAGCGCCTGCTGGAAGTCGGCGTGGCCGGGGCGGTGAACCTGCCCGAACGCCTTCGCCGGCTCTGCCGGCAGGTCGCGGCCGGCGAGGTCGCCAACATGGCCGCGATGATGGAAGCCGAACCGATGGGACTGCAATTCGGCCTGATCGCCGGCGCCGATCCCAGCTCCGCGTTCCAGATCCTGCGGGCGCGCGACCGCGTCACCCTGGCGGTCAATCCGTTCAGCACCGACCAGCATCCCAGCGCGCAGACCGGCGTGGCGATGATCACCGGCGCCGACGAGGCGATCGCCGCGCATCAGCGTGTGGCCGAGGCCAACTGGCGCGACGCGATCAAGGGTCCCGCCGCCGCCGCCCGCATCCGCCAGCTGCTGAACGCCCCCATCGCGGCCTAGCTTCGCCGGGCCGACGGGGTGGGCGCCCCGCGCGCGGCGTCCTATGCTGGCGCCATGCCAGCACCGGACGCCGCCCCCCTCCCCGCGCACCCTGATGTCGAAATCGAGTCGAGCCGGCGCGTTTGGCAGGGCTGGACCGCGCTCGACGTGTTCCGCTTCCGCCACCGCCGCTTCGACGGCGGTATGTCGGGTCTGCGCACATGGGAAGTCGTGCGCCGGGGCCACGCCGTCGCGGTGCTTCTCTACGACCCGCAAGCGGATGCGCTGGTAATGATGGAACAGTTCCGCCTGCCGGCGCTGGCCGCTGGATTGGATCCTGTGATGGTGGAAATCCCCGCCGGGTTCCGCGACGGCATGGAAGGCATCGAGGCGGCCCTGGCGCGCGAGACCCGCGAGGAGGTCGGCCTGGAGGCGGACCGCCTGGCGAAAATCGGCGATTTCGTGCTCAGCCCGGGCGGGTCCGACGAGTTGGTGACGATCTTCGCGGGCCGCGTCCGGGCGCCGGCCGCCGGCCCGGACGGCCTGGCCGGCATAGGCGGGCTGGCGCATGAGCACGAGGACATCCGGGTCCGCGTCTGGCCGGCCGACACCGCCATTGCCGCCGTGATGGCGGGCGAGATACCCAACTCGGTCACCGCCCTCGCGCTGCTATGGTTCGCGCTGCGGCGGCAGGACCTGCGCAAGGAGTGGATGGCGTCATGACCGAAAAACTGTTCCTGGAGGACGCCGCGCTGGCGAGCGCCACGGCGCGCGTGCTGGCCAGCGGACCGGACGGCATCGTGCTGGACCGCACGATCTTCTACGCCCGCTCCGGCGGCCAGCCCGGCGATACCGGCGTGCTGCGCTGGGCAGGCGGCGAGACGGCGATCGCCGACACCATCAAGGGCGACGGCGAGACGATCCTGCATCTGCCCGCCCCCGAGGCCGCGCTGCCGCCGGAAGGTGCCGCGGTCACGGCGGAGATCGATCGGGATCGCCGGCATCGGCTGATGCGCATGCACACCGCGCTGCATCTGCTGTGCAGCCTGATCCGGGGCGCAGGGGTGACCGGCGGCTCGATCGGGCTGGACAAGTCCCGGCTGGATTTCGACCTGCCGAACCCGCCAGCCAAGGAACAGCTGGAGGCGGAGCTGAACGCGCGGATCGCCGAGGATCATCCGGTGTCGCATTTCTGGGTGGACGAGGCGGTGCTGGACGCCGATCCCGGCCTGGTGCGCACGCTGTCGGTGCAGCCGCCGCGCGGCGCGGGCCGGGTGCGGCTGGTGCGCATCGGCGCCGGCGACGTGCCGGTGGACCTGCAGCCCTGCGGCGGCACGCATGTGGCCCGCACCGGCGAGATCGGGCGGATGCTGGTGACGAAGATCGAAAGCAAGGGCAAACAGAACCGCCGCATCATCATCGTGCCGGCAGAGTGAAGGAGACGACGACATGGGTCCGCTGGTAAGCACGGAATGGCTGTCCGCAGAGCTGGGCAAGCCGGATCTGGTGGTGTTCGACGCCACCAAATACCTGCCGAACGAGAACAAGGACGGACGCGCGCTGTTCCTGACCGGCCACATTCCGGGCGCGCGGTATTTCGACATCGACGAGGTCGCCGACCCCGATACCGACCTGCCGCACATGGTCCCCACCCCCGGACGCTTCGCCAGGCTGCTCGGCGCGCTTGGCGTCGGCAACGACAGCCGCGTGGTGTTCTACGACCAGAAGGGCCTGTCCTCGGCGGCGCGTGGCTGGTGGATGATGGGCCTGTTCGGCCACGACAACGCCGCGGTGCTGGATGGCGGACTGCCGAAATGGCTGAAGGAGGGCCGCGCCGTGGAAACCGGCGCCGCGGCGCCGGCCGTGCCAAAAAGCTTCCGCCCGGACTTTCGCCCGACCCGGCTGCGCGGGATCGGCGATGTGATTGCCAATGTCGGCACCCGGGCTGAACTGGTGCTGGACGCGCGAACCGCCGGGCGCTTCGCCGCCACCGCGCCGGAACCGCGGGCGGGCATGCGTGGCGGCCATATCCCCGGCTCGGCCAACCTGCCGTTCACCGAACTGCTGAACCCCGATCAGACCTTCGCCGACGCCGCCACGCTGCGCGCGCGCTTCGCCGCCGCCGGCGTGGACGGCTCGCGCCCGGTGGTGACGAGCTGCGGCACCGGGGTGACCGCGACCATCCTGACCCTGGGCCTGCGGCTGGCCGGCCTGCCCGAAGGCGCCGTATATGACGGTTCCTGGACCGAATGGGGCGGACGTCCCGACACTCCCGTGGAGACTGCCTGACATGAACGACGTGCCCGATCCCAAGGCGGCAGCCAAAAAGAAGCACAGCCTGCGCACCCGACTGTCCCATGCCGGGCGGGCCGGCACGCATGTGCAGGGCTTCGTCAATCCCGGCGTGATGCGCGGGTCCACCGTGCTGCAGCCCGACATCGCCACCCGCAAGGCGGCCGGCGGCAAGCGGCTGGAACAGGCCTGGATCTACGGCACCGCCGGCGGGCCGACGCATTGGGCGCTGGAGAACATGATCGCGGAGATCGAGGGCGGCACCCGCTGCCAGATCGTCTCCACCGGTCTCGCCGCCGTCACCACGCCGCTGATGGCCTATCTGAGCCAGGGCGACCATTGCCTGATGCCCGACAGCGTCTATGGTCCCGCGCGCAATTTCGCCAATTCGGTCCTGCAACGCTACGGCGTGACGACCGATTTCTACGATCCGTGCATCGATGCGGCCGGGCTGGAGGCGCTGATGCGGCCGAACACCAGGGTCGTGTATGCCGAAAGCCCGGGCAGCCACACCTTCGAGGTGCAGGACATTCCCGCCATCGCCCGCGTCGCGCATGCGCACGGCGCCAAGGTGCTGATGGATAACACCTGGGGCATCCATTACTTCCAGCCGTTCGAACACGGCGTGGATGTGTCCATCCAGGCGCTGACCAAGTATCCGGGCGGACATTCGGACGTGCTGCTGGGCAGCATCACCACCAACTCCGACGCGGATTGGGAGAAGGTGCGCACCACCGCCAGCGCGCTCGGCCAATATGCCAGCCCGGATGATTGCTGGCTGACCCTGCGTGGCCTGCGCACCATGGGGGTGCGGCTGAAGGAGCAGATGGAAAGCGCGATGCAGGTCGCGCATTGGCTGCGCCACCGCCCGGAAGTGGCGCAGGTGCTGCACCCGGCGTTGCCTGGCGCGCCCGGCCATGAGCTGTGGAAGCGGGACTTCACCGGTGCCTGCTCGCTGTTCGGGGTGGAGTTCAAGCCGGAGTTCAGCCAGGAAGCGAGCGAGAAGATGATCGAATCGCTGGAATTGTTCGGCATCGGGGCGTCCTGGGGCGGCTATGAAAGCCTCGCGACACCGACCACCGGCAATCTGGTGCGCACGGCGGGGACCGGCCGGTTCAACGGCCCGGTGGTGCGGATGCATATCGGGCTGGAGGACCCGGCCGACCTGATCGCCGATCTGGAACAGGCGCTGGCGGCGATGCGGGCGCAAAGCGGTTAGGCAACCGAGGAGGACATCCACATGAACATCGAAATCGACTATTGCGGCATGTGAGGCTACGAGCCGCGAGCCCGTGCGGCCCGCGATAAGCTCCTGGCCCGAGCGCCGGATGCGACGATCACGCTGCGCAAGACCGGTGGCGGGGTGTTCGAGATCACCTTGGACGGCGCGCTGCGGTTTTCCAAGCGGCAACTCGGCCGCTTCCCGACGGACGCCGAGATCGCCGCAATGACCGGTTGACAGGCCTGGCTTTCCACTCCGGCCGCAGGTAAGTCAGCGATGCTGACCAGCCTTTCGCAAACGCCACTTGCCGGCCCGGGCCGGCACCGTAGACTGCGCCTGTCTTAACCAAAACTTCGCAGAGGGACGGCAATGACCAACATCAAGATCACCCGGTCAGCCACGCCCGGCCAGACGCCGGCGGATGAAACGCTGCGCTTCGGCAAGGTGTTCACCGACCATATGTTCCTGATGAACTATGACGCGGGCCAGGGCTGGCACGATCCGCGCATCGTCCCCTATGCGCCGTTCACCCTGGATCCGGCGACCTGCGTGCTGCATTACGGCCAGGCGATCTTCGACGGGCTGAAGGCGTTCCGCGGCCCCGACGGGCGCATCCGCATCTTCCGCACCCCCGACCACGCGGCCCGGCTGAACCGCTCGGCGGGGTATCTGTGCATTCCCGAACTCGACCCCAAGATGGTCGAGGCATCCATCCGCGCTCTGGTGGAGGTCGATCAGCGCTGGGTGCCGCATCTGCCGGGCACATCGCTGTATATCCGCCCGACCGTGATCGCCACCGAGGCGTTCCTCGGCGTGCATCCGTCCGCCAGCTACCTGTATTACGTCATTGTCGGGCCGGTAGGCGCCTATTACCCCGAAGGCATGAACCCGGTCCGCATCCTGGTCAGCGACAAGTATGTGCGCGCGGTGCAGGGCGGCCTCGGCGCGGCGAAAACCGCCGCCAACTACGCCGCCAGCCTGCACGGCGCGGAAGAGGCCGAGAAGGCCGGCTACACCCAGGTGCTGTGGCTGGACGGCGTGCATCACCGCTACCTCGATGAGGTCGGCACCATGAACATCATGCTGCGGATCAACGACGAGGTGATCACCCCGCCGCTGAACGGCGCCATCCTGGCCGGCATCACCCGCGATTCCGCGCTGACCCTGATGCGCGACTGGGGCTGGAAGGTTTCCGAGCGCGCGATCGGCATCGACGAGGTGATGGCGGCGGCGAAGGACGGCACGCTGAAGGAGATGTGGGGCACCGGCACCGCCGCCGTGGTCTCCCCGGTCGGCGAGCTTGGCTACAAGGGCGAGAAGCTGGTCATCAACGGCGGCAAGACCGGCGAACTGACGCAGAAGCTGTATGACGCGATCGTCGGCATCCAGTACGGCACCGCCCCCGACCCGTATGGCTGGGCCCATCTGCTCGACGCCGGCGCCGGATCCACGCGCTCGGCCGCCTGATCCGGCGCCGGGGCACAGCACATGACCAGCGTGGTGGTGACGGGCGGCAGCGGCAAGGCCGGACGGGCGGTGATCCGCGACCTGCTGGCGCATGGCCATACCGTGATGAACGTCGACATCGCGCCGCCGCCCGAGCCGCTGTGCCATTTCATGAAGGCCGACCTGAACGACATGGGCCAGGCGGTGGAGGTGCTGCGCCAGGCTGCCGGCACGATCGACCGGCGGCGGATGCCGATCGGCACGCCAGAGGCGGTGGTGCACCTGGCCGGCATCCCCGCGCCCGGGCTGGCGCCGGACGGCACGGTGTTCCGCAACAATCTGATGACGACCTACAACATCTTCAGCGCCGCGACGCTGGCGGGGCTGAAGCGGGTGGTCTGGGCATCGAGCGAAACCACCTACGGCCTGCCGTTCACCCGCACCAAGCCGGTCGCCGCGCCGGTGGTGGAGGAACACCGCCTCGCGCCGGAAAGCAGCTACGCGCTGGCCAAGTCGCTGTGCGAGGAAATGGCGCGGGAGATGCACCGCTGGAACCCCGGCACAAGCTTCGTCGGGCTGCGCATCTCCAACATATTCGAGCCGGCGGACTACGCGCAGATCCCGTCGTTCTGGAACGATCCTTCGCTCCGCCGCTGGAATCTCTGGAGCTGGGTGGATGCGCGCGACGTCGCGCAGGCCTGCCGGCTGGCGCTGACGGCGGACGTGCCCGGCGCCGATGCCTTCACCGTCGCCGCCGCCGATACGCTGATGCAGCGGCCGAGCCGGGACCTGATGGCGGAATCCTTCCCCGACGTTCCCGTCAGCCCCGATCTCGGCAAGTTCGACACGCTGCTGTCGATCGCCAAGGCGCGGCGGGTTCTCGGCTACGCCCCGGAACATACCTGGCGAGGGCGTATCCCGGCGAACGAAATGAACCAGGTCGGCTGAGGCCAGCCCGATGGGGATCGCCCCGGCGCAGGACGACGCGGCCGGATACGCGGCGGTCGAGACGATCTACCACGCCTACCTGACCGGCCTGATCCTGACCCTCGTCACCCGGTCCGGCACCCCCCAGGCGGCGGAGGTGGTGTTCCGCACGTTTCGCCGCCAGCAGCTTGCCCGTTTCCTGCCGGGGCTGAAGAAGCTGGGGCTCGACGGGCTGCCGCATGCCGTGGCCTGCGCGCAATATCATTACCTGTCCAACCAGGTCGGCGGCGTGAAGGTGGAATACGTCTACGAAAACGACCGCAAGGCCTGGGTGCGCTATCCGCCGCCGCGCTGGATCTGGTCGGGCACGGCGGTTTGCGCCATCCCGTCGGAAGTTTCGCGGGCGATGCTGCGCGGCTGGCATGCCAATAACGGCGTCGTGCTGGGAAATCCCCGGCTGGGGTTCGTCTGCACCGGGCAGACCGTGGATGGCCAGCCGGGGCTGGAGGGCTACTACAAGGAATGGGACCACGACCTGGCGCCCGAGGAGCGTCTGCAATTCTCCCCCGGCGAGGTGTGCCCGCCGTTCGATCCGGCCGAGGCACCGTTGCTGCCCGAGGACAATTGGCCGCCGGCGCGGCTGCAAAAGGTCCTGCGCAACTACGCGATGGAATACATCACCTCGATCGTGCCGGAGACCGTGGCCGCCCTCGGGCCCGCCGAAGGCGGCTATCTGGCGGGCGCCGCGGCGCGGCTGGTGGGCATGCACAGCTTCGATGCGATGACGGCCCTGCTCGGCGGCGTGGCGCCCGGGGCGCGCGGCTTCGCCGAGTTCCTGCTGCGGATCGCGCGGGCGCAGGGCGACGATGCCGAACTGTCCGGGGACGGCGAGACATGCTTCGTGCGACAGAGCACATGGCGGCTGATGCGCGAGCGCGAGAACCTGCCGCCGGCGGTGTTCGATGCCTGGAGCGAGCTTTGGGCCGGGTGCGCGCTGGCGCATGACCGCCGGCTGACGCTGGACATCACGCGGCGGCGCGATCGCGGCGACGCGGTGTGGGAATGGCGGATCGGCCGGACTATTTCTGCCTCAGGCTGAGGATATAGGACGCGATGCGGTCCGCCTGTGCCGGCGTATAGAGATCGGTCAGCATGTGCACGTGCTGCTTCTGGACGAAGTCCACCAGCCAGGCACGCTTGACGCCCGGGCGATTGGCGATCGACTCGAACGATGGCGCATCGGTCCAGGAGGGCGGTCCGTTCGCCACGATCACGTGGCAGCGCGCGCAGGGCTGCGCGAGGCGATGGCCTTCGGTCACGGCCTTGTTCTGGGCGAAGCCGCTATGGCTGAAAGCCACCAGCCCAACCAAAGCCGCCACGGGGATCACGGAATAACGCAAGGCAGTTTCCTCCTGACCGGGCCCGGTATCGGGCTTCCAAAGGGCGAGCCCTTTGGCGGGGATCGAGGCGGCAGAGCCCCTCGTCTTGCTTTCGGAATGTCCAGCCTCGGCACTATACGGGTTGGACGGATGCGGTTCCAGGGCCGGTGATACCCGCTTGCCTGCTGCTTGCAATTGCCGACGCAGGGCACCGATACTCGCGCCAACGCCCGGCCGGCACGCAGGCGACGAACAGGAGAGGCCACGTGGCGAACAAGCCAGCCAACATGCGGTATTTGGCGGATGATGTTCCGCCGGTCAGCGTCGTGATCGTCAATGCGCTGCAATACGCGGCGGTCACGTCCAGCTTTCTGGTGTTCCCGCTGATCGTGGCACGCGAGGCACATATGACGACCGCCGCGTCCGACAGCATGCTCAGTTGGGCGATGCTGGTGCTGGCGCTCGGCACCAGCCTGCAGGCGCTGACGCGCGGCCCGATCGGCAGCGGCTACCTGGCACCGAGCGTGATGAGCGCGATCTTCCTCGGCCCTTCGGTCGCGGCGGCGCGGATCGGCGGGCTGGCGCTGATGTCGGGCATGACGATCTTCGGCGGCGCGGTGCAGGCGGTGTTCTCGCGCTCGCTCAACAAGCTGCGCACGCTGCTGCCGCCGGAGTTGGCGGGCGTGGTGATCTTCCTGGTCGGCGTTTCCAACGGCATCGTCGGCCTGCGCTATCTGCTGGCGCCCGATACCGACGCACTGCCCGGCATGGCGCATTGGATCGTGGCGGGGGTGGCGCTGGGCGTGATGGTGGCCGCCAATGTCTGGAGCCGCGGGGTGCTGGGACTGTCCTGCGCCCTGTTCGGCATGCTCGCCGGCTACCTCGTCGCCATCCCGCTCGGCGTGCTGCCCTACGACACGCTGGCCGAGGTCGCCCGCCTGCCCACGCTCGCCGCCCCCGGTATCGGGCAGATCGGCTGGTCGTTCGATGCCACGCTGATCCTACCCTTCGTTATCGCCGCCATCGCCAACGGGCTGAAGGCGGCCGCATTGCTGACCACCAGCCAGCGGCTGCTGGATGCCGATTGGGTCCGGCCCGACCTCAACCCGATCAGCCGTGGCGTGCTGGCCGACGCCCTGACGGTCATGGCCGCCGGCACGGTCTCCGTCTATGCGGTGAATGTCAGTGCATCGTCCGCAGGGTTGACCGCGGCAACCGGGGTTGCCAGCCGCCGGGTTGCCTATGCCACCAGCGCGATCTTCGTCCTGCTGGCCTTCCTGCCGATGTTCACCCAGTTGCTCGTGCTGATGCCGAAACCGGTGGTGGGCGCGACGCTGGTGTTCACCAGCTGTGCGGTGCTGAAGAACGGCATGGAGGCGATCGCGGCGCGGATCTACGATACCCGAAAGACGCTGGTGGTCGGGCTGTCGATCGTCGCGGGTATGGGAGTGGAGGCGTTTCCGGCCACGTTCCAACGGATGCCGGCACTGATGCACCCGGTCACGGTCTCCGCCCTGGTGTTCGGCACCGCCATCGGCTTCATGCTCAATCTCTGCTTTCGCATCGGCCAGCGCCAGACCACGACGATGGCGGTGGCGCCGGATTCGCCGGATCTTCCCGCCCTCGCGCGTTTCGTGGAGACTTGCGGGGCGGCCTGGGGCGCACGGCGCGACGTGGTGCTGCGGGCGGAACATGCGGTGCAGGAACTCGTGGAATCCGTGGTGGAATACTGCGCGCCGCGCGGACCGATGCAGCTGTCGACCAGCTTCGACGAGTTCAAGCTGGATCTGGAACTGGCCTATGCCGGCGATGCCTTTCCGGAGGTCAAGGACCGGCCGACGGCCGAGGAGATCACCGAGCGCGACGACGGCGCGCACCGGCTGGCGGCGTATTTGCTGCAGCGATATGCCACGCGGGTCAGCACCGGCATTCGCAACGGCATCTGCATGGTGCGGCTGCATTTCGATCAATAGGCAGCCATCGGTTCGGCAACGAGGGGGCGCAACGCCCCCTCGCCCATCGGGCTATGCCCCTGTCGCGCGCACCAGCTTGCCCGGCAATGCCCCGGTGTGCACGCCGTTCTCGAACACCGGCACACCTGAAACGATCGTCGCCACGTAGCCGTCGACCCGCTGCACCAGGCGGCGGCCACCCGCCGGCAGGTCGTAACGAACCTCCGGAATGTGCAGCCGCATCCCCTCGTAGTCGATGACGTTCACGTCCGCCTTCAGGCCCGGCGCCAGCACGCCGCGATCGTTGAAGCCGAAGAATTTCGCGGTTTCGCTGGTCTGGCGCTTGACCATCAGTTCCAGCGGCAGCCGCGGCCCGCGGGAACGGTCGCGTGCCCAGTGGGTCAGCATGAAACTCGGCAGGCTGGCATCGATGATCGAGGAGCAATGCGCCCCGCCGTCACCCAGGCCGAGGATGGTGGCCTCGTCGGTCAGCATCGTGCGGATGATGTCGTGGTTGTCTTCGTTGTAGCCCACGACAGGAAAGAACAGGAAGTGATCGGCGCTCTCGGCCAGGTAGTCATAGGCAACCTCGTCCGGTGTGCGGCCCTCCCGCTCGGCGATGGCGGCGATGCTGTCGCTTTCGCGGGGTTCGTAATCCGGCGGATCGCCGAGCTTGAACATCCGGTGCCAGCGCCTGACGATGTGCTGGCGGAACTGCGACAGGCGGTTCAGCAACTCGGCCGACGGCGCTTCCGACAGGATCCGCGCACGCACCGCCGGGTCCTGCATCCGCTTCATCCGCTCGGCGATCGGCAGTTTCAGCAATGCCTGATAGCTCGGACGGATCGAGAACGGATTGAGCGCCGTGTCCGCGCCCAGCAGCACGCCCACCGGACGGCCGGCGACCTGGGCGGTGACCATCGCGCCCGCGGCGCGGGCCTTGTGCACGCCTTCCATCAGCCGCTTCCAGCGCACCGGATCGGTCGGGCGGTCGGTCAGCAGGAACCAGACGGGGCGGCCGGTGTCCTGGCCGAGCCTGGTCATCCAGCCCAGTTCGTCCGCTTCCACATCGAAATCGGAGTTGATGCCAAAGGCGCCGTAGCCGACTTTTCCCAGGGCCGAGCCGATGCCGAGCAGTTCCTCGATTTCCGAGTAGCGGCCTGGCACCATCTCCCCGGTCGGGGTCTTGTGGGAATTGGTGCGCGAGGTGGTGAAGCCGAAGGCGCCGGCGCGCATGCCTTCCTCGACCAGGCGGCGCATTTCCTCGATGTCCTCCGCGGTGGCCTTCTCGCGGCGGATGGCGCGCTCGCCCATCACGAACACCCGCAGCGGGTGGTGCGGGATCTGCGCGGCGACGTCGATGGCGCGGGGAAAGGCATCGAGGGCGTCGAGGAATTCCGGGAAGCTTTCCCAGTTCCATTTCAGCCCCTCGGCCAGCGCGATACCGGGAATTTCCTCCACCGCTTCCATCAGGCCGATCAAGGAACTGTGGTCGGTCCTGCGGACCGGCGCGAAACCGACGCCGCAATTGCCGAACAGGATGGTGGTCACGCCATGCCAGGACGATGGCGCCAGCACCGGGTCCCAGGTGGCCTGGCCGTCGTAGTGGGTATGCGCGTCCACCCAGCCGGGGGTGACAAGCAAACCCTTGGCGTCGATCTCCCGCTTGCCCGGCCCGGCCTTGCCGCCGACCGAGGCGATCCTATCGCCGTCGATGGCGACGTCGCCGATATAGCCCGGACTGCCGGTTCCATCGACGATCGTGCCGCCGCGTATGACGATGTCGTGCATATTCCGCTCCCACTGTCCGGCACACGAAATGCCCGGATTCTATGACCGCAACCGAAGGGGCCGGGATGTCGTTGCCATCCCACGGATGGAGTGAAGGCCCGCCGCAATTCCCGGTCAAGCCGGGGGTCTCGTTACCATCCTTCTGCATCGTACCGGGCCTGTCACAAAAATAGGTGGCCAGACGCGGCCGACGCGCTATCCTGCGCGCAATTGCCCCCCGCCGAAACGGCGCGAGGAATGGCGAGATCGACCAGGAGGGAGCCCAAAAGTGGACCAAGCCATTGAAAAATCGGCCATGCGCAAGATCTATATGCGCCTGCTGCCGTTCGCGATTCTGAGCTATTTTCTCGCCTATGTGGATCGGATCAATGTCAGCTTCGCCGGGCTGACGATGCGCGACGACCTCGGAATGACCGCCACCGCCTTCGGTTTCGCGGTAGGAACCTTCTACTGGGGTTATTTCATCTTCGAGGTCCCCAGCAACATCATCATGGAAAAGGTCGGCGCGCGATTGTGGATCGCGCGCATCATGATCACCTGGGGCATTCTGGCGGGCATAACGGCTACGGTCACGGGCTCGACGAGCTTCGCCATCGTGCGCTTCCTTCTGGGTACCGCCGAGGCCGGGTTCTTTCCGGGCATCGTGCTTTACTTCACCTACTGGTTCCCCGCCCGCCACCACGCCCGCATCATCTCGGGCTTTCTGATCGGTCTGCCCATCGCGGTGGCGGCTGGCGCGCCGATCTCCACGGCGTTGCTGGGGCTCGACGGCATGTGGGGGCTGCGCGGCTGGCAGATCATGTACATCGCGGAAGCGGTTCCCACCGTTGTGATCGGGATCGCCACCCTGTTCGTGCTGACGGACAAGCCGGAGCAGGCGACATTCCTGACAGGACCGGAGAAGACCTGGCTCGCCGCCAAACTGGCAGAGGAGCGCGCCGCGAAGGAAGCGGTGCGCAAATTCAGCACATTGCAGGGGATGTTCGATCCGAAGGTTCTGCTGCTGGCGCTGAACTATTTCGGCATCGTCGTCGCCAGCCTGGGCGTGCTGATCTTCGTGCCGCAGATCATCAAGTCGCTGGGCACGTACAGCAACATGACCGTCGGCTGGCTGACGATGATCCCCTATATCACCGGCGCGATCGGCCTGGTCGGCTGGGGCCGGATCTCCGACAAGATGCATGAGCGGCGGTGGAACCTGCTCGGCGCCTGTGTCGTCTCGACGGTCGGACTGGTCATTGCCGGCGCCACGATGGGCACCTGGTGGGCGCTGGTGGGGCTGTCGATCGCCACGTTCGGGTTCTATGGCTCGAAGGGCCCGTTCTGGGCGATGCCGTCGATGTTCCTGACCGGGACCGCCGCCGCGGCTTCGATCGCCTGGATCAACTCGATCGGCAATCTCGGCGGCTTCTTCGGACCCTGGTATGTCGGGGTGGTGAAGGACATGACCGGCTCGTACTCCGGCGGATTGTATGGGCTGGCGTTCCTGTGCCTGATTTCCTCGGTTGTCTGTGCGTTCTTCCTGCATATTCCGAACCCGGTGGCCGAGGTGGCCGGTTCCGGCCATCTGCCGGCGGGCGTGCCCATTGAGCAAGCGGATTGATCCTGCCTCGATAGGCTTTCGTCTCCTTTCGGATTCCACTGCCAGGACCGGGTTGTTTCCTGGACCTGGCGGTGGAGCCCCTTGACGGCGCGGCGCCGTTTTGACGCCCCGCACGGAATAGTTTCAGCGCTCGTCGCTGGGTAGCTTCCGCGCCGTGCGGCAGGTGGATTGCGTCCCCTCCGGGGGACACCTAGGCTCGCCGAAGCATGTCCCCCGTTCGCGCTGCCAACGCCCCTTCCAACCACGCCCCCTCCGGTCATGCCCCCTCCGGTCATGCCCCCTCCGGTCATGCATGGATCCTGCTTGGCGGCGCGTTCCTGACCTTCAGCGTCAGTGCCAGCCTGATGCATGCCTACACCGTGTTCCTGCTCGCCTTCATCGAGGAATTCGGCTGGACCCGGGCGCAAAGCTCGATCGCCTATTCGGTCTCGCAACTGATGAGCGGCATCAGCGCCCCGGCGGTCGGCTGGCTGGTGGACAAGATCGGTTCCCGCCGAATGGTGCTGATGGGCGGCTTCATGCTGACGCTGGGCCTGTTGGCCAGTTCCTACGCGACCTCGCTGTGGCAGGTGGTGTTCCTGTATGGGTTCGTGATGACCATGGGGTCGAACAGCCTGGGCATGGTGGTGTTCGTGCCGATGATCTCGCGCCATTTCATCGCCAAGCGCGGCCTGGCCGTGTCCATCCTGCAATCGGCCAACGGCTTCGGCCGCGCGTTCTCGGCACCGGTGGCACAGATCATGATCTCCGGGCTCGGCTGGCGCGCAGCCTATCTGTGGGAAGCCGGGTTCATGGCGGTGCTGGTGATCCCGCTGGCGGCGATCTTCCGGCGCACCGAGGTTCCGGGCGGGCGCGCCGCCACCGGCAGCGCGCCGCTGCGGCACTGGACGCTGGGCGAGGCGATGCGCACCCGGCCGTTCTGGCTGCTGTTCACGGTCTATCTGCTGACCGGCGTCGGCAGCTTCCTGGTTTCCCTGCACCAGCTCGCCTTCGCGGTGGATATCGGCTTCGACCGGCAATACGCCGCCGGCGTGATGGGCATGGGGGCGTTGTTCTCGCTGCCGGGGATCATCCTGACCGGCACGGTGTCCGATTATATCGGCCGCGAATTGTCGGCGATGTTCACCTACGGGATCTCCATCCTGGGGGTGATCTTCGCGCTGTTCATCCACAGCCCGGACCAGCATCTGCTGCTGTGGCTGTTTGCCTGCTGCTTCGGGCTGACCTGGGGCGCGCGCGGACCCGCCATCACGGCCAAGGCCGCGGACCTGTTCCCCGGACCGCGGCTGGGCTCGATCCTGGGGGTGATCAGCGTCGGCACCGGGCTGGGCTCGGCGCTGGGATCGTGGTCGGCCGGCTGGATCTTCGACATGACAGGCAGTTACCGGGTGGCGTTCCTTGCCTCGATCACCGCCTATCTGCTGGGGCTGGTGGCATTCGGCGCATTGCGCCAGCCCGCGCCCAAGCCCGGCTCAGCCGGCGCAGGCGCCGCATAGGCCTTCCGCCTCGATCGTGGCCTTGCTGACGGAAAAGCCGGCGCGGCGCGCGGCGTCCGCCAGGGCATGAGCCAGGTCGTGATCGTCGATCTCCACCACCCGGCCGCATTGCCGGCAGATCAGGAACTGCGCGGCATGCGCGGCATGGTCATGCGCGGCATCCTCCGGCGCGACGCAGCCGACGAACGCGGACAGCCTCTCCAGCCGGTGGATCAGGCCGTGCTCCAGCAGGAAATCGAGGGCGCGATACACTGTTGGCGGCGCCGCTCCCTGGCGGGTGGAGCGCAGCCGGTCCAGCAGATCGTAGGCGCCGGTGGGCGCTTCCTGCTCCAGGATCAGGCCCAGCACCTGCCGGCGCAGATCGGTCAGGCGGGCGCCGCGCTCCGCGCAGATCGCGTCGGCGCGGTCCAGCAGCGCCTCGGTCCGCCCGGAGAAGGTTTTTCCGGTATGTGCGCCGGCCGTCATCCGTCCATCCCTTTTCCGCAGACCCGAGAAGCGCCAAGATAGCACCCATGACCGAAACCGCCACAGACGCCGTATTGGCCGCCATCGCCTTCAACGCCGACGGGCTGGTGCCCGCCATCGCCCAGCAGCACGACACCGGCGAGGTGCTGATGATGGCCTGGATGAACCGCGCGGCGGTGGCCGAAACGCTGGCCACCGGAAGGGTGTGCTATTTCAGCCGCAGCCGGAACCGGCTGTGGCGCAAGGGGGAGTCGTCCGGGCAGGTCCAGCATCTGCACGAATTGCGGGTGGATTGCGACGGCGACACGATTTTACTGCTCGTGCAGCAGGATGGAGTCGCTTGTCATACAGGGCGGCGGAACTGCTTCTTCCGCGCCGTGCGGGATGGCGAACTGGTGGAAATCGCCGCGCCGCTGATGGACCCGAAGGCGCTGTATGGCGGGCATGGGTGAGGTGGCTGGCAAGGCCGGGGCCCGATAACCAAACCCGCCTTCCCTACCCCGCAGCCACGACCTCCACAGCCACCGCTGTCACATTGTCCGTGGCCTGCTTCTCCAGCGCGGCCTGCACCAGCGCCTCGGCCGGCACCGCGCCGGCCAGCAGGACGGCAATTTCCGGATCGGTCAGGGCCTTGTTCAGGCCATCGCTGCACAGCAGCAGCCGGTCGCCGATGGTCAGCTCGCCGCTGATCTCGTCGAGCGCGAATCCGGCATCGTCGGCCCCGACCGCACGGGTGATGACGTTGCCGCGCGGGTGATGGATGGCTTCCTCGGCGGTGATGGCGCCGGCGTCCAGCAGCGCCTGCACCAGGCTATGGTCGCGGGTGATCTGGGTAAGCCGGCCGTCGCGCAGCAGGTAGGCGCGGGAATCGCCGGCCCAGAGGCAGGTGAATGTCTGTTCCCGCACCAGCAGGATCACCAGGGTGGAGGCGACGGTTATGCCCTCGCCGCGGCGGGTGGCCTCCGACCCCATCTCCCGATGGGCGTCATCGACGCGAGTGCGGATCTCCGCGAGCAGGGCGCCGTGGCCGAGACCCTCCGGCACCGCGGACAGCGCATCCGCCAGCATGCCGGACGCCAGCGCCCCGGCCGCGTGGCCGCCGGCACCGTCTGCCACGGCCCAGAGCCCGATCTCCGGCCGGTCGACCAGGGCATCCTCGTTGGCGGAACGCCTCGTTCCGGCATGGGTGAACGACCAGGACCGGAAGCCGCCGATATCCGCCTGTCCCATCCGGTTCCCCGTCCCCTTCAAATGCGCGGATCATGCCACGCGGGCGTTATCATTGCACGGCCCGGCTGCCCATCCTATGCACGGCCAACCGGAAAAGGCGAAGCATGACCCTGATCTACCTCATCGCCGGCGAGGCAAGCGGCGATGTGCTGGGCGCGCGGCTGATGGCCGCGCTGCGCGCACGCCGGCCGGATCTGCGTTTCGCCGGCGTCGGTGGGGAGCGGATGCAGGAGCAGGGGCTGGACAGCCTGTTCCCACTGCACGAACTGGCGCTGATGGGGCTGCTGGAGGTGCTGCCGAACCTGCGCCGGCTGAAGCGGCGCCTGGCGCAGACCGTGGCCGATATCGGGCAACGCCGGCCGGTGGTGGTTGTCACCATCGACAGCCCCGGCTTCACGCTGCGCGTCCTGCGCGCCATCGCGCCGCTGGGCATTCCCCGCGCGCATTACGTCGCGCCGCAGGCCTGGGCCTGGCGCGAAAGCCGGGTGAGGCATTTCCCCGGGCTGTGGGAGAAGCTGCTCTGCCTGCTGCCGTTCGAGCCGGCGTTCTTCGCCCGGCATGGCCTGGAGGCGGATTTCGTCGGCCATCCCGTGCTGGAGAGCGGCGCGGACTCCGGCGACGCGCAACGCTTCCGGGACCGTCACGCGATCGCGCCGCAAGCCCGCATCGTCACGCTGATGCCGGGCAGCCGGCGCACCGAGGTGAGCCGGCTGCTGCCCGTGCTCGGTGAGACGCTGGCGCGGCTGGCGCCGCGCGTTCCACACCTGACGCCGGTCGTGGCGGTGGCGGCCCCCGTGGCCGGAGCGGTGCTGGAAGGCATCCGGTCCTGGCCGGGGCGACCGCTGGTGGTGACGGAGACCGCCGACAAGCACGACGCCTTCGCCGCCAGCGCGGCGGCGCTGACGAAATCGGGCACCTCGACCCTGGAACTGGCGCTGGCCGGGGTACCGATGCTGGTGACCTACAGGGTGAATCCGATCACCGCCGCCATCGCCCGGCGGCTGGTGAAGGTGAAATACGCGTCGCTGGTGAACCTGCTGGCCGGACGGGAACTGGTGCCCGAGCTTATCCAGGGCGCCAGCACACCGGCGCGCCTGGCGGCGACGCTGGAGGAATTGCTGACCGACCCGGCGGCGGCGGCGGCGCAGCGCGCCGGCTTCCGGACCGTGCTGGACAGCCTGCGTCCGCCGCGCGGCCTGCCGTCCGAAGCCGCCGCGGACGCGGTGCTCGGACTGATCAGGTAAGCAGCCCCGAGGCGCGCATCTTGTCCTGGGCAGCGGCCATCGCGTCCATCACCGCCAGGGCGGCGGCCAGGGCACGGCGGCCGGCGGCGGCGTCCACCAGGACCGGCGCGCCATCCAGCACGGAGGCCACGAAGGCGGCGTGCTCGGCGGCCAGGCTGTCGTGATCCTGCCACGAGATCTCCTCGATGCCGAAGCCCTCGACCCCCGGTACCGGCTTGCCGCGGCCGCGGGCGACGACGGAAACCGAGCGGTTGGCGAAATCCACCGCCATGTAGCCATCCTTGGCGAACAGCCGCATGCGCCGCTCGGTGCGCGCGGAAATCCGGCTCGCGGTGATGGTCGCAACCGCCCCGTTGGCGAAGCGTATCCGGGCGTTGGCGATGTCCTCATGCGCGCTCGCCACCGCCGCGCCTACCGCGTCCACCGTGTCGATCGGGCTGTCCACCAAGGCGAGGATGAGGTCCAGATCATGGATCATCAGGTCCAGGATGACCGAGACGTCGGTGCCGCGCGGCTTGTAGGGGGCGATGCGTGTGGCCTCGATATAAAGCGGACTGCTCATCTGCCCGGCGAGCGCGCCGTAGGCCGCCGAGAATCGCTCCAGATGTCCCACCTGCAGTACCAAGCCGCGCTCGGTGGCAAGCGCCGCGAGTTCGTCGGCCTGCGCCAGGGTGGAGGCGATGGGCTTCTCCACCAGCACATGCTTGCCGGCGCGCAGGGCCGCGCAGGCCAGGGCGTGATGGGCTTCGGCCGGGGCGGCGATGATCATCGCGTCCGCCGTCGCCAGCAACGCCTCGAAGCCCATGCTTTCCGCCCCGGCTTCCCAGCCGGTCGCGCGGGCGCGTTCCTCGTCCGGGTCGTGGATTCCGGCCAGTTCCGCCCGCTCGGACGCCGCCACCTTCAGCGCGTGATAGCGCCCGAAATGGCCGGCTCCGGCGACGCCTATGCGCAGTTTTTTGCCCGACATCCAAGCCTCGCGATTTTGGCCGTTCCTAACAGGACCGGCCGCGTTTCTCTAGTGCACGATCGGCTCAGGTAGAATCTCCGATCCTGCTCTAATCTTTGTTTTGGCGAGCCTTTGCATAGGATCCTGTGAAGAACAGGATCCGATAAGGCTCTGGCGTCCGCAATATGAACAACCGGCGCCGAGTTCATGAATAGACCGTAAACAAACGACCATCAGGTCGTCACCCCCCAGGCTTAGGGTTGCATCGGACGGGTCGGGTCGTCATTACTCCCGCGCCGAACTCCGGCGCCGTCCGGCCTATCGCCCCTCCTGTCCCTGCGGAGCCGCCTGCCCGTCATGATGTATTTCTCGCGCCTGAAGACCGGGCTCATCCTCGGTGTCTGCCTGCTTGGCGCCCTGTTGTGCATCCCCAACCTGATGCCGGCGCCGGTTTCCTGGCTGCCCTGGCGCACCGTGCATCTCGGCCTCGATCTGCGCGGCGGCAGCTATCTGCTGCTGGAAGTGGACATGAAGGCGGTGGTGAAGGAGCGGCTGGAAAGCCTGACCGACGGCGTGCGCCAGGCGCTGCGCCCGGGCAACATCTTCTACCAGACCCTGCGCGCCGAGCCCGCGTCCGACCGGGTGCTGCTGCGCCTGCGCGACGCCACGCGCACCGACGCGGCCGTCGCCGCGCTGCAGCCGCTGGTCAGCCCCACGGGCCGCAGCGGCGCCCCGGACATCGACATCGCCTCGACGCCGGATGGCCAGATCACCCTCACCCTGAACCCGGTCGGCCTCACCGAGCGTGCCAGCTCCGCCGTGCAGCAATCGATCGAG
Source organism: Rhodospirillales bacterium (assembly GCA_037442565.1). Taxonomy (GTDB): domain Bacteria; phylum Pseudomonadota; class Alphaproteobacteria; order Acetobacterales; family Acetobacteraceae; genus PALSA-911. The sequence goes on from JBBIQA010000001.1 coordinate 113,113, forward strand.
ATCGTTCGCCGCCGCATCGACGAGACCGGGGTGATCGACCCGCAGATCACCCGCCAGGGGTCCTCGCGGATCGTCGTGCAGCTGCCGGGTATCGAGGATCCGAACCGGATCAAGGAACTGCTCGGCAAGACCGCGCACATGACCTTCCGCCTGGTGGACGAGAACGCCAACCCGACCCTCGGCGGCCCGCCGCCGCCCGGCGTGGATTTCCTGCCCGTGGAGGGCCAGCCCGGCAACAAGCTCGGCGTGCGCAAGCGCATCGACGTGGACGGCGCCGACCTGACCGACGCGCGCGCCGGCACCAGCGGGCAGACCGGGGAATGGGTGGTGAACTTCACCTTCAACTCGGTCGGCACGCGCCGCTTCGCCGATATCAGCCGGGCCAATATCGGCCACCGCTTCGCCATCGTGCTCGATGACAAGGTGATCAGCGCGCCGGTGATCCGCGAGGCGATCACCGCCGGGCGTGGTCAGATCAGCGGCAACTTCACCGCCGCATCCGCCAACGACCTGGCGGTGCTGCTGCGCGCCGGCGCCCTGCCGGCACCGCTGACCGTGGTGGAGGAACGCAGCGTCGGGCCCGAACTGGGTGCGGACTCGATCCGCGTCGGCGCATTGTCGCTGGCCTTCGGCTTCGTGCTGGTGATCGTGTTCATGGGCGTGTTCTACGGCCTGTTCGGCTGGTTCGCGAACCTGGCGCTGGTGGTCAACCTGGTCCTGATGCTGGCCATCATGTCGGTGCTGGAGGCGACCATGACCCTGCCGGGCATGGCCGGCATCCTGCTCACCCTGGGCATGGCGGTGGACGCCAACATCCTGGTGAACGAACGCATCCGCGAGGAATTCCGCCTCGGCCGCCCCCCCCTGGCGGCGCTGGAGGCCGGGTTCACCCGCGCCTACGCCACCATCTTCGACAGCAACGCCACCGCCTTCCTGGCCCATGTGATGCTGTTCGCCTTCGGCACCGGCCCGGTGCGCGGCTTCGCGGTCACCATCACGGTCGGCATCCTGACCACGATGTTCACCGCCTGGATGCTCACCCGCCTGTTCGTCTCGCGCTGGTATATCGCCACGCGGCCTCAAACGCTTCCGGTCTGACCCGTCATGGCTTCCAAAACATCCCCCTCCAACACATCCCCCGCCGGCACCCTTCCGCGGTTCCTGCGCCCCATGCTGCGGCTGGTGCCGGACAATACGCGCTTTCAGTTCATGCGCGGGCGTTACCTCGGCCTGATCGTGTCCGCGGTGCTCTCCACCGCATCGATCGCCCTGTTCTTCTATCCCGGCCTGAACCTGGGGATCGATTTCTCCGGCGGCGTGGTCATGGAACTGCGGACCCAAGGCCCGGCCGATTTCGGCAAGATCCGCCAGGCGCTGGCCAGTTCCCATGTCGGCGAACAAGGCGTCCAGCGCTTCGGCGACGACAGCCAGGTGCTGGTGCGCCTGCACAGCCAGCCGACCGAGGCGGCCACGCAGCAAGCCGTCACCAAGGTCCGCGACGCGATCGAGGCCGTGCAGCCGGGAACCAAGATACTTCGGACCGACGCGGTGGGAGCCTCGGTCTCGGCCGAATTGTTCCGCGACGGCCTGCTGGCGCTCGGCATCAGCCTGCTGATGATCCTGGTCTATATCTGGTTCCGCTTCGAATGGCAGTTCGCCGTCGGCGCCGTGGTGACGCTGATCCTGGACGTGACCAAGGCGGTGGGCTTCCTCGCACTCACCCGGATCGAGTTCGACCTGGTGATGGTGGCGGCGATCCTGACCGTGATTGGTTATTCCACAAACGATAAGGTTGTGGTTTACGATCGGGTTCGCGAGAATCTACGCAAATATAAGACCATGCCATTGCGTGCCCTGATCGATCAGTCAATCAATGAAACACTGAACCGGACGTTGGGAACCTCCATGACGGTGTTCCTGGCCAGCCTGCCACTGGCCCTTTTCGGCGGTGCGTCGATCTCCGGTTTCGCCTGGGTGATGCTATTCGGGATCGTGGTCGGCACGTCTTCGTCCATCTTCATTGCAGCGCCGATCCTGCTGTTCCTGGGGGAAAACCGCCTGCGGCGGGACAATGCGCCAGTGACGGAACGGGCGGCGGAACGGGCGGCCGATCCGGTTCGGCCGGGTCCGGCCGGAGGCAAGCCAAAGCCACGCTGAGCCGGACAACACCGGCAGGCCGCCCAACAGAAATTGTTTAGATGTAACCAGAAGCAATGAGACAAAAATCTTTTTTTGCGTTATTTCTCTGTCCCGACGTTGGGGCCGGTTGCTAGGAAACGCAAAAATTGGGTGATCTAGCTTCGCTAGGTTTCGGATTGGCGCATGCGCCGATGCCGATGCGGTTGTTGCTGGTTGGCGCCAACCAGCGTTGGACGCGCGTGGTCTCGGCGGCCGCCATGCGGCTGGGCGCCACGGTGATCGACACCGCCAGCAATTCGCGGGCAGCCCTGTCGCGGATCCTCACGGCCGCGCGGCCCTATTCGATGGTGCTGCTGCAGGCCAGGCACGCGGACACGGGCTTTCATGACCTGGCCGACCTGACCACCGGCGATGCCGGGTCGGGAACAGGCCTGTTGCTGCTGCACGACACCCGGACCCAACAGGGCCCGCTGGAGGCCACCCGCCGTCCAGCGGCCTGCATCGTCGTCGAGCAGGCCAATCGGGCGGCGATCAGCCGGGCGCTGAACCATCAGTCCGGCCAGCCCGACGAGCCACCGGTGGAACTCTCCACGGCCGAGCTGCGCGCCGCCCTGGCCGAGCCGATGCTGAAACTGCGCTACCAGCCGCTGGTCCGCCTCGTGGACCGGTTGCCGATCGGAGTGGAGGCGCTCGCCCGGCTGGATCATCCGAAGTACGGCATGCTGGCGGCCGAGCAGTTCATCCCGCAGATGGAAGCGGCCAACCTCTCCCATCTGCTGACCGAGGCGATGATCGCGCAGGCGATGCATGACACGTGCAGCCATGGCCTGACCGATCGCGGCCTGCGGATCGGGCTGAACGTGCCGCTGAACGTGCTGATGATGGACGAAGTGTTCGATGTGCTGGAAGACCAGCGCCAGAAATGCTCCATTCCGGCATCGGATATCATCGTCGAACTCACCGAAACCCAGCCGGTGACGGACCATCGCGCGCTTCGCGGCGTCATCCGCCGGCTGCGCGAGATCGGCTATCGCGTTTCGATCGACGACGCCTCCCCGGCGATCCCCAATCTGGAGGCGCTGATCGGGCTTGGATTCAACACCCTGAAATTCGACAAGTCGGTCGTGCAGCAGGCCGCGCACGATCCGGACAGCCGGGCATTCATCGAACGGGTCGAAAACCTGGCCAGGGCCTCGGATATGCTCACCATCGCCGAGGGCATCGAAGACGCCGAAACCCATGACCTGATGCGCGACCTTGGCGTCGATTTCGGGCAAGGCTTTCTGATCGGCCGCCCGCTGCCGCCCGGTGCCGTGAAGCTATGGCTCGATGCCTGGCAGCGATAGCGAAGGGGCGCCGGCCCCTGCCCGTCTCGACTAGATGTTGCTGCGGCTGCCGGTCCAGACTTCACGGTACAGCGCGGTGATCTCCGCCTTCTCCGGCACACGGGGGTTGTTGCCCGGACTGCCCGACGCCAGGGCCTGCTCCGCCATCAGGTCCAGCTTGCCGTTCCAGCTCGCCTCGTCGATGCCGTAGGCCGCCGGGGTGGGCACACCCAGATCCGCGTTCAGCTGTTCCAGGCCGCTGACCAGCTTCGCGGCGGCGACCGCGTCGGAGTCGGTTACGGCGGCAAAGCCGGCCCGGCGCGACGCTTCCGCGTAGCGCGCCTCGGCGGCGCCGACCGAGAAGCGGGTGATCGCCGGCAGCAGCATCGCGTTCGACAGCCCGTGCGGCACGTGGAAATGCGCGCCGATCGGGCGGGACATGCCATGCACCAGGGCCACCGAACTGTTGGAGAACGCCAGGCCCGCCTGGGTGGCGCCCAGCATCATCGCTTCGCGCGCGGCGGCGTTGCTCGGCTCGGCATAGGCGGTGCGCAGATGCTTGCCGATCAGTTCCATGGCGGCGAGCGCCAGCGCGTCGGAGAACGGGTTGGCGCGCCTGGAGACATAGGCCTCCAGCGCATGGGTCAGGCTGTCGACGCCGGTATCGGCGGTGGTGCGCGGCGGCACGGTGAAGGTGAGTTCGTAATCCACGATGGCGGCCAGCGGCAGGGCGCCGAGGCCGGCGATCAGCATCTTCTCGTCGCGCTCATGGTCGGTGATGACGGTGAACCGGGTGCACTCGCTGCCGGTGCCCGCGGTGGTGGGGATGGCGATCACCGGCATGGCGCCGCGATCGGCCTGGAACGGCACCTTGTAGTCGCGCATCTTGCCGCCATTCACCGCGAGGATTGCCATCGCCTTGGCGGTGTCGATCGGCGAGCCGCCGCCGAAACCGATCAGGCAATCATAGTCGCCGGCGCGAATGGCGGTCAGGCCGGTCTCCACGATGCTGTCGGTGGGCTCGGGGACGGTGTCGCTGAACACCGCGGCGGCGATGCCCGCCTCGGCCAGCGGTTCCAGGCAGCGCTGCAGCAGGCCGGACGAGACCATGAAGGGATCGGTGACGACCAGCGGGCGGGAGAGACCGAACTTGGCCAGGACCGTGGCGAGCTGGCCGACGGTGCCGCCGCCGACCAGCATCATGCGGGGCGAGGCGATGTTGGTGATCATGTGGTTTCCTCCCGATGGAACTCAGCCGCGACAGGTATCAGGCCCGATCCGTCCTTTGATCCGCCTGGCCGCGCCGTGCTGCATACAGCGCCAGGCGCTTCGCCGCCATCGGGGGCACATGCGCGGAAGCCGTCAGGTCCCCGGCGGGCGGCAGCTCGGCCACCCGATGGCAGGCCGTCAGATGGCCCTCCCCGGTTGGCCGCAGCACGGGGGGCTCGCGGCCGCAGCGCTCGACAGCGAACGGACAGCGGGTATGGAACCGGCAGCCATCCGGCGGGTTCATCGGGCTTGGCACATCGCCGCCGGGCAACTGCCGGGCGGCGGCGCGGTGCGGACCGGATCGGTGAGGATCGGGGCGGGGGATCGCCGACAGCAGGGTGCGCGTGTAGGGATGGCTGGGTTCGGCGAACAAGGCTTCCTTGCCGGCGATTTCGACGATCTGGCCGAGATACATCACCGCCACGCGGTCTGCGACGTGCTTCACCACCGCGAGGTCGTGGGCGATGAACAGGTAGGCGAGCCCCAGCCGCGTCTGCAGATCCTTCAGCAGGTTCACCACCTGCGCCTGGATCGAAACATCCAGCGCCGAGACCGGTTCGTCGCACACGATCAGCGCGGGTTCCACCGCCAGCGCCCGGGCGATGCCGATGCGCTGGCGCTGGCCGCCGGAGAATTCGTGCGGGTAGCGCTGGGCGTGATAGGGCGCCAGGCCGACGAGGCCGAGCAGCTCGGCCACCCGCGCGCGCCGCGCCACCCTGTCGCCGATACGATGCAGGATCAGCGGTTCTTCCAGGATCTGGCCGATGGTCATGCGGGGGTTCAGGGACGCGAACGGGTCCTGGAACACGATCTGCAAACGCCGGCGTAAAGCGCGCAGGGCCGCACCCTCCAGCCGGGTGATGTCGTTGCCCTCGAAATGGATGCTGCCGGACGTCGGCTCGATCAGGCGCAGCGCCAGGCGCGCGGTGGTGGACTTGCCGCAGCCGGACTCGCCGACCAGGGCCAGGGTCTCCCCCGGGAACAGCTGAAACGAAACGCCGTCGACGGCGCGCACCACGCCGGCGCCGCCACGGCGGAAAATGCCCGGCGCGCCACCGGCGAAATGGCGGGTGAGATCGCGGACCTCCAGCAGCGGCACGGTCATCCCACCAAGGCCTCTACCGGCGCGCGGAGGCAGGCGACCTCATGCGCCGCGCCGATCGGGCGCAGCGCCGGGTCCTCGGCCGTGCAGCCCGCATCGGCGAACACACAGCGCGGGTTGAAGCGGCAGCCTCGTGGAAGATCGAACGGCGGCGGCACGGCGCCCTCGATCGCCAGCAGGCGGGGGCGGGTTTCCTCGATCCTGGGGATGCTGCCGAGCAGGCCGAGCGTGTAAGGATGCTGCGGATCGTCGAAGATGTCCGCACCCCTGGCACGTTCCACGACCCGCCCGGCATACATCACCGCGACCTCGTCGGCCATTTCCGCGACCACGCCGAGATCATGCGTGATCAGCACGATCGCCATGCCGCTCTGCTGCTGCAACTCGCGCAGCAGGTCCAGGATCTGTGCCTGCACGGTGACATCCAGCGCCGTGGTGGGTTCGTCGGCGATCAGCAGATCGGGCTCGCAGGCCAGCGCCATGGCGATCATCACCCGCTGGCGCATGCCGCCCGACAGCTGGTGCGGATATTTGTCGAACTGCCGGTCGGGGGTGGGCAGGCGGACGCGTTCCAGCGCGGCGATGGCACGGGATTTCAGCGCGCCCGAGGGGCTGGTTCTGTCGTGCGCGCGGATCGCCTCGGTGATCTGATCGCCGACGGTGAAGGCCGGGTTCAGGCTGGTCATCGGCTCCTGGAAGATCATCGCGATCCGCCGGCCGCGAATGTCGCGCATTTCCGCTTGCGGCAGGCTCAGAAGATCGCGCCCGTCGAACAGGATGCGCCCGGCGGCGATCCGCCCCGGCGGCGGCACAAGGCGCATGACGGAGAGCGACAGCACGGATTTGCCGCAGCCGCTCTCCCCGACGATGCCAAGCGTGCGGCCCTTGGCGACCGACAGCGTGACGCCGTCCACCGCGGCTACCTCGCCCTCGCTGCCGCGGAAGACGGTGCGCAGGCCCTCGATGCTCAGCAGGGCCCGCGATGGGTCCTTGCCGCTCAGCTACGATAATCCGGCTTGTCGTTCTCGATCAGGCGCAGCGCCGCTTCCCAGGCGAAGGCAACATGCTCCTCGGTCTGGCTGGCGAACTGCGCCGCGGCATGCTCGCACACCTCCTTCGGCGGGATGATCAGTTCCGCACCGCCGGACATCGCCGCGACCTGCGCCTGGCAGGCGCGCTCCAGCACATACAAGGTCAGGAACGCCTCCCCGACCGACCTGCCGCCGACCAGCAGGCCGTGGTTGCGCAGGATCATCGCGGAGTGGTTGCCGAGGTCGGCGACCAGCCGCTCCCGCTCGTCCAGATCCAGCGCGATGCCCTCGTACCCGTGATAGGCGATGTTGTTGTAGAACTTCATCGATTGCTGGGAGATCGGCAGCAGGCCCTGCTTCTGCGCCGATACGGCGATGCCGGCGGCGGTATGGGTATGCGCGACGCACATCAAATCCTCGCGCGCCATGTGAATGGCCGAATGGATGGTGAAGCCGGCGGCGTTGACCCGCTTGGACTTCCCTGCCCCTTCCTCGACGATGTTGCCCTCGAGGTCGATCTTCACCAGGTCCGAGGCGCGCATCTCATGGAAATGCACGCCATATTTGTTGATCAGGAAATGATGCTCGGGACCGGGAATTCGCGCGGAAAGATGCGTATAAATGAAATCCGTCATCCGGTAATGCGCGACAAGCCGGTACAGCGCCGCGAGATCGCAGCGGATCTGCCATTCTTCTTCGGAGACGCCGTGCAGGGAGGCCTGGGACGAGGCGACGTTCATAGGGAGGTTCCTTTGCCGGGATTACCGATCATCGGCCGTGGATGCGCGAAGCGTCAAGGAACTCTCGCCCGATCTGCCGAACGCGCATGCAACGCCGTGAACGGCAGGCTGCGGATCGAATGAAGACCAGGGCGCTGCCCTGGATCCGCATTGCCTGGCCGTCCTCCGGGCTAGTGAATTTCACCCGAGGTCTTCAGCGCCGCGCGCAGCTTGTCCGGCGTGAAGCCGGGGGCGCGGCAGATGTCGAGGATCACCTTCTCCCGCCTTGTCAGCAGGTCGATCGCCGCCGGCAGCTTCTTTACCGCATCGGCCGGGATCACCACCGCGCCGTGGCAATCGGCGTGGATGACATCGTCATGCGACACCTGCATGCCGAACACGTTCACCGGCTGGCCGAAGGTCACCATGTGCACATGCGCGTGGCTCGGACCGACGCGGCCGCCGACCATCTGGAACCCGGGCGCCCAGGCGTCCAGATCGCGGAACGAGCCGTTGGTCACGCAGCCCAGCGCGCCCAGCGCCTGGTGCACGGTGGAATTCACCTCGCCCCAAAACGCGCCATAGCCGGGCCTGTCGTCGATGTCCTGCAGCACGACCACGGTGGGCAGGTCCGATTTGCCGACATAGTCGTACCAGTCCATGCGGTCGGTTACCTTGCTGCGCGGGGCCTCCTTGGCACGGATCATGCCGACGCGGGCCAGGCCGACGATCGGCTTGGCGTTGCGGTCCAGCGCCACCATCGGCTCCACGGTGAAACCGATCGCGCGGCGCTCGGGGTTGGTCAACTCCAGGCCGTTGCAGATGGTCGGCGTGTCCCACTGGGTAAGAACGTCCAGATCAGCCTGGGTGAAGGGCCGTTCGGCCATGGCGGAGTCTCCTCGGTACTGGGAAAACACCAGTGTCGCGCGGTCCGTGGATTTGGGCAACGCGGCGCCGG
>JBBIQA010000002.1:0-18929 GCA_037442565.1 Rhodospirillales bacterium
GCCCGAAGATGGCGCCCCAGGAATGGCGGTTCGACACCCGATGGAAGCACAGCGAACTGATCATCAGGTGCAGGTCCATCGGGTCGATGCCGGGGCGGAACGCGCCCTCCCGCACACCGCGGCCGAGCAGCCGCTCGAGCACGCCGATGACCGCGGCGTTGCGCTCGCCTATCGAGGCCGAGCCGGCCAGATGCCGCGCCTCGTGGATGTTCTCGATGCTCACCAGGCGCACCCAGTCGGGGTTGCCGGCATGGTAGTCGAAACTGACCTCGACCAGCCGGCGCATCGCCTCCGCCGCCGGCAGTTCGTCGAGTTCCAGGCTTTGCTCGACCTCGCGCATGCCGGCATAGGCGGCCTCGAGGACGGCGGTGTACAGGTCTTCCTTGCTGTGGAAATGGTAGTAGATGGCCGGCTTGGTGGTTCGGGTCCGCGCGGCGATGTCATCCACGCGCGCGCCGCTGAAGCCCTTGGCGGCGAATTCCGTCCGCGCGGCTTCGATGATCTCGCCCCGCGTGGTCTCGGCGTCGCGCACGCGCCGTGCGTCGCCCGTGGTCTCCTTGGCCGCTTTCCCCTTGACCATCCGGTCGTCCATGAGCCCATCCTGACTGTCTCGTAGGTAAGCTAGCGCGCGAGACCGGGCCGGAACAGGGGGACAGGGAGTTTGGGAATGAGGACATGCGGCGCTGATGACAATGCGACTGACGGCGCCGATCGAACCCCTATAGGCTCGGCAGTCTGATTGATGGCCGATCTTGCCGACAGGACCCCATGACCCAAGCCGCCGCCCGGCGCCTGCTGCTGATCAACCCCAACACCACGCAGGCCATGACCGACGCGATGCGGCGGCAGATCGCGGGCCTGCTGCCGGCCGGCGTGGAGGTGCAGGCGATCACGGCGGCCTTTGGCCATCCGGTGATCGCCACCCGTGTGGCCTATGCCGTCGCCGCGCATGCCGCGCTCGACGCCTATGCCGGCTATAAGGCGCCGCACGACGCGGTGATCCTGGGCTGCTTCGGCGATCCCGGGCTGGAAGCGCTGCGGGAGGTCGCGCCCGTGCCGGTCGTGGCGCTCGCCGACGCGTCGTTCAGCGCGGCCCTGGCGTTGGACCAGCCGTTCGCCGTGCTGACGGTTGGGCCGGCCTGGAAGCCGATGCTGGAGGAACAGCTGGCAGCGCATCCGGCCGGCAGGCTTTGCCAGGATGTGCTGGCGCTGGACGGCACAGGCCTCGATTTCGCTGGCCATCCGGCGCATCTCGTCGCGGCCCTGGATCGGGAAGCCCACCGGCTGGCCGCCGCGGGCGCCGGCACGCTCGTCCTCGGCGGCGCGGCCCTTGCTGGAATTGCGCCGCTTCTGACCGCCAAGGCCCGCATTATCGACTGCATCGAGGCGGCGGCGCGCCAGGCGGCGGCAGCCATGGCCGCCTGACCGCGCATCAGCGGGCGAATGCGCCTTTCGCCATCATCAGATGGTGCATCTGGTGATGTGTTCCGCTGGCCATGACGCCGATGAAGCCGAGGCCGCGGATGATGGCCACCTGCTTCGGGTCGCTGCTGGTCACGATCAGCGTGACACCGTCCGGCCGTGCCTCGGTGCGCGCCTGCCAGCCGTTTTGCCCGTTGAGTTCCTGGGCCTGGTCGGGGACCATCCGCTGGATCGCCTCGAGCGTCCGGCCGGTGCCGGTGACCGCCGCCTCGATGCCGCCGTCGACCGACTGCACGGCGACGGCTGCATGTAGCGTCACCTCGTTCATATCGATCAGATGTTCGCGCAGGCGATCGAGATTGACCTTCGACCAATCGGTGTTCGGGTCCGCTTCCAGGATGCGGACGATTTCCTGCACCGCGGCGAAAGCGTCCTGGCCGGGCAGGGTCGGGAGCGGGCCCGCGGCCGTGCCGCCCATCTGCATCAGCTGACCATGATGACCGGCCATCGGGCCGCCTGGCATTGGCATGCCGGAGGTCGGTCCGGCGGGTTGGGTTCCACCGATCAGCTGGCCGCCATGCAGGACGCCGACCTGCATCGGATGCCCCGCTGGCGAGGGCGCCGGCGCGGGTTGCGCGTATGCGGAACCGGCGCCCAGCAGGGCAACGGCCGCGACGGCGAGAAATCCGGACTGCATGCGATCGCTCCATTGGGCAGGGTCCGCGGGCGGCCGGACATGCCGATAGCCCGGCCGAGAGCAAGGCTAGCACGCTCCCGATCGCGCCGGAATGCGCGGGCCCGGTCGATACGGCCGCGAAGGAGGATTCTGGTCCGGGCCCTGCACCCCTTCTACGATCCTGTCCGAATGCCGATTCGTTCGCGCAGGAACGGCGGATCGGTCCGCACAAGACCCTACGCGCCTTGCCCCACAGGAGCCCACGCGATGACGACGGACAAGCCGGCCCTTCTCGCCCCGCATGAACCGGACCCGGTGATGATCGACCACCCGCAAGGGCATTCGCCTCTCGTGCTGGTCTGCGACCATGCGGCGAACCGCATTCCGGAAGGACTGTCGCGGCTCGGTTTGCCGGACAGCGAGATCGCCCGGCACATCGGCTGGGACATCGGCATCTGGGAGGTGTCGCGGATCGTCGCCGCCGAACTGGACGCGACACTGATCGGACAGGCCTATTCCCGCCTGGTGATCGACTGCAACCGGCCGACGACGAGCCCGACCTCGATCCCGGAAATCAGCGAGGCGACGCCGATCCCCGGCAATATCGGCCTGGATGCCGAACAGCGGGCGGCTCGGGTGCGGGAGGTGTTCCAGCCCTACCATGACCGCATCACCCGCTTGCTGGATGCGCGCGCCGATCGCCCGACGGCGCTGGTCGCCATGCATAGTTTCACGCCGGTCTACAAAGGCGCCGCCCGGCCCTGGCATGCCGGCGTGCTGTTCAACCAGGACCTTGGCCTGTCGCGTATCCTGCTGGAACTGCTGCGGGCCGAGCCTGGCCTGTGCATCGGGGAAAACCAGCCCTATTCGGTTTCCAACACGTCGGACTACACCGCGCCGGTGCATGCGGAGGCGAGGGGGCTGGCGTATCTGGAAATCGAGATCCGCCAGGACCTGATCGCGCATGCGCCGGGTCAGCGTGAATGGGCGGACCGGATGATCCGGCTGCTGCCCGAGGCTTGGCGCCGCTATTCCGACAGTTTCCGCTAACTGTAATGAACCGCCAGCCAAACCGCCGGTGGCTCGGCCGTGGTCCATTCCACGCGGTGGCGCCGGCCGGCGGGAATATGCAGATAATCGCCCGGCCGCAGGCGGCATGCCTCAACCGCGTCCTGCAGCCGCACCGCCGCGCCACCCTGGATCAGCAGCACCCATTCGGACCGCGTCTGTTCCAGCCACTCGCCCGGCGGCGTACTATGGCCGGTTGAAACGATCCGTTCGATCCGCAGTCCGGGAGCGGCGAGCAATTCAATGAATTGTTCGTCCTGCAACTGACGCGGAATCTGCTCTAGGAGGTTGCCCGGCGATCCGTTCATGGCGGGCGCGGCACTGGCGGGCATGGCACTGGGCGGGCGCGGCACTGGCCCGGATTATCCCGCTACCCGCGCCGCGGACCGAATACGGAGTTGATGTCCGGGCCAGGAGCCTTCTTCGCCGGGGCGCCGCCAAACACCGCCTGGTCACGATTGTCCTGCATCAGCCGGGTGATGCCGGGAATGCTCTGCAATCCGAGCCCGCCGGGAAAGCCGCTATCGGGGTCGGCCTCGATCTGGGCATAGGACGCGCCGGCGATCTTGTCCCATTTGCCGGAGGGCTTCTTGATTTCCAGGTTCGCGACCGTTGCCTTCAGCACGATCCGCACGATCGCCTCGTTCGGCCGGCCCGGTTTGGACAGGCTCGGGTGGCCATCGGCCAGGCGCCAACCGTTGGCCAGCGCCCAGCCTGTGATCTCGTCCTTATCCATTGCCGGCTTTTCCTGTCGTTGGAAGCGGGTTCACCGCCAGCCGGGCGGCGGGACCTTTTTTACCCGGCTGGTAATTTCCTCGAAGGAGTCGATCTCGCCGTCCCAGAATTCGTCGATCAGGTCTCGGTTGGCGTTCGCCCAGGCGGCGACGCGCTCGAAATCACGGGCGTGCAAGCCTCCGGCGATTTGCAGGATCATCGGTTCCAGCGCCAGGACCGTTACGTTATCCGGGTCATACCGGCCCCCGGGCGTAACCTCGATCACCAGGTTGTCCCGACCGTTCGACCGTTGCAGCCAGATCACCTGGTTCAATCCGGTCAGGTGCGACTTCAGGCTGATCGACTGGCGCATGCCCTCGCGCTGGAAATCGCGTGAGGCCGGAGCCGGCGGAACGGGCGCGGGCACCGGGCGCGGCGCGGCCGGCGGCGGGGGTTCCGCCGCCGCCGGGGGTTTGGTCATGGGTACCGCGAGCGAACTGGCGATCTCCGCGGCGATCTCGCTTTCCATGTCGATCTCGGGTTCCGGAGGCAGGCTCCGCGCCTCCTCGATGATCGCTGGCTGCGGGATCATCGCCGGCTGCGGGTGCGGCGCCACTTGCGGCGGCACCGCAGGAGCGGCGGCTGCCGGCGGCTCCGTGCTGGCCGGCCTTGCCGGTGCCGGCGTATTGGCGGTTGGCATCCGTCGAGCGGAAACCCGGCATTCGACGCCCTGTTCGCGCATCACCAGCGACAGCTGAGGGCACAGCTCGGACACCTGGCGCAGGCTTTGCTCGAAGGCCGCGCGGAATTCATCGAGTTGCTGCGAGGCAGGTGCGAAGCGGGCCAGGAGGTCCTCCCAGCCGGCGAAAGATGAAGATCCTGCCTCTATCCGTGGCAGCAGGAAGCAGAGCCAGGTATAGGTGTCCAGCGCCATCGGCGCGTCGGCGAGCTGACCGACGATCCGCCGGTCCAGCGCCACCGGGTTCGCGGCCAGTCCGGCGAAGAACTTGCCGTTGAGACGAACGCTGGGCCGCCAGGGGGGGGGCGCGCCCTTGGCACGGCCGCGTGCGTCGAACATCGCCAGCGCCGGCCCGCCGTCGAGCGAAACCGTGATCCTGGCCGCGAGCAGACGCTCCAGCTGATCCAGTAGTTCGCGCGCCTTCGGTCCCTTGAGCTCCGGATCGAATTTTTCCGCGAATTCGCGCGCGCTTTCGCCGAGTTCGACCACCGCATTGTCGGCGCGGATCGCGGTGGTGCAGATATGCATGAGCAGCAGCCGGGCGAACTTGCCGGTGGGGATGGGCTGGCCGGCTTCGCGGTGTTCGCCGTCGGAGTCGAGCGATGCGCCTGCCTCGATCGTCACAGACGCGGTGGCGACATCGCGTTTCCAGACCCCCTTGGACGAGCGGACCGGCAGGGCGAGCTGACAAAATGCCGGGTGCGCCAGCAGGGTGGCGTCTTCCGTCGGTGGCACGTCGGTGCCGGCGATAGGGCGAGGGTCGGAAACGACGTTCATGCGGAAATTAACCTGATCTGAGTCGAAATGGACGGCCATGAGCCTTCGGATGCCGCACTGGCATGATCGGGAAAGCCGCCGTCCATGGAGAGCCGTAATCGATAAGCTCAATTCCCCACGAGATCAAGGGACACCATCCAGCCCGGCCGGCATCCGTTGTGGGTCCGGCCACGCCCCGGCCCGCATCAGGCCAGCAACTGCCATGTGGAGGTGGCGACCGCCATGTCCTTGCCTTCGTCATCGGTCATGCAGGACTCAAGGAAATTGATGCTGCGGCCCTTCTTCAGGAAGCCGGCGGTGGCGGACACGATACCGGTTCTCGCCGGACGCAGGAATTGCGTGCGCATCTCCAATGTCATTCCGACGCCGATTGCGTGGGTCAGCAGATGACCCATGGAAATGTCCAGAACCATGCCGATGATGCCGCCATGCAACGATCCCTGCGGGTTGTACATGAAGTCAAGGACTGGCATCTTCACCAGGCAGGTATCCTCTCCGTAGGATATGTCGAGGTTCAGAAACCTGGCCAGAAAGAAGGTTCCGAACCCCGGTGCATGGGTCTGGAGTGCCTTGTCGAAGGCAGCGCGCGCGGCATTTTCGTCCATGGCTCCGGTATCCTTCGCTGGGTTGGGTGGCGTCAGTTTTGCCCAATCCGGCCCGCTTCGCCACACTCGGGCCAACGACAAGGGAACCGTGCCATGAACCATGACGGCAATCTGCAGATCCGGCTCGCCCGGCGCCCGGTCGGCGCCCCGGTGGCGGAGGATTTCCAGTTCTGCGCGTTGCCGGTGCCCACGCCGACTGCCGGGGAATTGCTGGTGCGCATGCTGTTCCTGTCGATGGACCCGTATCTGCGCGGACGGATCGGGTCGGCGCGACTCGGCGGCGGGGCGACGGTGCCGATTGGATCGGTGGTCGAGGGACGAGGTATCGCCGAGGTCATGGTCTCCGCCGACCCCCGCTTCGGCGTCGGCGACATCATCTATGGCGAGCTTGGCTGGCAGACCCACGCGATCATTCCGGCCGACCGGGCGCTGAAGCTGGACCCGGCACTGGCGCCGTTGACCGCCTGGGTTGGACCGCTCGGCCATCCCGGATTGACCGCGAAAGTGGGCATTTCCAGGATTCTACGCGTGCAGCCGGGTGAGACGGTGGTGATTTCCGCGGCGGTTGGCGCGGTCGGTCAGGTGGCCGGACCTTTGGCGAAGCTGGCGGGCTCGGCTCGCATCGTGGGCGTTGCCGGTGGCGCGGCGAAGTGCCGCTTCGCCGTGGAACGGCTGGGCTACGATGCCTGCATCGACCGTCACGCCGAGCCCGATCTGCCCGCGGCGATGGCGCGGGAATGCCCGGCAGGGATCGATGCCTATTTCGACAACACCGGCGGCGCGGTGCTCGCCGCGGTCTGGCCCTTGCTGAACCGTTATGGACGCATCGCGCTCTGCGGCCAGGTCAGCGAATACAACGCCACCGGCGAGGAGCGTCCCGGTCCCAACCTGAGCTCCGGCGTCGGCCGCCGGCTGCGCATCGAGGGCTTCGGCGTCGGCGATCACCTGGACCTGATGCCGGCCTGGCGCACGCAAGCCGCCGCCCTCTTGCGAGAGGGGAAGCTGGTCTTGCAGGAAACCATCATCGATGGTTTCGAGAACACGCCAAAGGCCTTTGCCGCGATGCTGGCAGGCCAGAGCTTCGGAAAGACGATCGTGCGCATTGCAGGCTGAGCGCGGCCGGGGAAGGCAGCCCCCGCCAGGGGCTACCGCAGCAGGTCGAGGATCTGCCGGGTGATCAGCCCGTCCCGGGCCTGCAGGTGATCGAGGATGTTGAAATGATTGGCGCCGGGAACCGGCAGCAGCGTGCCGGGCGCGTGGGCGGCGGCGCGCCTGGCATGCAGGGCCCGGCTGTCCTCCATCAGGGCCGGAAGTTCCGCGGTGCCATAGGCGATGCTCATTGGTTTCATCACCACAGGCAGGCGCAGCGGCGACAGGGTTTCCACTTCCGTGTCGGTCAGTTGCAGCTTTTCGTTCAGATAGGTGTCGCGGATCGGGCCGAGTTCGAACACGCCGGAGATCGCCAGGGCGGCGGTCACGGCGGGATGCGACAGCGCCATGGCGGTCAGGTGTCCGCCGGCGGACCAGCCGGTTACCACGATCTGGCCGCCGATGCCGTGCGCCGCGCCATGCCGCGCCAGCCAGTCGAGCGCCGCATGGATTTCCGCGACGATCTCGCTCAGCGTCGCGTCCGGCGCCAGGGTGTAGCCGGGGAACGCGGCGGACCAGCCATGGGCGCGGATGCCCTCGCACAAAACGCTGGCGGCGTCGCGGCTGTTGCGCTGCCAATAGCCGCCATGGATGAACACCAGGCACGGCGCGGAGGCGTTCGCCGCGGGAAACAGGTCCCAGGCGTTTCGCTCGCGCAGGCCGTAGGGGATGTCCAGCCTGTCCGGATGCGCCGCGCGATAGGCGGCGGAACCGGCCGCGCGTTTGGCGACGATGGCGGGGCTGTCGGGGACGGCCTCGGAATTGTTGTAGGCGCTGTCGCGGGCGGCGCGGCTGAGCCGGGCCCAATCGGAACTCACGGTCACGGACTTACCTTTTCATACCAGTCGAGTATTTGCCGGCCCTGCCAGAACAACGCGCCGGGCCGCCCGGTCACATGTTCCGGTATCTTCTCGAACCAGGCAATACGATGGGACAAGCCGCTCATGAGGCTTCATCGGAGGGATCAAGCGGGCAGCTTTCCGTGGTGGGAGTGCAGCTGCGCCGACAACTCCCGGCGCAGCTCATTGAACGCCGGCGAGGATACATCGCGCGGCCGGTCCAGCAAGACACGCCGGTCCGACACGATGCGGCCCGGCCCCGGCGACATGACCACGACGCGGTCGGCCAGGAAGATCGCTTCCTCGATCGAATGGGTCACGAAGATCACGGTCAGGCCGGTACGCTGCCAGAGGTCGAGCAGTTCGTCCTGCAGGCGCTCGCGCGTCATCGCATCCAGCGCGCCGAAAGGTTCGTCCATCAGCACGACCCGGGCGTCGTTGGCGAGTACCCGGGCGATGGCGACGCGCTGCTTCATGCCGCCGGACAACTGGTGCGGATAGGCGTCGGCGAAGGCGCGCAGGCCGACGATGTCGATGTAGCGCTCCGCGATGTCCGCCACTTCCTTGCGCGCCAGGCCGCGGGCGGCGGGGCCGAAGCCGATATTGCCGCGCACCGACAGCCACGGGAACAGGCCATAATCCTGGAACACCATGCCGCGATCCGGTCCGGGACCGGCGACCGGCCGGCCGGCGACGATGACCTGGCCCTCGCTGGCCTCCTCGAACCCGGCGACGATGCGCAGCAGGGTGGACTTGCCGCAGCCGGAGGCGCCGATCAGGCAGACGAACTCGCCGGCGGCGATGTGCAGATCGGCGCCGCGCAATGCCTCGATCTCCCCGGCCGGGCCGGTGAAGCGCTTGGTGACGTGATCAACGCGTATGAGTTCACCCCCCTTGGTGTCACCCATGTTGCGGACTCCAGCGCAGCAGGCGCCGGCCGAGCAGTTGCACCGCCTTGTCCGACAGGAAGCCGGCGATGCCGATGGTGATCATGCCGGCGATGACGATCTCGGTTCGCGACAGCTGGCGGGCATCCATGATCATGGCGCCGAGCCCGGTCTGCACGCCGGTCATCTCGCCGACCACGATCACCACCCAGGCAAACCCAAGGCCCAGGCGCAGGCCGGTGAACATGCCGGGCAGGGCGGCCGGCAGCACCACCTTGGGAAACATCGCCGCGCGCTTCACCCCCAGCATGGCCGCCGCCTCGAACAACCGCGGCTCCACGCTGCGCACGCCGAAGATGGTATTCACCAGGATCGGGAAGAACGCCCCCAGCGCCACCAGGAAGAACGCCGAGCGCGCGCCAAGGCCGAACACGATCATCGACAGCGGCAGCCAGGCCGTGACCGGCACCGGGCGCAGCACCTGCAGCATCGGGTCGAGCAGGTCGCGCACCACCGCCAGCCGCCCGATCAGCATCCCCAACGGCAAGGCCAGCGCCGCCGCCAGCAGGAAAGCGCCATAGACCCGTCCGGCGGAGGCGAGCAGATGGCCGAGCAGGGTCGCGCTGAAGGCGTCGTCGTAGATGCCGCCGAAGGCGAGGTCCCAGAACGCGACCGCGACATCCGATGGCGGCGGGATCAGGCCGGGAGCGCCGCGCGTGGCCAGCCACCAGCCGAGCAGGCACAGTCCCGGCACCGCAACGGCCAGCAGCGCCCGCCTGGCCTCTGTGGTGGCGTGCGTCAAGCGGCGCTCGCCACCTCGTCGGAGAATTTGGTATCCAGGAACGTGGCGAAATCCGGCAAGGCGCGGATCTGCTTCAGTTCCAGCATCTGCTCGGCGTAGGTCTTCACCTGTTGCACCATCAGCGGTGTCATCTGCCAGTTCAGTTCCACATTCGGCACCGACACGGCGATGGCCTCGCGCTTCTGGCCGAGTTTGGCCACCGTCATGGCGATCATCTCGTCGTGGTTGGCCATCGCGAAGCCGCTGGCCTTGCGCTGGATGTCGACCATCATCTTCACGATCTCCGGCCGCTCGGCGATGGTGTCGCGATGCGTGCCGACGATCATGTTCAGGCTGCCCATCGGCGTGGAGTAGGGATACTCGACGATCTTGCCGACCCCGGTGCTGACCGACACGCCGGGCGCGGGTTCGGCGCCGACATAGGCATCCACGTCGCCGCGGGCCAGGGCCGCGTTCATCTCGCTGAAGCTGACGCGGACGGGCTGGATGTCCTTGATGGTCATGCCTTCCATTCGCAGCCGTTCCAGGATGAAGACCTCCTGGGTCGAGCCGGGCCAGATCGCGACCTTCTTGCCGCGCAGGTCCTTCAGGCTGGCGATCGGGCTGTCCTTGGCGGCGACCACGGCCATGCCCTTGTTGCAGGCGGAGGCAACGACCACGACGGGTTCGTGCGCGGCGGCGCCCAGGATGCCGGCGGCGATGCCGAAGGTGGCGAAGTCCACTGATTTGGTGACGACCGCGTTCTTGCCATCGGTTGGGCTCTCGAACGGGATCACCTCGATCCTGTAGCCGGCCGGGGTGAAGCGTTCGTAGAAATAGGGCGTGATCGAATGGATCAGCTTCAGCGCGCCCATCTTGATGACGATGGGGGATTGCGCCGCGGCGGAGCCGATGAAGGGCCCGTTCGCGGAGCGGATGAAGGGTGCCGCCGCCGAGCGGATGAAGGGTGCCGCCGCGGAGCGGATGAAGGGTAGGGCGAGCCCGGCGGCCAGCATCGAACGGCGATTGAGTGACATGGCGATCCCTCGCTGCATTGCGGCGCCGGCGGAGGAGCCGGACGCCATCTGGTCGGTAGCAGCAAGCCTCGTGCCAACACTGCCCCGCGCGGGCATTGGCCGCCTGGCGCACGGCAAGGCATTGCCGGCGCTTCGGCGGGTGGGAGATCATTCGGACGACTTGTCGGAAAATTAGGCATTTGCTTGGTTTGCATGCGGGCTTCGGCGGTATCGCCGCACGGCTCCGGCTGGCTCGTAAATCCGTCCCCGGATCGTCCTCGCCAACTTGCCGGCCTTCAACGGGATGGTTCACACGGGACGGATCGACATAGGCGGGCAGCGCGGGGGATATTATGGGCTATAGACATCGCCACAGGCATCGCCGCATCGGCGGCATTGCCGGCATTTGGAGGCTTTACGCATGGTCGCATCCTTTCATCTGATGCCGGGACGCTAGCGAATGGGCGATACATCCCGTGATCCGGGCTTTGGCGCCGATGCGGACGAAGCCGCCTTTCAACGCCTGGAGCAGGGGTTCGCTGCGCTGCGCCGCGATGCCGCCCGCCTGCGCCAACAACCCGCCGGCGCCCTCGGAGCGTTGCATGACCCGAGGGAACTCGATGCTTCCCTGGCCGAGGTCAACCGGCGGATCGATGCCTTGGCCAGCCGCGCCAACGCTCCGAGCGATCCCGGACCGATCCTGGCCGCGCTGACCACGGTCGAGGAGAAGATTTCCTCTCTCACCGCCAGGCTCGACCGCTTCGCCGAGCAGAGCGCGCTGACCGAGGCGATGGCGTCGGCGACGGCAAAGATCGACGGTCTGGCGGCGCGGCTCGATGCACGGCTGAACCAGCTTCAGGAGAAGCAGGCCGAGTTCAGCGCGAAGCTCTCGCAGGCGTCGTCCGAGCCCAAGCTGGCGCCCCCCCCGCCGAAGCCCGCGGCTGCGCCGCCGGCAGCTTTGGCGCCCGTTGCTCCGGCGCCCGTTGCCCCGGCGCCCGTTGCCCCGGCGCCCGCGGCGATGAAGCCGCCGGCCCCGGCACCATTGGCTTCGCCGCCCCCACCCGCAACTGCGGCGCGCGCGCCAACGCCACCACCCAGCCTGTCGTCGCCCAGCCCGCCGCCCGCATCGGCTTTCGCCACTTTGTCAAAGCCCGAGCCCGAGCCACGGCGCTCGCATCTGCCCGCCCTTCTGGTGCTCGTCGTGATGGTGCTTGCCGCCGCCGCGGCCCTCGCGTGGCTGCGGCCGGATTTGGTCAAGTCCGACAAGATCGTACACGAGTGGCTGGAACCCGCGCGCGACAAGGCAATGCACTGGCTGCATCTGAGCCGGGAGACGCCCGCAGCCCCGCCGGCCGTCCTGGCGGCGTCTGCCGGCCAGATCGCCCCGCCCGATGCCCCCGCCGATGCCCCCGCCGATGCCCCGGCCGATGCCCCCACCGAGGCGACTGGCGCGGCGGCGCCGAACCAAGCTGCCGCCGAACCGCCCCCCGCTTCCGACGCCGGACCGCCCGTGGGCGCCTCTCAGGCTGATCCGGCAAACGCCCGGCCGGATTCCACCACGCAATCCGCGGCGCCCGGGCAGACCGCATCGGCCGGAGTGCAGGGTGCGGCGACCGATGTGGCGCCACCGGCGGCGTTCGCGACGGCGACCGTGCCGAACAGCCCGGCGGACACCGCGGTCGCCGGAGCGGGGCCCTCGATCCCCACGGGAGCACCGGCGCCCGCCCCCTCTGCCGCGCCCTCTCCGGCGGCCTCGAATATCGTGGTGGGCGCCCGGGCGGATGTCTGGCTGATGGTTCAGGACGTGGAGGGCCGTACCCTGCTGGCGCGCGTTCTGCATCAAGGCGAGACCTGGACGGCGCCGGAAGGGCAGGGGCTGCGGCTTTCGACCGGCAATGCCGGGGCAACTTTCGTGTCCATCGCCGGCGTGACCTGGCCCTCGTTGGGCAGCAGCGGGGGCGTGCGCCACGACCTGCCGCTGGATGCCACGCTGCTGTCGGCGGCGATCGCGCAGACCCGGAAATCCAAGCGGTCCGTCAGTGAACGGTCGGCCAATGCCGCACGGGCAAAGCCGTTGCCGGGCCCGTCCAAGCGGACGAAAACGGCCTACCAGTAAGGCCGTCGGCGCCCACCGGCTGGGAATGACGGGTCACACCGGCGCGCGCGGCAGCGCGCCTGCCATCAGTTCGACCTGACGGGCGATCCGCCCAAGCGCGTCCGCCTGCGGCCCCGCCAGGGACGGGCGAGGCGGTATGACGCCGGAGCCCGAGGCAAGGGCCTGCATGGCGCCGCCGATCCAGCCGCGCCATTGCCGCCAGAACTCCGGCGGGAACGCGCCGGCCAGCTTCGGGTCCAGCTGCATGGCGGACAGCCGGCCGGCGAAGCGGCGCAACGCCGCGTCGATCACCATCGCGGCCTCCAGCCTGTCCCGGGCGGCGGTGCCGGGTTCCAGCAAAGCGCGCGAGACCGAGGCCTCCACATTGTTCGTCGCCAGCCCGGCGGCGCGGCGGGCCTGGTCCACCTCCCCGGCATCGGCCTCGTGCAGGAAGAACGCCAGCACGGCCTCGGCATAGGCCCTGTGCGCCGCGATGGCGGTGCGCAGTTCCACTTCCAGGCGCTGCGGCTCCCAGCTTGGCCAGAGGAAATAGCAGCCGGCGATGGCGATCAGGCCGCCGGCGAAGGTGAGCAGGGCGCGGGTGCCGGCGATCACCCATTCGCTGGTGCCGGGCTGGCCGAGTTCCACCAGCAGCACGATCATCGGCGTCAGCGCCGCCAGGAACAGGCCAAGGCTGACCGCGCGGATGGCGAAGGCGAAGATGGCCAGCGGAAACATCGCCGCGGCGATGCCGAGCTTGCTGGTGACGAACAGGCCGATCGCCGCCGCCAGGATGCCGCCAAGAACGGTGCCGCCGACGCGTTCCAGGGCGCGGGTGAAGGTGTTGCCGAAATAGGGCTGCATGGTCGCGACGATCGTGATCGTCAGCCAATGGTCGTATGGGGTGAACCAGATCAGCGTGAACAGGATCGCCGGCGCCGTGGTGATGGCGGCGCGCAGGGCGTGGCGAAAGGCCAGCGATTGCCATTTCAGATTGGCCAGCAAGGGCACGCGCACCCGCTGCCAGGGCGTCTGCGGTTGCCCGTCCAGGGTGGCCCCCGGCAGGTAGTTCGCCGGCACCGCCAAGGTGTGCGCGATGCGCAGACGCTCGATGATGGCGTTGAACGACGGGCGCAGCGGCGAGTCCGGCGCCAGTGCCTCGACACCCGCCACGATGCCCGCGATCCCGAGCGCGATCTGTTCGTCGGCCTGCCCGGTGTCGCTGACGATGGACTGGCCGATCCGCACCAGCAGCGCGCGCAAGGCCTGCAGGCTGTCCCCGGCCAGCCGGCGCTCGTCCGGCCCGGCATCCTCCACCTGGTCGCTGAGGGCGATCAGCGCGGCGAACAGCTGGTCGCCGGTCTCCAGCCGGATCAGGCTCTGCGCGGCACGGCTGCTGGCCGGCCCGCGCGTGCGGATGGTTTCCAGCACGGTCGCGCGCGCCGCCTCGATCGCCTCGCGCACGGCGCGGCGATGGGCGCGGGCGTGGCTTTCCCAGGCGGTGGCGTCGCAGGCCGGCGCCGCGAGCAGATCGCACAGGCCCTGCACCAGCCCGCCAAGCCTGTCATAGACCTTGCCGACCGCCAGGCGGGCCGGGCGGAACGGGTAGACCGGCCAGATCACCATCGTCAGCACCGTCGCCCACAGCGAGCCGGCCAGGAACATGCCGCCCAAAATGGCCGCGCTGGC
Source organism: Rhodospirillales bacterium (assembly GCA_037442565.1). Lineage (GTDB taxonomy): Bacteria > Pseudomonadota > Alphaproteobacteria > Acetobacterales > Acetobacteraceae > PALSA-911. Next base: position 14,458 of record JBBIQA010000002.1, read on the forward strand.
CAGGCTCGGCAGTTGGTGATCGAGCGAGAGGATCAGCACCACGCACAGCAGCCCGCCGACCTGCTGGGCCGATTGGCCGAAGACCCGGAGATAGACGGCGCAGAAGATGCCGAGCACGGCGAAGGGCAGGGCCACCGGAATGCCCAGGCCGCGCACCAGGCCGCCGCCGGCCACGATCAGGGCTCCGGTCACGGCAAAGCTGAGCAAAGCCGGAATGCGCCGGCGGATCGGGCCGCCGGGATCGCACAGGCAGGTGAACAGGGCGCCCAGCGCGGCCTCGATCAGGCCAGGCGCGTTCAGCCATTCGCTGGCGGCGATGATGATTGCGGTGGACAGGCCGGCGCGGATGCCCTCGGCCAGGCTGAACCCCTGCCGATTGAACAGGATGGGCAGGCGCGCCAAATCCGGCATGGCGGCTTTGAGCCCCGCCGGCTGGCCCGGCATCGGGCCGGTTGGACGAAAGCCAGGCATGCGGGCGATCTTCCCCCTGGTCGGACAGTAAAGCTGACCTTAACGTGGTCGGGGCCTGAACCGAAGCCCGTCAGGCCCCTTTCCGGAGCACGGCATGACCGAAGGCCTCCCTTCCACCAGACCGAACGACCGCAAGGTGCCGCGGGCGATCGTGCTCACTTCGCATCCCTCCGCCGCTTCCGGCCTCGGCGCGGGCGCGGCGCCGGCCATCGTCTGGGGGGCGGCGGACCCGGCGGCTCGCGGGCCGGTGGTTGCAACGATCACCTCTGTCGGGACCACCGCCAGCCGCAACACCATCGGCACCCATGCCGGCGCCTATTCGCTGTATCGCGCCTTGGCCATCGCCGCGGGACAGCTGGACCCCGCGCACCGCGCGGACCTGACGGACACGGCGCCGGCGGCGCAGATCGGCCCCTTCCCGCAATGGTACGACCCGGACCGGATCGTCTCGCTCGACCCCTGGGGGCACATGACCGGCACGGTCTACGCCGACCGGATCGCCGCCGGCTGGGACATTCGCCCGACCATCGCCATCACCCGCGCGCATATCCACATGCCCGAGATCGTCGCCGCCATCGCCGCCGGGCGCCTCAGCCCCGATGGCGTGGTGCTGGGCCCCGGCGGCGACGCCCGCGTCACCAAGATCGCCATTGAGCCGGTTTGGTGGCTGCCCGGCGTCGCGCGCCGCTTCGGCATCGACCCGACCGATCTGAAACGCGCCTTGTTCGAACAGACCGGCGGCATGTTCCCCGAACTCGTCACCCGCCCCGACCTCGATGTGTTCCTGCCGCCGATCGGCGGCATGACCGTCTATCTGTTCGGCGACGTCTCCCTGCTCGGCAAGTCCACAACGCGCATCACCTGCCGCGTGCATGACGAGTGCAACGGTTCGGACGTGTTCGGCTCCGACATCTGCACCTGCCGGCCCTACCTGGCGCACGGTATCGAGCTGTGCATCGAAACCGCCCAGCAGGGCGGCGTCGGCGTGGTGGTGTACAACCGCAAGGAAGGCCGTGCGCTCGGGGAAGTCACCAAATTCCTGGTCTACAACGCGCGCAAGCGCCAGGCAGGCGGCGACCGCGCCGAACGCTATTTCGAACGGACCGAATGCGTGGCGGGGGTCACCGACATGCGCTTCCAGGAACTCATGCCGGATGTGCTGCATTGGCTCGGCATCACCCGGATCGACCGCCTGGTATCGATGAGCAACCTCAAATACGCCCCGCTGGTGGCCGGCGGCATCGATGTGGTTACCCGCGTGCCGATCCCCGACGACCTGATCCCGCCCGATGCCAGCGTGGAAATGGATGCCAAGAAGGCCGCCGGATATTTTTCCGCCGATGTGCCCGATGCCACCGAACTGAGTATCCGGAAGGGCCGGGGCCTGGAGGCATGAGCGTCACCACCGTCGACCACCCGCTGGTGCAGCACAAGCTGACCATCCTGCGCGACCGGGAGACCAGCACCGCCAAGTTCCGCCAGGTCGCGCGCGAGATCAGCCTGCTGATGGCCTATGAGGTGCTGCGCGAACTGCCCATGCAGACCGTGACGATCGAGACGCCGCTGGAGCCGATGGAGGCGCCGCAGCTCGCCGGCAAGAAGCTGTGCTTCGTCCCGGTGCTGCGGGCCGGCAACGGCATCCTGGACGGGATGCTGGACCTGGTGCCCTCGGCCCGTGTCGGTCATATCGGCCTGTACCGCGATCCGCATACGCTGGTTCCGGTGGAGTATTACGTGAAACTACCCGACGACATAAGCGATCGGCTGGTGATCATGGTGGACCCGATGCTGGCCACCGGCCATTCCGCCGCCGCCGCGGTTGGCCGCCTGAAACAGGCCGGCGCGACGCAGATCCGATTCGTCTGCCTCCTGGCCGCCCCCGAAGGTATTTCCGCGCTGACTGGCGAGCATCCGGACGTGCAGATTTTTACCGCTGCCGTTGATCGGGGATTGGACGAACACGCCTATATCCGGCCTGGGTTGGGGGATGCCGGGGACAGGCTGTTCGGGACGAAGTAACGCCCGGCCGCATCAAGACGCGCCGCGAGCCCTTCCCACCGCTTCCATAAACACAGCCACCCGCTCGGGATCGACCGCGTTCCACCAAACCCCATCCCGCTTCAAATAACTGGCAACAATCACCCCATCGCCATTCGCCAGAATATCCCCGACATTGTCCGGATTACACCCGCTCCCCACCAGCACCGGCAGCGAGGTTCCCTCGGCTATGGTGCGTAGTTCATAGAGGCTGGCCGCATCCCCGGTCCGCTGCCCGGTGGCGATCGCCACATCGGCATCGAAGAACTCCGCATCGCGCGCCATCTCGCCGATCTCCCGGTCCGCCACGATCGCGTGCGCCCCATGCTTCACATGCACATCGGCGAAAACCTTCACCCCCCGCGCATGCAGCCAGGCACGGTAGCGCATGGCCTCGCCGGCCGGCCCCTCGATGAACCCCTCATTGGCCACATACGCATTGGCCCATTGATTGACCCGCACGAACGCCGCGCCGGATGCCTTCGCCACCGCCAAGGCCTGGATCGCCCCGTTCGCCAGCACGTTCACCCCGACCGGACAGCCCAAGGCCAGCCGCACCGCCCGCGTGATCACCGCCATGGCGGCGGCGGTTTCCGGGCCGAGCCGATCGGGCTTGGCGAATGGAATGTCGCCGTGGTTCTCCACGATCAGCCCGTCCAACCCGCCCGCCCGGTACCGCCCGGCCTCGGCCACGGCAACCGCGATGATGTCTTCCATCTCCTGCCCGTCATACTCCGGCGAGCCGGGCAGGGCGGGCAGATGGATCACACCGATCACCACCTGAAGCCGGCCGAACAAGGCCTGGATGGCATTGGGCTTCGGGCGGTAGACCGGTGCTGGCGCCATCTCAGGCCCCCCTCTCAGGCTGGGACCAGCTTGCACAGCCCCGGGGTCATCGGCCGGAACGCCTCCTCGGCCGGGGTGGTGTCGCGCAGGGTGTAATAGTCCCATGCGTAACGGCTTTCCGACGGCTTCTTCACCTCGAACAGATACATCGGATGGATCTTCCGCCCGTCCTGGCGAATGCGTCCCTTGCCGAAGATCGGGTCGTCGGTGGGGATTTCCTTCATCTTCGCAACCGTCGCCCTTCCATCCGCCTTGGCGGCGTCCACGCCCATCGCCAGCACGGTCTTCAGATAGTGGATCACCGCGGAATACATCCCGGCCTGGGTGGACGCCGGCATGAACCCATGCATCTCCGCCGCGTAGCGCTTGGCGAAGGCACGGGTGCCGTCGTTCATGTCCCAGTAATAGGCGTCCGTCAGCAGCAGCCCCTGGGCGGCCTGCAGGCCGATCGCGTGGACCTGCGGAATATGGAACAGCGTCGCCGCCACCTTCATCCCATGGCTGGTCAGCCCGAACTCGGCCGCCTGCTTGATCGTGTTGGCCGCATCGCCGCCTGCGTTGGTCAGGCCAAGCACCTTGGCCCCGCTGGCCTGGGCCTCGATCAGATAGCTGGAGAAATCCGTGGTGCCGGGGAAGGGGTGCTTGGCGACCCCCAGGATCTTGCCGCCCAGCTTCTCGATCTCCGCCTGGGCATCGTTGGTCAGTGAGGCGCCCATCGCATAGTCGGCCTGGATGAAGAACCAGCTGGTGCCGCCCGCCTTGAACGCCGCCCGCGCGGTGGAGGTGGCGAAGGAATAGCTGTCGTACACCCAATGCACATGGTTCGGCCCGCAAGCCTTCGTCGTAAGGTCGGACGTCGCCGGCCCGGTCAGCATCAGCACCTTGTTCCGGTGCTCGGCCACGGTGCGCAGTGCCAGCGCGCCCGCCGAGAACGGGATGTCGAAGATCGCGTCGACCCCCTGCGTATCCCACCAGTTCCCGGCCAGGCTGACATAGGTGTCCACCTTGGTGCCGGCATCCGCGGTCATCAGCTCGACCTTCAGTTCCGGATGTTCCTTGGCGAAATCCGCGATGGCCAGCTTGGCGCCAACCACGGAGCCGGGACCGGCATCTTCCGA
>JBBIQA010000002.1:19029-32520 GCA_037442565.1 Rhodospirillales bacterium
CGGGTGTGCAGCAGCTTGCGCATGTATTTCAGCGCCGCCAGCAGCGCGTCGCGGTCGATCTGGTCGGCCAGGTAGTTCGGCTGGATTTCCGGTTTGGCCGTGGGATCGGCGGACAGCGCCTTCAGATGCCCCTTGCTCTCCGGGCGCAGCTGCGAACAGCCCAGCGTCATGCCCGGCCTGGTGTCCAGATCGGTCGTGCCGTATTTGCCCGCGTCGTAGCTGGCGGGGGCGAAATAGAGCTGCATGTCCGGGGTTTCCAGCTCCGGCCTTGTCTTCATGTAGCCGCCGGCATGGCTGGGGCTGGCGGTGAGCAGGCCCTTGCGGCTGACCGCGTAGCGCAGCACCTCTGCCACCAGCCGCAGCCCGTGCGAGCGCTCGTTCAGCGATCCCGTGCCCTTCACCAGCGCGGAAACCCGCGCCGCGTAGTGATCGCGCAAATTCTTCCCCACGCCGGGCAGGGCATGCACCACCGGCACGCCGATCTCGGCCAGCCACGCCGGGTCCCCCACGCCGGAGATCTGCAGCAGCTGCGGCGTGTTGATGCTGCCGCCGCTCAGTACCACGTCGCGCCGCGCGCGGATGGTGACCGGAGAGCCGCCGTCGGGGCGATAGGTCACGCCCACCGCGCGCCTGCCCTCGAACACGATGCGCTCGGCCAGGGCGCGCTGGATCAGGTGCAGATTGGGCCGCTTCAGCGCCGGGCGCAGATACGCGTCCACCGGGCTCCAGCGCCGCCCGTTCTTCATCATCTGCTGATACAGGAAGGTGCCTTCCTGGTTGCCGGAATTGTAGTCGGGCGTGCGGTGCAGCCCCAGCGCCTCGTTGGCGGCGATATACGCGTCCGACAGCGGGTGCGGGTCGCGCTGGTCCTGGATGTTCAGCGGGCCGCTGTTGCCGCGCACCGCGGGATCGCCGCCGCCGTTGCCGCGCGTCTCCGCGCGCTTGAAATACGGCAGCACGTCATCCCACGACCAGCCGCGGCAGCCGAGCTGCCCCCACATGTCGTAGTCGGCGGCCTGTCCCCGCACATACAAATGCCCGTTGATCGAGCCCGACCCGCCCAGCACTTTGCCGCGCGGAAACGCGATCCTGCGCCCATCGATATGCGGGCCGGGCGCGGTCTCGTAGCCCCAGTTCAGGTTGGGATCGTAGACCGTCTTGTTGAAGCCGGCCGGGATCTTGATGAAGATGTTGTTGTCCTTGCCGCCTGCTTCCAGCACGGCCACGCTGTATTTGCCCGATGCGCTCAGCCGGTTCGCCAGCACGCACCCGGCGGCGCCGGCGCCAACAACGATATAGTCGAACTCGTCCATCCCGATCCTGCCCTCATCTGTCATATGCGGGTCATATACCGGTAGACCGGACCGGCTGAACAGGCATCCCGGTCACGACCGCACCCACTGCACCACCTCGGCCAGATCGGCGCGCCGGGTCCGAAAGCCGTTGGCCGGATGCGCCTCGTCGGCATACCCGAACGAGATCCCGCAAACCACGGTGCGCGACGCCGGAATGGCGAAATGCTCGTGCAGGAACGGCGAGCACCGCGCCAGCGCCGCCTGCGCGATCGTGGCCACCCCCAGGCTCTCCGCCGCCAGCAGCACGCTGCCCACATACAGCCCGCAATCGACCGCACCATACGGCCCCAGATCCCGCTCGGACGTCACGATCATCACATGCGGCGCGCCGAACAGCCGGAAGTTCTCCATGGCCTGCTTCGCCGAGGCCTCCCGGTCGCCATGCGGCACCCCCACGCTGTCATACAGCTGCCAGCCGCACTCCCGCCGGCGCTCCTTGTAGACCCCGAAATAGCCGGAGGGGTACGGAATGTCCGGCGCCGCCGGCTCCCCGGTATTGCCCACATAATCCAGCAGCGCCGTCCGGAACCGCTCCGTGCCGGCGCCTTCCGTCACGATCGCCTGCCACGGCTGCGAGTTGCACCAGGAAGGCGACAATTGCGCCAGCGTCAGCATCCGCTCGATCACCGCCGTCGGCACCGGCTCCGCCCGGAACGCCCGGCAGCTGTAGCGGCTGGCCAGCAGCCCGGCCAAAACCTCGGTCGCCGCCGCATCGCATGGCGCGGCCGCCTCGGCGTCTTGTCGTTGCATTCCGGATGTTCCCCTCGAACTGCCTGAATCGGTTGACCCCAGCCTATCCCGCCCGCACCCTTCGGCCCAAGCCAGGGCAGGAGAGACCGACATGACCGATCGCTACGCCGCCTATACCCGCCTGAAATTCGACCGCCCGCACCCGAAGGTGCTGCGCATCACCATGGACAACGGCCGCATGAACTCCGCCGACCACGCCATGCACGACGAACTCGGCCGCGTCTGGCGCGACGTGGAGGCCGATCCCGAAACCAACGTCGCCATCCTCACCGGCGCAGGCAAGGTATTCTCCGCCGGCGGCGATTTCGCCATGATCGAAGACCTGATGAACGATTTCGACCGCCGCGCCCGCACCATGAAAGAGGCGCGGGACATGGTCTACAACATCATCAACTGCTCCAAGCCCATCGTCAGCTCCATGCGCGGCGTCGCGGTCGGCGCCGGCCTGGTCTGCGGCCTGCTGGCGGACGTCTCCATCGCCACCAGGGACTGCCGCATCGTCGACGGCCACACCCGCCTCGGCGTCGCCGCCGGCGACCACGCCGCGATCATCTGGCCCCTGCTGTGCGGCATGGCAAAGGCCAAATACTACCTCCTCACCTGCGACCAGCTGCTCGGCGAGGAAGCCGAGCGCATCGGCCTGATTTCCCTGGTAACCGACGATGCCGACCTGGACGCCAAGGCTCTCGATGTCGCCACGCGCCTGGCCGAGGGCGCGCAAACCGCCATCCGCTGGACCAAATACACCCTCAACAACTGGCTGCGTCAGGCCGGCCCGAATTTCGACACCTCCCTGGCGCTGGAGTTCCTCGGCTTCACCGGACCGGAACCGAGGGAAGGCCTCGCCTCCCATAAGGAAAAGCGCAAACCGGCGTTTCCCCCTGGGTCACCGGTATGAACGGCGGCAGGCCCCCTTGGGCCGCGCCGCCGGCCGTGCGATCCTGACCCATGTCACCAACCACGCCCCCTCTCTCCCGCCTGCGGGACATCCCCTCCGGCGTCTGGGCGCTCGGCTTCGTCTCCCTGCTGATGGATGTCTCGTCCGAGATGATCCACGCCCTGCTGCCGGTCTATCTGGTCACCGTGCTCGCCACATCGATGGTCACCGTCGGCTTCATCGAGGGCATCGCCGAAGCCACCGCCTCCATCGTCAAGGTCTTCTCCGGCGCGCTGTCGGACTGGCTCGGCAAACGCAAGCTGCTGGCCGCCATCGGCTACGGCCTGGCCGCCTTCACCAAGCCGATCTTCCCGCTGGCCTCCACGGTGGGCTGGGTGGTGGCGGCGCGCTTCATCGACCGGATCGGCAAGGGCATCCGCGGCGCCCCGCGCGACGCCCTGGTGGCGGACATCGCCCCCAACCACCTGCGCGGCGCCAGCTTCGGCCTGCGCCAGTCGCTCGACACCATCGGTGGTTTCCTGGGTCCGGCGCTGGCCATCTTCCTGATGTGGCTGACGCTGGATCATTTCCAGGCGGTGTTCTGGATCGCCGTCATCCCCGCCTTCCTGTCGCTCGGGCTGATCCTGTTCGCGGTGCATGAACCGGCGCGTCCGCCGGGGCTGCGCCAGGTGCGCTCACCCTTCAGCCGCGCCGAACTGCGCCTGCTCGGCTCGTCCTATTGGTGGGTGGTGGGCTTCGCGACCGTTTTCGCCCTGGCCCGCTTCAGCGAGGCGTTCCTGATCCTCCGCGCGCAGGCGCTGGGCCTGCCGCTGGCTCTGATCCCGATGGTGCTGGTGGTGATGAACGTCGTCTACGCGCTCGCCGCCTATCCGGTGGGCGTGCTGTCGGACCGCTTCAACCGGATGACGATCCTGACGGCAGGCTTCGCCATCCTGATCGCCGCCGACGCGGTGCTGGCCATCGCCGGCGGCCTGGCCGGGGTTACCCTCGGCATCGTCCTCTGGGGCCTGCACATGGGCTTCACCCAGGGATTGCTCGCCACCCTCGTCGCGGACACCGCGCCGCCCGAACTGCGCGGCACGGCCTATGGCATGTTCAACCTCACGGGAGGCCTGGCCGCCCTGGCCGCGAGTGTCCTGGCCGGAGAGCTATGGGACCATCTCGGCGCGCCGGCCACCTTCCTGTCGGGCGCCGGACTGACAGCCGTCGCGCTGCTCGGCCTTATGCTGGTGCGCCGGCTCGTGCCGGGCCTGGGCGGCTCGCATGCCGCGAATTCCCGCTGACCGTCGGCTCATTCCCCGCCCCGCGCCTTCACCATCCGCAACGGATTATAGGTGATCGCCACCTTGCCGTCCTGCTTCACCACCCGGTTGAACGTGCGCACCAGCCCGCGGTTCGGCCGGCTTTTGCTGGCGCGGCTCTCCACCACCTCGCATTCCACATGGATGGTGTCGTTCACGAAGCACGGGTTCTCCACGTTCAGTTCCATGTTCAGGAAGGCGAAGCCGGTGTGCTGCATGGTGGCATGCACCAGCAATCCTTCGGCAAACGAATAGACCATGGCCCCCGGCACCACGCGCTGCTTGATGTCGCTTTCCGCCGCCAGGAACTCGATGTTGGAGAACAGCACCTCCGTCATCCCCGTCACGCCGATGAAGTTCACCAGGTCGGCCTCGGTCAGCGTCCGCCCGATGGTGCGGAATTTCCGCCCCACCGGCAGATCCTCGAAATAGCACCCGAGGCCCAGAACTTCGTAACCGTCCACGATCTTCTTCATGCCCGGAACGCCCGCAGCGCGGCCTCGTCGAAGGTCAGCCCGAAGCCCGGGGTTTGCGGCAGTACCAGTTCGCCCTGCACGATTGGCGGCGTTTCCTGAAACAGCTTCAGCATCCAGGGCATGTATTCCACTGTGAGCCCGTTCGGGATCGCGGCGATCAGGTGCAGGTGGAATTCCGGGATCACGTGGCTGACCACCGGCAGGTTGAACGCCTCCGCCATCCCCGCCACCTTCATCCATTGCGTGATGCCGCCAACGCGCACCAGGTCGATCATCACGATATCCACCGACCGCGCCTCGATCATGTGCCGGAACGGCACGATGCCCCAGACATACTCGCCCCCGGCGATCGGCGTGGACAAAGCCGCGTTCACCCGCGCCAGCCCCTGGTAATCGTCGCAGGCGGTCACGTCCTCCAGCCAGAACAGCCCCACATCCTCCGCCCGCTTGCCGATGTCGATCGCCTGCTCCGGCCGCCAGCGCTGGTTGATGTCGCACATCAGCTTGATGTCCGGCCCGATGGCATCGCGCACCACCCGCACCCGGCGCACTTCCTCGGCCGGGGAAGGATTGCCGGGCAGGGCCATCTGCGTCTTCATCTCCAGGAAGCCCTTGTCCAGCAGCCGCCGCGCGGCGGTGGCGGCCTGCGCGTCCGTCAGCCCCCGGCGCAACGACCCGCTGGCATAGGTTGGCACCCGATCGCGGGTGCCGCCCAGCAGCTTCCACAGCGGCTGCTCCAGGGCGCGGCCCTTTATGTCCCACAAAGCCAGGTCGATCGCCGACAGCGCCAGCAGGAAGATGCCCGCCGGCCCGCAATTATCCCCGGCCGCCATCCGCAACTTCCGCACGATCGCCTCGATCCGCAGCGGATCGTCACCAACGATCAGCGCACCCAACTCATCCACCGCCGTGCGCAGCGTCCCGGTCATCGGCCCGCCATAGAAGGTCAACCCGATCCCCTCGATCCCCGCATCGGTCTGGATCCGCAGTGTCACCACCGGCCGGAACCGCCCGGCCTCCTCCGGCATGTCCGCCAGCGGATCGTCCTCGGGAATGCGCAGGATGTCGGTGACGATTTTTGTGATTTTCATGACGACGCTCCCGAAGTTGCAGGCGGCCTTCACCCTATCGCCGGGGGTGTGGGGTTGCCAAGGCAAGGGCAGGGGAGGAACATTCTTCGATAAGCGCGGCCTTCAGGCCGGCAATAAAAAAGCACGGAGGAGCCAAGCCTATGGATCACGTGGCAGGCGGCCAGATGGGAGGCGGGCAGAATTGCCTGGCGGGCGTCAAAATCCTCGATCTCACCCAGTTCGAGGCAGGCCCGTCCTGCACCGAGGCCCTCGCCTGGCTCGGTGCCGAAGTGGTGAAAGTGGAAAACCCCAGGAGCGGCGACCCCGGCCGCAGCTCCGCCGGCCTGCCGGGCTGCGATTCCTGGTATTTCCTGCAGTTCAACGCCAACAAGAAATCCGTCACCATCAACCTGAAATCGCCGCGCGGCCTGGAACTGGTCAAGCAGATGGCGGCCAAGGCGGACGTGTTCATCGAGAACTTCGCCCCGGGCGCCATCGAGCGCCTGGGTCTTGGCCCCGACGTGATCCGCGCCATCAACCCCGCCATCGTCTACGCCCAGGTCAAGGGCTTCGGCGAGGGCAGCCCCTACGAGCACAACCTCGCCTTCGACATGATCGCCCAGGCCTGCGGCGGCACCATGAGCATCACCGGCGAAAAGGACGGCCCGCCCCTGAAGCCCGGTCCGTCCCTGGGCGACACCGGCACCGGCATGTTGCTCGCCATCTCCATCCTCGGCGCGCTGTTCCGCCGCAACTCCACCGGCCTCGGCGATCATCTGCAGGTGGCGATGCAGGACAGCATGATGCATTACATCCGCATCGCCTTCGCCGCCCAGGCCCAGCTCGGCACCGCCGCGCCACGCGCCGGTTCCAGCAGCGTCACCGGCGGCAATCCGCCGATGGGCACCTTCCCCTGCAAGGGCGGCGGCCCGAACGACTATGTCTACGTCTACACCAGCCGCGCCAACCCCGAACACTGGCGCCGCCTGCTCGGCGTGATCGGGCGCGAGGACCTGCTCGGCGATGCCTGCTACGATACCCCCGCCGCCCGCTCCGAACGCGAGCCCGAAGTCAACGAAATGATCGCCGCCTGGACCCGCCAGCACGACAAGCACGAGGCGATGCGCATCATCGGTGCCGCCGGCATCCCCTCCGGCGCCGTGCTGGACACGATGGAACTGCACAGCGACCCGAGCTTCGAGGCCCGCGGCATCATGCAGACCATCCACCACCCCAAGATCGGCGACTACAAGATGCCCGCCTGGCCGGTCCGCTTCGAGGGCAGGCCCCCGGAAGTGAAACCGGCCCCGCTGCTCGGCCAACACAGCAACGAGGTGCTGGCCGAATGGCTCGGCCTGCCCGCCGGCGAGATCGACAGCCTGAAGCAGACCGGCGTGATCTGACCAGACCGCAAGAAACGAAACCAAATAAGGGAACAAACAAGATGGCCGAACTCACGGGCTCCGAAATCCTGGCAAAATGCCTGAAGAAGGAGGGCATCGAGGATCTGTTCTTCATCATGGGCGGCCCGATGCTGCTGGCCGAGGCCACCTGCGTGAAGGAAGGCATCCGCATGATCGACGTCCGCCACGAACAGGCGGCCGCCTTCATGTGCCAGGCCTATAGCCGCCTGCTGCAAAAACCCAGCGTCTGCATGGCCGCCTCCGGCCCCGGCGTCACCAATTTGATCACGGGCATCGCCAACGCCATGATCGATTGCTGCCCCGTCGTCGCCATCGGCGGTTCCAGCCCGATCAGCCAGTTCGGCCGCCAGGTCTTCCAGGAAATCGACCAGGTCGAACTGATGCGCGGCTGCACCAAGCACGTGGACCGCATCCACAACCTCAAGCGCATCCCCCAGCAGGTGAACTTCGCCATCCAGAAGGCGATGTCCGGCAAGCCCGGCCCGGTCTATCTCGATTTCCCCGGCGACATCCTCTACCAGAAGATCGAGGAATCCGAAGTGGATTGGAGCTTCGCCGGCCGGCCGCTGCTGGAAAGCCGCCCCCTCGGCGATCCGCGCCAGGTATCCAAGCTCGTCGATGCCCTGGCCAAAGCGAAACAGCCTTTGATCGTCTCCGGCAGCGGCGTGATCTGGTCCCAGGCGTGGGAAGAAATGCACAAGCTGGTCGACGCCGCCGGCATCCCCTTCTACACCACCCCGCAGGGCCGCGGCGTGGTGCCCGATGACCACCCGTACTGCTACCTGTCGATGCGCTCCGCGGCCTTCCGCGACGCCGACCTCATCCTCGTGCTCGGCACAAGAATGAACTACATCATCGGCCACGCCTCGCCGCCGCGTTTCGGCGGCAACGCGATCATCTCCCGTATCGACATCGACCCCGCCGAAATCGCCACCGCCGCGCGCTACGTCGACATTCCCATCGTCGGTGACGTCAAGCAGGTACTCAACCAACTCCTGGACGGCCTGAAGGGCAAAGTCACCGCCGACAGCTACAAGGCCTGGCGCGGCAAGCTCGCGGAAGGCGAGGCGGCCAAGCGCGCCGGCGCCGGCGCCAACAAATATGCCGAGGACGGCGACATCCACCCCGTCCGCATGCTCGAAGAAGTCCGCGACTTCATGGACCGCGACGCCATCCTGTGCGTGGACGGCCAGGAAACCCTGAACTATGGCCGCCAGACCATGCCCACCTTCGCCCCCGGCCACCGCCTGAACTCCGGCCCCTTCGGCACCATGGGCGTCGGCCTGCCCTTCGGCGTGGGCGCCAAGGTGGCCAAGCCAAACACCCAGGTGATCGTCGTGCACGGCGACGGCTCGCTCGGCCTGAACGCGATGGAGCTCGACACCGCCATCCGCCACAAGATCCCCATCCTCGTCGTCGTCAGCCTGAACGGCGGCTGGACCGGCGACCCCAAGCGCGAAAAGCCCGGCCGCGATCTTGGTTACACGCGGTTCGACAAGATGTGCGAGGCGCTCGGCGGCTACGGCGAATATGTCACCAAACCCGAGGAAATCCGCCCCGCCCTGGAACGCGCCAAGGCCAAGGTGAACGAAGGCATGGTGGCGCTGGTAAACGTCCGCACCGACTACCGGGCGCGGTTTGCCGGTGTGGCCTTCTCCGACTACTCAACCTGATCGCCGTAGGGTGGGATGCCCTTTGCATCCCACCGCCTTCCCGACGCGGCAACAACTCCGCTCATCCGGGGACCGAAACCTCCTTGATCGACACCCGCCAATGGATCCGATCCTCCTCCGGCGGATAATCCCCGGCCGCCTTGTGCACCGAGCACCGGTTGTCCCAGATCACGATATCCCCGACCCGCCATTGATGCCGGAACTCGGCCTCCGGCTGGATCATGTATCCCGTCAGTTCCTCGATCGTATCGTCGCTCTCCTGTTTCTCGAACCCTTCCAGAAACAGGATCTTGCCCGGATCGAAATACAAGGATTTCCGTCCCGTCTCGGAATGGGTGCGAAGGATCGGATGATACGCCGGCGGCCGGTTTCGGTCCTCCGGGTTCAGCAGCGCATTGGACTGCCGCCGCCCGCCATAGGTGAACGCCCCGCGCACCCCCTCCAGCCGTTGCTTCAGCCGTTCCGGCAGCGCCGCATAGGCCGCATACATGTTGGAAAACAGCGTGTCGCCGCCGGTGGAGGGAATGGCGATGCCATAAAGCTGCGTCGCCTTGAACGGCATCTCGTCATAGGCGCCATCGGTGTGCCAGCCCTCCGCGCCGCGGCGATACACCTCCGGGATCAGTTTCCCATCCGGCCCGAACTTGTTGATCCCGAGCATCGTGATCTCCGGATACTCCGGATGGCGCGTGCTCTTGGACGGATGCGGCTCGATATGCCCAAAGCGCCGACTGTACCTCAGGAAATCGTCGATCGTTAGTTCCTGGCCGGGCACCACGATCACGTTGTAATCCAGCCAGGCCTGATAGATCGGCGCGAACCCGGGATCGTCCAGGGTTTTGACATCGACCCCGCGAATTTCGGCGCCGATCTGCGGACCCAGGCGACGGATTTCCACCATCGGTCGCTTCCCCCTGTCTGTTGCCGGACCCGGTTGCCTCCGGGTCTCCACGAACCGGAACTATGCGCCGCACACGCGACCCTGTCACCGTTGAACCTTCGCCAATACTCGCGCACGATGCGCCCAGACTGAATCTGGGACAACAACCGGAAGGGAATGGAAATGTCGGTATTCGTGATCGGCGGGGCGGGGTTCATCGGGATCCGGGTCATTCCGCTATTGGTGGCCCGCGGCGAAACGGTGGTCTGCATGGACATCAACACCAACGCAGCGCCCTTCGCGTCGCTCGGCGACAAAGTGAGCGTGGTGCGCGGCGACGTGACCCAGTTCGACGATGTCATGTCGACGATGGCCGCCGCCAAACCGGACCGCGTCATGAATCTGTCCTACCACATCGGCAGCGACCTCGCCCCGCACGTCGCCATGAAGCTGAACGTGCTCGGCATGGATAATTGTTTCGAGGCGGCGCGCATCCTCGGCGTGAAGCACGTGGTCTACGCCAGTTCGCTCGCCGTCAGCGGCCAGCAGAAGAACTTCGGCGAGCGCACGGTGAACGAGGATGATTTCCGCCACGGCAACGTGCAATACGCCATGCACAAGATCTTCAACGAATGGCAGGCGCAGGACTATTCCGAGAAATACGGCATGATGATCACCGGCGTCCGCCCGGCCAACGTCACCGGCCCGGACAAACTGCGCGGCTCGGTGGACCATGTGAACTGCATCACCCAGCCGGCCCGCGGCAAGCCGGTGTCGTTTCCATTCAAGGACGCGATGCGCATCCCCATCCATGTGAACGACATCGCCGAGGTGTTCGCCCGCGTGCTGCTGGCCGACAAGCCGGCCCACCGCATCTACAATTCCGGCGGCCATACGATCAGCCTGGGCGAGCTTGCCGACATGGTGCGTGGCTTCCTGCCGGATGCCCAGATCAGCTTCGAGAAGGAGACCGGCGGCAAGGAGATCTCCGGTAACTACCTGATCGACAATTCCCGCCTGATCCAGGAATTCTCCCTGCAATACCGCCCGTTCCGCGAACGGGTGCTGCAGATCATCAACGACGTGCGGGCGCAGGAAGGCTTGCCGCTGGTGGCCGGCTGAAGGCGTAATCTTCTTGCCTTGCCGACGCGGCCGGGCCTAATGTTGCAATGCAGCACAGGGAGGCGTCCTTCACACCAGGCGGGTCTGCTGCGGGCCCGGCATTGGAAGGGCATCTGTATGACCGGTTACGAAGACATGGGTGAAAACCTGCTTCTGGCCATGGAGGGACACCGGCAGATCGCCGTTGCCCTGGCCGAGAGCCTCTCCACCGCCATGGTCCGGTTGCGACAATGGATCGCCGGGCCGCACCGGTCGCACCGGCCGCACCGGTCGCACCGGTCGCACCGGTCGGCCTCGTCGCCGACTTGAAGATCGCCCTGGTTCGCCATCCTGCCCCGTCGATCGGGGCAGGTATCTGCTACGGCCGGCTGGATGTAGGCCTGAGCCCGGACGGGCTTTCCGCCGTTCCGGGCATCGTCCGCCAGCTGGCCGATTTTCCGGTGCGGAAGGTATGGAGCAGCCCGGCACGGCGTTGCCTGACGCTTGCGGACGCAATGTCCGCGAAAGGACGGCCACCCAGGCATGCGGATGAGCGGCTGCAGGAGCTGGATTTCGGCGCCTGGGAAGGCGCGCGATGGGACGACATGCCCCGTGAGCCGCTCGATCGCTGGGCCGCCGATCCGCTGGGCTTTGCGCCGCCGCAGGGCGAGAGCGGCGCGGCGTTGATCGCACGGGTCCGGTCGTTTCATGCGCATCTTGTCCGGGATCGGCAGGATTGCGTGGTGGTGTCGCATGGCGGGCCGTTGAAGGTGCTGTCGGCCCTGCTGCGCGGCACGAAAGTGGACCTTCTGGCCAAGGCGCCCGCATTCGGCTGGATCGACGTGATTACCTGCTGAACGCCTACGCCGCGAGTGCGGTGAGCACGAGACATTCCACAACGATCTCGGTCGCCCCCAGCACGTCGCCGGTGTAGCCGCCGATCTGCCGGCGCGCCAGCAACGCCATGAAAGCCGTGCCGATCAGGGCCGAGGCGATCGCGCGAAATGCCACCGGCACGCCGAGGAGAACCCCCGCCGCCAGCAGCGCAATGGCAAGTCCGCTCGCCGCCGGGCCGGCGGGAACCCGCCCGAGCGAGGCGCCCAGCCCGTCCGTGCGGGCCGGTTGCAACGCCAGCAACAGAACGATCATCGCCGCCCGGCCGAGTGCCCCGGCCACGATCAGGCCGATCAGCACGGCGCCTGGCGCCGCCATCGCGGCAATGGCGCCGCCGCGCAGTCCCAGCGACAGGATCAGCGCTATGGCGCCATAACTGCCGATGCGGCTGTCGCGCATGATCTCCAGCTTGCGGTCCCGCCCGCTCCCGCCGCCGAAGCCGTCGGCAGTGTCCGCCAGCCCGTCCTCATGCAAGCCCCCGGTGATCAGCATCAGGGCCGCCAGCGTCCAGCCGGCCGCCAGCGCGGGCGGCATGCCGAACCAGGCGGCGAGCCAGTACACGATGCCGCCCAGCAACCCGACCTTCAGTCCGACGACCGGATAGGCCCAGACGCAGCCCGCATGGTTCACCGCCGCGCCGGGCGGCAGGAATGGCCCGACCGGCAGGCGCGTCAGCAGCCCGAAGGCGGCGGCCAGTTCATCCAGAAGGCGTTTCACGCGCGGTCGGTCACGCCGGCCTGTGCGAAGGTCGCCATGCCCTGGTGGCAAACGAGCGCGGCGCGCAGCAGCAGAACCGCGACCGCGGCCCCGGAGGCCTCGCCCAGGCGCATGCCCAGATCGAGCAGCGGTACCATGCCCAGCGCGTCCACCAATCCGCGATGCCCGGCTTCGGCGGACACATGCGCGATCGTCGCATGATCCAGCCCGCCCGCCGCCAGCCTGGCCAGCGGTGCCGCCGCGGCGGTGCAGACAAAGCCATCCAGCAGCACCGGGATCGCCCGGTGGCGCGCCGCCAACGTGGCGCCGAGGATCGCCGCCAGCTCGCGCCCGCCGAGTGCCGCGGCAACCAGCAGCGGATCGTGCAACAATCCCGCGTGCCTCGCCAACCCGGCGTCGATCGCGCCGATCTTGCGCGCCAGTCCGGCATCGTCGACGCCGGTGCCGCGCCCGGCCCAGCGCGCGCCATCGCCGCCGAACAGCGCGGCGGCGAGCGCCGCTCCGGCGCTGGTGTTGCCGATGCCCATCTCCCCCAGGCACAGCAGATCGATGCCTGGCTCCACCGCCTCGTAACCGGCGGAAACCGCCCGCAGAAACTCGGCCTCGTCCATCGCCGGAACGACGGTGAAATCGGCCGTCGGTGCATCAAGCTCGATCGGGATCACCCGCAGCTTCGCCTGGGCAAGGTCGGCCAGTTGGTTGATCGCCGCCCCCCCGGCGGAAAAATTCGCCACCATCTGGCCGGTCACGGCCGGCGGGTAGGGCGAAACCCCGCGTGCGACAACGCCATGGTTGCCGGCGAAGACGATCACCTCCACCCGATCCAGCCGCGGCATCGCGCGCCCCTGCCAGCGCCCGAGCCAGGCAGCCAATTGTTCCAGCCGGCCCAGGCTGCCAGGCGGCTTGGTCAGGGTCTGCTGGCGCGCCTGCACGGCGGCTTCCGCCACGGCAT
>JBBIQA010000002.1:32620-37587 GCA_037442565.1 Rhodospirillales bacterium
TGCACCGGGCGGGTCGTTCCGAAATCGGCCAGCCCGGATTTGAACCGGCTGGCGGCGGCCAGCCGCGCGGCGTGCAGTTCCGGATAGCCGCCCGGCAACCAGCAGGCATCGCAGCTATCGGGCGGCGCTTCGTCGGCCAGTGGCGAAAAGGTCAGGATCTCCGCCCCGGCCCGGCGCCAGGCCTGCAGCAGATGGGCATAGACGAAGCTGAACGCGGCATCCGATGCCAGGGCAATGCGCTGTCCGGGCGGAGGTAGCGTCCGAACCGGTCCGTGCGGATCGGCGGCTATCGGCGCCGCACAGGCAAGGATCGCGTCCAGATCCAACTCGCGCTCCGCCAGATCGGCAAGCCGGTCCAGATAGGCCGCGAGCCCGCCATGTTCTCCGGCCTGCACCAGCCCGAGATGGCGTTCCGGCAGGCCGATCGCGGGATCGCGCATCACGCAGCCCAGCACCGGAACGCCGGCGGCGGCGATCGCCGCGCCGGCGCCGTCCCGATGGCGCGGGCTGGCGGCGCGGTTCAGCACCACGCCGCACACACGCACCTGCGGATCGTAGGTCGCAAACCCGTGCGCCACGGCGGCGGCGGATTGGGACTGCCCGCTCACATCCAGCACCAGCACGACCGGCAAGCCGAAGCGCGCCGCCAGGTCGGCGCCGGTGCCGTGCCGTCCCGGTTCGCCGCCAACGCCGTCGAACAGGCCCATCGCGGATTCGATCACGAACAGATCGGCCCCGGCGGCGGCATCGGCCGCGATCCATGTCAGCAGGGCGGGCGGCATGGCCCAGCTATCCAGATTGACGCTCGGCGCCCCGCTGGCGGCGGCATGAAACGCGGGGTCGATATAGTCCGGCCCGGACTTGCCGGCGCGTACCACAAGGCCACGCCGGCGCAGGGCGGCGATCAGCGCCAGAGTGACCGTGGTCTTGCCGCTGCCCGAACGCGGGGCGGCGATGATCAGGCCCCGCGTCATGCCGCCGCGCCCCCGCCGCCGTGACACCGCCGGAGCGGGCCGATATAGAGGATGCCGTGCAGAATGAGCGTCCGCTTCGCCGTGGCTGGACCACGGGCGCCTGCGCCACCGCGGCGGCCAAGGCTGCCTGCGTGGCGCTCCGCACCGGCGCGTTCCCCGATCCCGTCGAGATCACCCTGCCGCGCGGCGGCCACACGACCTTCGTGCTGGCGGAAGCCAGCCTGACCGCCGGCAGCGCGACCGCGGGCGTGGTGAAGGACGCCGGCGACGACCCCGACGTAACCCACGGCGCCCTGGTCCGCGCCACCCTCCAGCGCGGCGCGCCCGGCTCCGGTATCCTGTTCCGCGCCGGTCCCGGCGTCGGCACGGTCACGCGGCCCGGCCTGCCGATCCCGCCGGGCGAGCCCGCCATCAACCCCATCCCACGCCAGATGATCCGCACCGCCCTGGCCGAGGCGACGGGGCACGACAATCCCGACCTGATCGTGGAAATCTCCATCCCCGATGGCGAGACCCTGGCGCAGAGCACGCTGAACCCTCGACTCGGCATTGTCGGCGGCCTGTCGATCCTCGGCACCACCGGCATCGTCATCCCGTTTTCCTGCGCCGCCTGGATCGACAGCATCCATCGCGGCATAGACGTCGCCCGCGCGATCGGCCTGGACCACATCGCCGGCGCCACCGGGCGCAACTCCGAACTGGCGGCGCAGAAGCTGCACGGGCTGGAAGAAGCCGCGCTGATCGAAATGGGCGATTTCGTCGGCGGCATGCTGAAATACCTGCGCACGCATCCGGTTGCACGCGTGACCATCGCCGGCGGCGTGGCGAAGATGACCAAGCTGGCGCAGGGCCGGTTCGACCTGCATTCCAAGCGCGGCGCGGTGGATTTTTCCGCCATGGCCGCGCTGGCCGGCGGCTCTCCCGCCCTTACCGCCGCCATCGCCGGGGCCAACACCGCCGCCGAGGCCTTCACCCTGGCGCAAGCGGAGGGCCTCGCCCTTGGCGACAAGGTCGCCGCCCTGGCCTGGAAGACCGCCGCCGATGTGCTGGAAGGGTCCGGGATCGAGCTGGAAATCCTGCTGTTCGACGCGGCGGGCACGCTGGCCGGACGCGCCGGGTTCCGGCCGGTTCATGGCGCGCCCCGAAAGCGGCGCCGATAGGCGGGGTCGTACAGCGCGCTGTCGCGGAACCCCTCGGCCGCCAGCGCCGGCCCGACCAGCACCAGCGCGGTGCGCTCGATCGGATCGGCCGCATGCTGTGCCACGATACCCCCCAGGCATCCGCGCAGGATGCGCTCATCGGTCCAGCTTGCCCGCTCGACGATCGCGACAGGGCAATCGGCGCCATAGAACGGGATCAGTTCCGCCACCACCCGCTCCAGCGCATGGATCGCCAGGTGCACCGCCAGCGTCGCGCCGGTGGCCGCGAAAGCCGCGAGCGTTTCGCGCGGCGGCATTTGCGACGCCCGGCCGGACATCCGCGTCAGCACCACGCTCTGCGCCACCTCCGGCACCGTCAGCTCCCGCCCCAGCGCCGAGGCGGCGGCGGCGAAGGCCGGCACGCCGGGGGTCAGAGTGTACGGAATGCCATGCCGTTCCAGCCGCCGGATCTGCTCGGCCACCGCGCTGTAGATCGACAGATCGCCGGAATGCAGCCGGGCGACATCCAGCCCGGCCTGGTGGGCGGCCACGTACTCGGCCTCGATCGCATCCAGCGTCATCGGCGCGGTATCCACCAGCCGCGCCCCAGGCGGACAATGCGACAGCAGTTGCGGCGGAATGATGGAGCCGGCGTAGAGACACACCGGGCAGCTCGCCAGCAGATCGCGCCCGCGCAGCGTGATCAGGTCGGCCGCCCCTGGTCCGGCGCCGATGAAATGCACCGTCATGGCGCCACCGCGATGGCGCAGGTGGCGCCGGCACTGGCAATCCGCGGCAGCCGCAGGCGCGCATCCGGCCCCGCCGCGGCCAGCGCGCTGCCCTCCGCGACCGACGCGGTGCCGGTCACCGCCTCGGCCCGCTCGGATCGCGTGATGCAGCGCGGCTGGGCGGCGGCCAGGTCCACGGCCGAAACGCGCAGCAGCGCCAGCCCCAGCAGGAAGGCCGCTTCCTGCAATCCCGGCTCCCCCGCCTTGAACTCCGGCGCGGCCAGGGCGTC
Source organism: Rhodospirillales bacterium (assembly GCA_037442565.1). GTDB lineage: Bacteria > Pseudomonadota > Alphaproteobacteria > Acetobacterales > Acetobacteraceae > PALSA-911. The sequence goes on from JBBIQA010000002.1 coordinate 35,752, forward strand.
GGGTTCGCAGGCGGCCAGCGCGGCGGCCTGGCGCACGAGGCCGGCGATCTCCTCGGCAGGGCAGCTGGTGCGGCAACCGATCCCGGCGACGATCATGGTTTTGTTGCCGCCCACTGGGTCACCGGCATCGCCGGACGGAAGCCATGCATGCTGCCGATGCCATCCAGCCGTTCGACCGACAGGCGGGTGAGCGCACCGCCGTAATCGCCAAACGCCCGGAACAGAACGGCTTCGGTTTCGATGGTAACGGCATTGGCCACCATCCGCCCGCCCGGCTTCAGGGCGGCCCAGGCGGCGGGCAGCACGCCATCGTTCCGCGCGCCGCCACCGACGAAGACCGCGTCGGGCGCCGGCAGCCCGTGCAGCGCGGCGGGCGCGGCACCCTTCACGACCCGCAGTTCCGGCACCCCCAGCGCCAGCGCGTTGCGGGCCACGCGCGCGGCCCGTTCCGCATGGTGCTCGATGGCAATGGCGCGATTGGCGGGGTGGCGCAGCATCCATTCGATGGAGATCGACCCGGACCCCGCGCCGATATCCCACAGCAATTCGCCGCGATGGGGCGCCAGCGCGGACAGCGTGACGGCGCGGATTTCCCGCTTGGTGATCTGCCCGTCATGCTCGAAGCAATCGTCCGGCAGGCCCGATGCCAGCGGCAGGATGCGGGTCCCCGGCAGCGCCGCCACCTCGATGCCGACCAGATTGAGGGGCACGAGATCGTCCGGCAGGTCCGTGTCCGCCACGAACGTGCGGATGCGCTCGCCTGGTCCGCCCAGGGCCTCCAGCAGATGCAGCCGGGAAGGTCCAAAGCCGCGCGCTCTCAGCAGCGCCGCAAGCTGCGCCGGCGTGCCGGCATCGGCCGACAAGGCGAGTATCCTGGCTCCCGGTTGCAGCAGCGGCACAACGGCGCCGAGCGGCCGGCCGCAGAACGAGATCGTCGCGGTGTCCTGCAACGCCCAGCCCAGCCGCGAACACGCCAGCGAGAACGCCGACGGCGCCGGCAGGCTCATGGTTTCCTCCGGCGCCACCACGCCCGCCAGCGTGGCGCCGATGCCGTAACAATACGGATCGCCGGAAGCGAGCACCACGACCGGCTTGCCGCGCTGTGCGAGAATGGCCGGAAAGGCGTCGGCGATCGGTCTTGCCCAGGCCATCCGCGCGCCGCGGATCAAACTGTCCGCCAGTGCCAGATGGCGCGATCCGCCGACGACGAGCGCCGCATCTGCTATCAAGGCCCGGGCTGCCGCCGGCAGCCCCTCGACACCGTCCTCGCCGATTCCCACGATGGCGAGCCAGCGGTTGGGCGGTTTCATCGACTGTCTCCGGAGTACCTGCCGACATGCTGCGCGTTCTGATCCTGGGCGGCACCACCGAAGCCTCCGCGCTGGCCCGCGCGCTGGCCGGCGATGCCCGGTTCGATGCGACGCTGTCGTACGCCGGGCGCACCCGTGCGCCGGTGCTGCCGCCGATCGCGTGGCGCATCGGCGGGTTCGGCGGTGGCGCCGGCCTGGCAGCCTATTTGCGCGCCGAGCGGATCGGCGCCCTGATCGATGCCACGCACCCGTTCGCCGCGCGCATGTCCGTCAACGCCTGCGAGGCCGCCATGCTGGCCGGCGTCCCGCTGCTTCGCATCAACCGGCCGGAATGGCAGCCGGTCGCGGGCGATCGATGGACCGGGGTCGCCGACATGCCGGCCGCCGTACGGGCGCTCGGCGAAGCGCCGCTTCACGTGCTGCTGACCATCGGCCAGCAGGATCTGGCGCCGTTCGTGGCCGCGCCCTGGCACCATTACGTGATCCGCAGCGTCGATGCACCGGCGCCCGAGGCCCTCCCGCCACG
>JBBIQA010000002.1:37687-43056 GCA_037442565.1 Rhodospirillales bacterium
TCCGCCCGCTCGATGCGCCGGGTCGCCGCCGATCCGATCAGCACCAGGGTGCGCATGTCCGCCCGCGCCGGGTGGGCGTCGGCCAACGGAACGATCTCGATGGTTTCATCGGCCCGGCTGACGGCGGTGGCGAACACCACCGGCGTCGCCGCCGGCAGGATGTCGCGCAGCAGCGCGAATGCGGCGCCGAGTTGCCAGGGCCGGGCGCGGGAGATCGGATTATACAGCGCAATCACAAAACCCGCGCCGGCCGCGGCCTGCAGGCGCCTTGTCACGATATCCCAGGGCTTGAGATTGTCGGACAGCGAAATGGCGCAGAAATCATGCCCGAGCGGCGCCCCGACCCGCGCCGCCACCGCGAACATGGCGGAGATGCCGGGCATCACCTCCACGTCGATGTCGCGCCACTCCGGCGCGCCCCGCTCGATCGCCTCGAACACCGCGCTGGCCATGGCAAACACCCCGGTATCGCCGGAGGAAACCACAGCGACGTGCCGCCCGGCGGCGGAGAGTTCCAGCGCGTGCCGTGCGCGGCTGATTTCCTCGCGGTTGTCGGAGGCATGGCGGATCAGCCCGGGCCGGGGCGGCACCCGGTCGATATAGGGGCCGTAGCCCACCAGATCGGTTGCGAGCAAAAGCGCCGACGTCGCCTGCGGCGTCTGCATGGCGGGGGCGCCGGGGCCGAGTCCGACCAGGTACAGCTTGCCGCTCATCGTGGCCGCTGCCGGCCGGGGATGAGCACCATGGCGAAATAGGGTGCGGTCGCCTCCGTCATCTCGCTCAGTTTCACGATCCGCTCGCCGGGCATGGTGCCCCGTTCGACATACACCGCCCGGTCGGCCAGGCCGGCGGCCTGGATCGCGGAGCGGATCTTCGGCAGGTTGCGGCCGACCTTCAGGATCACCGCGGCGTCGCATTGCGCCAGGCGTCCGGCCAGGCTCGCCTCGTCCAGCGTGCCCGGCAGCACCGACAGCACGTCGTCGCCATGCGTGAACGCCAGGCCGGCCCGGCTCCAGCATCCGCTCATGCCCGTCACGCCCGGCACGGTTTCGTTGCGATAGGAACCTTCCAGCCGGTCGAACAGATACATCGCCGAACCGTAGAAGAACGGATCGCCTTCGCACAGCAGCGCCACGTCGCGCCCGGCGTCCAGATGCCGGGCGATCTCGGCCGCGCTGGCTTCGTAGAACGCGCCAAGTTCGGCGATGTAGCGCGGATCGTCGACGGCGATTTCGGTGGTGTAGGGATATTCGAACCGAAGCTCGATGGCGCCGGGTCGGACATGCGCCCCGGCTATGCTGCGGGCGTGCCCCACACGGCCCCGCTTGGCGAAGAACGCCACCACCGGGGCCGCGCCGATGATGCGCACCGCCTTCAGGGTCAGCAACTCCGGATCCCCTGGTCCCACCCCAATTGTATAGAGCCTACCGGCGGCCATCATTCGGCCTCGCTCGCCAGTGCATTCACCGCCGCGGCCGCCATCGCGCTGCCGCCCTTGCGCCCGGCCACGATCAGGCAGGGCACGCGGCCGTCCTCCAGCAGTGCCTGTTTGGATTCCGCGGCACCGACGAAGCCCACCGGCATCCCGATGATCGCCGCCGGTGGCCTCGCTCCCGCGTCCAGCAATTCCAGCAGACGAAACAACGCCGTCGGCGCGTTGCCGATGGCTACCAGCGCGCCGTCCATCCGCTCACCCCATAGATCGAGCGCGGCCGCGGATCGGGTGTTGCCGATGCGTGCCGCCAGCGCCGGGGTTTCGGGGGATCGCAGGGTGCAGATCACCTCGTTGCCGGCGGGCAGCCGGGCGCGGGTGATACCGTGCGCAACCATCTGCGAGTCGCACAGGATCGGCGAGCCTGCCAGCAGCGCGGCCCGCGCGGCGGCGGCGAAGCCGGCACTGAAGCGCAAATCCCGCGCGATCTCCACCATCCCGCAGGCATGGATCACGCGCACAGCGATCCGGGCCTCGTGCGGCGACAGACCGGACAAATCCGCCTCTGCCCGGATGGTGGCGAACGAGCGCTCGTAGATGGCGGCGCCGTCGCGGATGTAGTCGCGTGTCATCAAGGTTCCATCAGTAGTTTTGCCGCCTCGGCAAGGGTCAGGCCGGTTGCGTCGGGGGCATCGCGGGCTCGGCCGTTGCGAACCAGGCTGTAGGTGCCGTCCCGGCCCACCAGGGTTCGCGGCGCGGCGGCGGGATGGGCGCAGCCTTTGGCGCAGCCGGATACATGCACCGCCGAGGTCAGCGCGATCGCGGCAAGCCATTCCGCGTCGGCGCGGGCGGGAACCGTCCCCGATGCGCATCCGGGCCGTCCGGGGCAGGCGAAGATAAGCCGTCTCGGGTCGCTCGGATCGGAGATCCACCCCTTCGCCGCGTTGCCCAGCGCGGCGGCCCCGCCGATCGGCACGCCGGTGAGAATGACCGAGCGCCAGGGGGTAATGCGCAGCGTCCCGTCGCCGAATTGCTCCGAAAGGGCTGCCAGGTCCCGAAGATCCTTCGAGTTCACCTGGCCGAACGGAACCCCCATGCCGAAACCGCCGGTTTCTCCGGCAAGGGCCCGAAAGCCGATCCAATCCGGCACGCCCCGAAAATCGGATGGGATTGTCGCAACCAGATCCGATGCCTGGAACAGGGCAAGCGACCCGCCCGATCGCACGAGCTGGCGCATCCGGCGCAGACCCTCCGACCTGCGAACAAAACCGCGCGCGATGCGCGGCACGGCATCGGCGACCGCATCGGCGTCGCAGGCGGCGCCAAGCGGCTCGCCGTCGATCCAGATCGCCCATTGCTCGCCGACTGCGCGAACGGCGATGTCGGCGCGGACGGTCCGCAGGCCGGCGGCGCCGCCGCCATCCACCACGAACAGAAACTTGTCCGGCAGTTCAGCGAGATCACCGGCACCGGCCAGCGCGGCATCCAGCGCACCGGCGATTTCCGTGGTTTGCGGATGCACCCCGGGGTCGGCACCGGCGAGCGGCGAGACCAACAGGTTGTGCCCGGCCTGCCCGCTGGCGATCCCGGCGGCAACCATCGCCTCGGCGAAGGAATGCGCCGAAGCCGACGTCAGGCCGCGGATCTGCAGATTGCCGCGGTTGGTCAACCCGATCACGCCGCTGCCATGCCGGCCGGCCGCATCGGCAACCACGCGCGCCTCGGCGGCGGACAGCATCGCACGGCGCGGCGGCAAGCGGACCAGCCAGCCGTCGCCGGATTGCATGGGGGTGAACAGGTTCGGGCACCAGCCTTTGATCATGGCTCGGGCGTGTCCAGGGTGTCGGCGACATTGTTGCGCCGGGGGCGCCAAAGGTCGCGGCGCAGCGTGTCGCGGAACCGTGCCGCCATCGCCGCGCGAGCGGCCGGGTTGGCCTGGCGCAGAAAGCGGTCCACCTCGGGATCGCCGAGCGTCGCATCGAACACCAGATCGAACTGCGCGTCGAAGCGCTGCGCCAGCGTGGCGGAGAAAGCATGCAGGCCGTCCAGCGCCCGCGCGATCTCCGCCGCGCCGCGATAGCCATGCCGCATCATGCCGGCGATCCAGGCGGGGTTGGCGGCGCGGCCACGCACCACGCGGGTGATCTCCTCGGACAGAGTGCGGGTGCGTGGCGTGTCCGGGCGGGACGTGTCGGTGTGGTACAGCGCCGGCGCCGCCCCCAGCGCCTCGGCGGCGGCGGCGAATCCGCCCTCATGCGCGGCATATTCGGGGCTTTCCAGCAGGTCGGTCTCGGCATGGTCCTGCTGGTGCACGAAGGCGTCCGCGCCGGCAACCCGGGCGGCGAAGCCGGCTTCGTCGGCCTCCCCCTCCAGCCCGCTGCCATAGGCGCTGGCCGAGCCGGCCAGATACGCGGCGCCGAGTTCGGCCCGATCCCGCCAGACTCCACGCGCCACTCGATCTGCAATGCCCGCGCCGTAATCGCCGGGCGCGGCGCCGTAGATACGGGTGGTCGCCTGCCGCAGCGCATCCCCCTCCAGTCCCCGCGCGGCGGCGGCCAGGCTGTTCCAGTCCGCCGCCTCGTCGCGCGCCGCGATCGCCCGCACGGCGCTGTCGAACAGGGCAATCTGGGTGGCGAAGGCGTCGCGGAACAGGCCGGAGATGCGCAAGGTCACATCCACGCGCGGCCGGTCGAGCAGCGCGGTCGGCCGGATCTCGATGCCGCTGACGCGGTTGGAGCCGTCGTCCCAGATCGGTCGGGCGCCCATCAGCACCAACGCCAGGGCCAGGTCCTCGCCGCCGGTGCGCATGCTGGCGCTGCCCCAGAGGTCGATCACCACGCTGCGTGGCCAGTCGCCGTGGTCCTGCCGGTGCCGGCGCAGCAGATCGGCGGCGGATTTCTCCGCCAGCAGCACGGCGGAGCGGGTCGGCACGGCGCGGGGATCGATGGTGAACAGATTGCGCCCGGTGGGCAGCACATCCGCGCGCCCGCGCGTGGGCGCGCCGGCCGGCCCGGGCGCGACGAACCTGCCTTCCAGCGCGGCCAGCAGGGCGGCGCCCTCGGCGTCGGCGCAGCGATCCAGGTCGGCCGCAAGCATGGCTTCGGGCACGGCGGGCGAGCCGCCGTGCAGGGCTTCCAGCAATAGGTCGCGGCGGCGCGGCGCGGTGGCGAAGATGTGCAGTCCATCGCGGATCTGCAGATCCTTCACGTCGCACAGATAGGCGTCCAGCCGGGCCAGGGCCTCGTCTTCCGGCGCGTCCTGGCGGATGCCGCTTTCGGCCAGCAGCCCGCTCTGTGCCGCCCGCTCCAGGATCTCCCGGCGCAGCAGCACCCCCCGGCGGCGGTCCAGGCCGTCGGCGGCGGCGTATTCGTCGATCAGGCGTTCCAGTTCCACCGCCGGTCCGTGCGATCCGGCTTTGGTCAAGGGCGGGGTCAAATGGCCGATCGTCACCGCGCCAAGGCGCCGCTTGGCCGCGGCGGCCTCGCCGGGGTTGTTGACGATGAACGGATAGATCACCGGCAGGCCGCCGATCAGCGCGGCGGGAAAGCACGCCTCCGACAGCGCGACAGCCTTGCCGGGCAGCCATTCCAGCGTGCCGTGGGTGCCGAGATGGACCATGGCATGGATGCCTTCCACCTCGCGCAGCCACAGATGGAAGGCGATATAGGCGTGGCGCGGTGGCAATTCGCCGTCGTGGTAGCTGGCCTTGCGATCCAGCCGGTCGCCGCGATCGGGTTGCACGGCCAGCACCAACGATCCCAGGCGGCAATGGCGCAGGGTGAACCGGCCTTCCGACAACGCGGGATCGTCCTCCGCCTCGCCCCAGGCGGCAATCACGCGCTCCCGCGCCGCCGCCGGCAGTTTGGCGAACAGACGCCGGTAGGCCGGCAGATCGAGGAACGGCGTGGCGGGGCCTTCGCACAGCAGCGCCGCCATT
>JBBIQA010000002.1:43156-93621 GCA_037442565.1 Rhodospirillales bacterium
GCGAGCACGAGTTGCAGCACCGGAACGCCGCCCGCGTCGAGCGGCGAGCCGCCCTCGTCGCGCCGGGCGGAAAACCCGGTGGCGTTGAGCACCACGGCCGGGCGCAGGGCGCGCAACCGGGCTTCCACGAACCCGGCGGCGGCCGGGTTCTTCAGGCTGTCGACATAGACCGCGCGCACGGCGAGGCCGCGCCCGGCCAGCGCGGCAGCCAGCGCGTCGATGGGCGCGAGATCGCCGGCCAGCAGATGCGAGCGGTAGAACACGATCACCGCCAGCGGCCGGTCATCCACGTCGCAGGGCAGGGGGTACATCCCCGCGTTTGGCACCTTCACGGCCATCGCCCCGTCATCCGGTCCCCTGCCGGCCAGATGCCGGCACAGCGCCAGGGCATGGGCGGTGTTCTCCGGCCCACCCTCGCGCAGCAACGCCTCCAGGCGCGCGAGCTTGTCCGGTTCCACGGTGGAAAGCGCCGCCAACCGCGGATCGTCGCGCACATCGCCCGGCATCATCGCCAGCGCGATCCCGTGCGCCCGGCAGGTGGCGGCGACTTCCTCGGCCCCGTAGCGCCAGTAATCCAGCCCCCCGAGCAGCCGCACCACCACGCATTTCGCCCCGGCGATCACCTGCTCGACATACAGATCCACCGACATCGGATGCCGCAGCCGCGCCAGATTGGCGAGCCTCAGGCTGGGCCGCCGCTCCCCCATCACCGTCCAGGCGGAGGCCCACGAACCCAGATCGCTGTCGGAGAACGACAGGAACACCAGATCGGCCGGCGTCTGGCCGAGATCGGTCGCGGTCTCCTGCTCGTCGAGCGTCTGGTTTTCGCGGACCAGGAGGTGCAAGGGATCAGACCGGCTCGGACGCCAGGATCGCGGCCTCGATGCCGGCCCGGTCCATGCCGGTCTGGCCGATGACCACCACATGCCCGGCCCGGGCCTCGCCTTCCGCCCAGGGGCGGTCGAAATGCTGGCGGAAGCGCGTGCCGACGCCCTGCACGGCCAGACGCATCGGCTTTTCCCGTATCGCGGCAAAACCCTTCATGCGCAGAACGCCGTGTGCCTCGGCGGCCAAAGCCAGCCGGGCGATCAGCGCGTCGGGGGTATCGATTTCGGGCAGAGCGACGACGAAGCTCTCGAAATCGTCGTGCTCATGCGCGCCGTCCTCGGCGTCGTGGTGCGACGGGCGGGCGGCCAGATCGTCCTCGGCCGCGGCCCCCAGGCCGAGCAGGATCGCGGGGTCGAGCCTGCCCTCGCGCGTCGCGAGCACCTTCACCGCGCGCGGGATCGCCCGGGCGATCTCGGCCTGAAGGCGGCTGGTCGCGGCGTCGTCCAGCAGGTCGGTCTTATTGAGCAAAATCAGATCGGCGGCCTGCAACTGGTCCTCGTAGACCTCGGCCAGCGGGTTGTCGTGCTCCAGCGAGGGATCGGCGGCGCGCTGGCGGGCGATGGCCTCCAGATCGTCGGCGAACCGCCCGGCGGCGACGGCGGGACCGTCCACCACGGCGATCACCCCGTCCACCGTCACCCGGGCGCGAATGCCGGGCCAGTTGAACGCCTTGATCAGCGGCTTCGGCAAAGCCAGGCCGGATGTCTCTATCAGGATATGCTCGGGCGGGTTGGGGCGGTCGAGCAGCCTCTCCATCGCCGGCAGGAAATCGTCGGCCACGGTGCAGCACAGGCAGCCATTGGACAGCTCCACGATGTCGTCCTCCTCACAGCCGGCGATGCCGCAGCTGCGCAAGATGTCGCCGTCGATGCCGAGCGAGCCGAACTCGTTGACGATGATCGCCAGGCGCCGGCCGCCGGCGTTTTCCAGCACGTGGCGCACCAATGTGGTTTTCCCGGCGCCGAGAAAGCCGGTGATGATGGTGGCCGGTATCTTGTCCGTGGGGATCTTGCCCGTTTGGGTCATGCGCGTGGCTCCGGTGCGGGAAAATCGGGTGCGGGAAAGCGGGCGACGATCGCGGATTTCAACGAGGCCGGGCGGCGGGAGGGCAGGATCGTGCCGGTCCTGGACGCACCGTAGGACGCGGCATAGGCCAGGATGTCGGCGGCGTCCGCGATCGACAGCCCGCCGAGCAGATAGCCCCATTTTCCCGGCATCGAGATCGCCGCGGTGCAGCCGCGCTCGCAGGATGCCAGGCACACGACTTCCCGCAGTTCGATCGGCGAAGCCCGATCGCCCTCCAGCAGCCGGGCGATTGCCGCGTGCAGATGCGCGCCGGGCGGCGTCGCGCCCTCGGCCAGGGGCTGGCCGGCGCGGCAGGTCATGCAGATGTGCAGGCAAGGAACGGCTTCGTCCATCGGACCCCCAACGCGATTCTTCTGCGGCCAACCCAGGTGGATACCGAGGGCGGACACGGGGGTACTGCACCGCCTCCGGAACAGCGTCCGAAGGCCGACGGACGAACGCGTCGTCGACACCGGGGCACCCCGCCCGGCATCACGGCTGGTCCGGCGATCTGTGCGATCACCGGGGATGGCAGGTCTCCTGGCTCACGGATTCGGCGTTCACGCGCTTGCGCACGATCACACCTCGCTGCCCGTCGGCCTTCCCGGATATATCCAGTGGCCGTGCGACGGGCTGCTTTCCGCTTACAGTTGCGGGGGCAGCCGCGGCATTGGGGAAACCCCCGCACCGCATTCCCTTTTCACCTTCCGCATGGAAGGACCATCTGGGAATGGGTATTAGCGGTCATGCCCATCATCCGTCAAAGACCTCGCCGATGACCGCCCCGATGACCCATCGCCTGACGCTCGTTCTGGGCGGCGCCCGGTCCGGCAAAAGCCGTCATGCCGAGGCATTGGTGACGGCCTGTCCGCCGCCCTGGGCCTACATCGCGACGGCCCAGGCCTTCGACGACGAGATGCGCGAACGCATCGCCCAACATCGGGCGAGACGTGACGAGGGTTGGCGCACGGTCGAGGCGCCGCTGGACCTCCCCGGTGCGCTGGGGGAAGCCGGGCACGCGCCGGTGCTGGTCGATTGCCTGACCCTGTGGCTGACCAATCTGATGCTCGGGGAACACGATCTTCCCGCCGCCATCGCCGCGTTCGAGCAGGCATTGGCCGTCCGCATCGCCCCGACTGTGGTGGTGAGCACCGAGGTCGGCCTCGGCATCGTGCCGGATAACGCCCTGGCGCGCGCGTTCCGCGACCAGGCCGGCCTGCTGCACCAGCGCATCGCCGCGATCGCCGATCGGGTATGCTTCATGATGGCCGGCTTGCCGCTGGTTCTGAAGTAGGAAAATGAAGATGGACGACCCCGAGGCTCACCACCGCGCCAGGATGCAAAAGCGCAAGGCCGTGCAGGACGCGGAAGTTGCGGAAAAGAAGATCGAGAAAGGCCTGCTGATCGTCCACACCGGCGCCGGCAAGGGCAAATCCACCGCGGCCTTCGGTCTGCTGCTGCGCATGCTCGGGCACGGCCGCAAGGTTGGCGTGGTGCAGTTCATCAAGGGTGCGTGGTCCACCGGCGAACGCTCGGTTCTTGAACGTTTCCCCGACCTCGTCACCTGGCACACGATGGGCGAGGGCTTCACCTGGGAGACCCAGGACCGCGCCCGCGACATCGCCGCCTGCCGCCGCGCCTGGGAAAAGACCCTGGAACTGCTGCACCGCGACGACATCGCCCTGCTGCTGCTCGACGAACTGAACATCGCGCTGCGCTACGACTATCTGTCCGTTGAGGAAGTGCTGGCCGGCCTCGCCACCCGCCCTCCGGGGATGCACGTGGTGATCACCGGCCGCAACGCCCGCCCGGCGCTGATCGAGGCCGCGGACCTGGTCACCGAGATGCTCGCCACCAAGCACCATTTCGCCGCCGGGGTGAAGGCGCAGCAGGGCATCGAGTTCTGACCGTGCCAGCGTTTCAACCGGGCGCGTTGATGTTCCAGGGCACCGGTTCCAGCGTCGGCAAGTCCGTGCTGGTGGCGGGCCTGTGCCGGGCGTTGCGGTTGCGCGGGGTGTCGGTTCGCCCGTTCAAGCCGCAGAACATGTCCAACAACGCCGCCGTCACGCCCGATGGCGGCGAGATCGGCCGGGCGCAGGCCTTACAGGCCCGCGCCTGCGGCGTGGCGCCCAGCGTCGACATGAATCCGGTGCTGCTGAAGCCGCAGAGCGAGATCGGGGCCCAAATCATCGTCCAGGGCCGGGTCTTCGCCACCGCGAAGGCGCGCGACTACCAGGCCCTGAAGCCCAGCCTGATGCCGCACGTGCTCGAAAGCTTCGCGCGGCTGAAGGCCGAGGCCGACATCGTCCTGGTGGAGGGCGCCGGCAGCGCCTCGGAGATTAACCTGCGCGAAAACGACATCGCCAACATGGGCTTTTCCCGGGCCGCCGGCGTGCCGGTGGTGCTGATCGGCGACATCGACCGCGGCGGCGTGATTGCCAGCCTGGTCGGCACCCAGGCGGTGCTGGATGCAGCCGACGCTGCGCAGATCCAAGGTTTTATTGTCAACAGGATGCGCGGCGACGCCTCCTTGTTCGCGCCGGGCATGGCAGCGATCGCGGCGCGCACCGGCTGGCCGGCGCTGGGCCTGGTGCCGTTCTTCGGGCCGCTGCGGGACCTGCCGGCGGAGGACGCGCAGGACCTCGCCGAGCACGCCGCCCTGCGCCGGCCCGGCGCGCGGCTGCGGATCGCCGTCCCGCTGCTGCCCCGCATCGCCAATTTCGACGATCTCGACCCGCTATCCGCCGAACCGGATGTCGATCTGGCGATGGTGCCGCCCGGCTCGCCGCTGCCGGTCTGCGATCTGGTCATTCTGCCCGGCTCGAAGGCGACCATCGCCGATCTCGCGGCGTTCCGCGCCGAGGGCTGGGACATCGACCTCGCCGCCCATCGCCGGCGCGGCGGCCGCATTTTTGCGATTTGCGGCGGCTACCAGATGCTGGGCCGGGCCATCGCCGATCCCGCCGGCATCGAGGGGCCGCCGGGCAGCGTCGCCGGGCTGGGATTGCTGGATGTGGAGACCGTGCTGACCGGCACCAAGACGCTGGAACCGGTCACGGGCATCGTACTTGCCGACCAAAGCGCCTTCGCCGGCTATGAGATGCATATGGGCCGCACCTCCGGACCAGCGACGGAGCGTCCCATGCTGAGCCTGTCCGGCGGACGCGCGGACGGCGCGGTCACGGCCGATGGCCGGGTCAGCGGCACGTACGTCCACGGGCTGTTCGCCGCCGATTCAGCGCGGGCGGGGTTCTTACGCCGCTTCGGCGCGGCTCCCTCCGGCCGCTCGCACGAAGCCGGGATCGACGCCACGCTGGACGCCTTCGCCGCGCATCTGGAGGCGCATATCGACATCGACCGGCTGCTCAATATCGCCAGATGAATACTGCGAGAACAAACCATACCACGGCGGACTGCACCCAACAGGCGCGCCGGTACAGCCCCAGCGCCCGATGCAGATCGGCCAGGGTGGCGTCCGCCCTGCCGTCGCCCATCCAGCCATCCTCGACACGCGTGGCGCCATAAACCCGCGGCCCGGCCAGGCGCAGCCCCAGCGCGCCCGCCATGGCCGCCTCCGGCCAGCCGGCATTCGGCGAGCGGTGCTGGCCGGCGTCGCGCCAAACCGCACGAATGGCCGCCAACGGCGTCGCGTCGCGCTGGAGCGTCGCCGCCAGCACGATCCACACAGCGGCAAGCCGGGAAGCGGGCAGGTTGATCGCATCGTCCAGCCGGGCGGCCGCCCAGCCGAACGCCTCATGGCGCTTCGTGCGGTGGCCGATCATGCTGTCGGCGGTGTTCACCGCCTTGTAGAACACGATCCCGGGCAGCCCGCCGATGCCGCACCACAACGCGGGCGCGACCACGCCGTCGGAGAAATTCTCCGCCAGGCTTTCGATCGCCGCGCGCACCACCCCGGCTTCGTCGAGGCTCTCCGGATTGCGCCCGACGATCCGCGACACCGCCGCCCGCCCGCCTTCCAGCCCATCCCGCAGCAGCCCGTCGGCCACTTGCCGCACATGGCTGAACAGGCTGCGCTGGGCCAGCAGGGTGCTGGCCAACACGGCAAGCACCAACACGGCGGCCGGTCGCGTCAGCGCGGCGAAAAACGCGGATTGCAGCGCGCAGGCCGGCCCGGCCGTTGCCAGCACCAAAAGGCCAACCGCCACCACGCCCAACCCGCGCCGCGCCGGGGCGGACAGCGCCGGCCGGTTCAGCTCCCGGTCCAGCCAGCCGATGCCCGCGCCGATCCACACGACAGGATGCCGGACGATGCGGTACAGCCCATCCGGGTAGCCGAACGCCCCCTCGACGACGAGCGCGCCGGCGAGCATCACAAGGGACAGAGGAACGCCCAGAGGAGTGTCGGTGTTGCGAGGGACATGCAGTGGTGGCTAGCACGGCGACGGACGGCGGGGCAGGGGCCGCGATAACCCATGGCGGGCGGATCGAACAGGCCCGCCGCCGCTTTCCCGGCGCGCCGGAGCCCTTCATCGACCTGTCCACCGGGATCAATCCCGTGCCGTATCCCATCCCCCCACTGCCGTCCGACGCCTTCACCCGTCTGCCGGAACCCGAGGCGCTGGATGCCCTGCGGGCGGTCGCGGCGCTTGCCTACGGTGTGTCGGACCCGGCGATGGTGGCCGGGGCGCCCGGCACGCAGATCCTGATCGACCTGCTGCCGAGGCTCTGGCCGATGCCGGATGTCGCCGTGCTCGGGCCGACCTATGCCGAGCACGCAGCCGCCTGGAGTCGCGGCGGCACGAGGTTGGCCTGCGTGGAGTCGCTGGATTCGCTGCCGGAGTCGCGATGCGTCGTGCTCTGCAATCCCAACAACCCGGATGGCCGGCGCTGGAAGCCGGCCACTTTGGTCGCGCTGGCGGATCGACTTGCCAGCCGCAGCGGGCTTCTGATCGTCGACGAGGCGTTCGGCGATCTGGAACCGGAAGGCCACAGCCTGGCCTCTGCCCTGCCGCACCCGGCCATCGTGATCCTCCGGTCCTTCGGCAAGACCTACGGCCTGGCCGGCCTGCGCCTCGGCTTCGCGCTGGCGGCACCCGGTCGTGCCGCCGCAATCCGCGCGGCGCTCGGCCCCTGGGCGGTGTCCGGCCCGGCCCTGGCGATCGGCGCCCGGGCGCTGGCCGATCGCGCCTGGCTGCAAACAACCCGCCGCCGACTCGATGCCGATTGCGCCCGGCTGGACGCGCTCCTGCAAGCGGCCGGCTTGCGCGTCATCGGCGGCACGCATCTGTTCCGCCTGTCCGAAAGCCCCTCGGCCGCCGCGCGGTTCGACCGGCTCGGCCAGGCCGGCATCCTGGTGCGCCGGTTCGACGCCCACCCGCACTGGCTGCGCTTCGGCCTGCCCGGCAGCGAGGCCGAATGGGTCCGATTGCGCGAAGCCCTCCGATAGGGTCACGATCGCCCCCACATGATCGGCCATTTCCGGGAGCAACCATGTCCGAAACCCCCCAGCCCTTGACGGGCGTCCGCGTGCTGGACATCGCCACGTTCCTGGCCGCGCCCTTCTGCGCCACCATCCTGGCCGATTTCGGCGCCGAGGTGATCAAGATCGAGCAGCCCGGCGCCGGCGATCCGCTGCGCCAGTTCGGCACCCAAACCGACTGCGGCGACACGCTGGCCTGGCTGAGCGAGGCCCGCAACAAAAGCTGCGTGACGCTGGACCTGCGCAAGCCTGAGGGTGCCGCGCTGTTCCGCCGCCTGATCGCGGACTCGCACATCCTGATCGAGAATTTCCGCCCCGGCACGCTGGAAAAATGGGGCCTGGGCTGGGACGTGCTGCGCGAGATCAACCCACGCCTGGTGATGCTGCGCATCAGCGCCTATGGCCAGACCGGACCGATGCGGGAAAAACCCGGGTTCGCCCGCATCGCGCACGGCTTCTCCGGCCTCAGCTACCTCGCCGGCGAGCCCGGCCGCCCACCGGTGGTGCCGGGGTCCACCTCGCTCGCCGATTACATGTCGGGCGTCTGGGGCGCGGTCGGGGTGATGATGGCGCTGCGCCAGTCCGAGCGCACCGGCACGGGACAGGTGGTCGATATCGGCCTCTATGAGTCGATCTTCCGCCTGCTGGACGAGATCGTGCCAGTCTACGCCCGCACCGGCTATGTGCGCGAACGCATGGGCGCGGACGTGCCACAGGTCGTGCCGCACGGCCATTGGTGCACGAAGGACGGCCGCTGGATCGCGCTGGCCTGCACCAGCGAAAAAATGTTCACCCGCCTGATGGAGGCGATGGGCAAGCCGGAACTCGCCGCCCCCGACCAACTTGGCCCTACCGCCGCCCGCCTCGCCCGGCGCGACGAGGTCAACGCCCTGGTCACCGCCTGGGTCGGCGGCCTGGAATTCGACGAGCTGATGGTGCTCTGCGACCGCTACGGCGTGCCTTGCGGCCCGATCATGAACATCGCCGATATCTTCGAGGACCCGCAGTACAAGGCCCGCGGCAACATGCAGACCGTCAACGACCCCCGCGTCGGCGACATCGTTCTGCCCACCGGCATGCCCAGACTGTCGGAAACCCCCCCGACCTTGCGCCACGCTGGCCGCGCGCTGGGGGCCGACACCGATGAGGTCCTGCGCCGCCTGCTCGGCCTGTCCGCCGCCGACCTCGACTGCCTGCGCACCAGCGGCGCGATCTGATCCGCGGCCGGAAGCAAGATTGGGGCTTCGCCCCAAACCCCAGGAGGGCTCCGCCCCCTGTGTCTGCTTCGCAGCCACAGCCCGCAAGGGAACTCGTTCCCTTGACCCTGATAAATTGGTTTCTTGGGGATAGGGCCATGCCGTAGCCGTTCAGCGGCTACGACGTGGCCCTATCCCAAGAAACCAGTCCATGGGGTTGAGGGGACGAGTCCCCTCACGGGTGCAGGGCAGAGCCCGCCGGGGTCTGGGGCAGCGCCCCAGCCTTGCTTTCCGGCCGCGGGTCAGAACTCGATGGGATCGCGGATCAGCGGGCAGGTCATGCAATGCCCGCCGCCGCGGCCGCGGCCGAGTTCGGCGCCGACGATCTCGATCACCTCGATGCCTTCCTTGCGCAGCGCCGTATTGACGACGGTGTTGCGGTCATAGGCGTACACCACGCCAGGTGCCGCGGCGACCAGGTTGTTGCCGCTGTCCCATTGCTGCCGCTCGCTGGCATAGGCGTTGCCGCCGGTCGGCACGACCCGCAGTTTCTTGAGGTTCAGCGATTCAGCCACGACATCGAGGAAGTGTTTCTTCTCCAGCGTCACCTCGATCCCGGTCGGTCCCTTGCCCGGCCGCAGCGAAATCGGATGGATGCGATCGACGATCTCCGGAAACACCGTAACCAGATCGCGGTCGGCGAAGGTGAACACGGTATCCAGATGCATCGCGGAGCGCAGCTTCGGCATGGCCGCCGCGATCACCCGCGTCGCCGCCCCCTTGGCGAACAGCGAAGCCGCCACCTGGGTGATCGCCTGGCGCGAGGTCCGCTCACTCATGCCGATCAGCACGACGCCGTTGCCCGGCACCAGCACGTCGCCGCCCTCCAGCGTCGCCGTGCCGTGATTGACGTCCGTATCGCCCCACCAGACCTGGATACCGGCGTCCTTGAAGCTCGGATGAAACTTGTAGATCGCCGCCATCAGCAGCGTCTCTTCCCGCCGGGCCGGCCAATAAAGCGGGTTGATCGTCACGCCGCCGTACATCCAGCAGGTCGTATCGCGCGTGTAAAGCGTGTTCGGCAGCGGCGGCAGCAGGTACTCGGTGGCACCGGTCGCCTCGCGCACCATTGTCAGGTAGTCGGACTGGTACTTGTCGGGCAGTTCGATCGCCGACAGCCCGCCGATCATCGTGTCGGCCAGTTGCCGCGGTTCCAGGCTATCGAGGAATGCGCGGGTTTCGGCGACCAGCCCCAGTCCCACTTCATTGACCGTGATCTGCCGATCCAGCAGCCATTTCCGCGCCGCCGGATCCGCAACGGTCTCAGCGAGCAGATTGTGCATCTCCACGACCTCGACGCCGCGATCGCGCATCTTGCTCATGAAGTCGAAATGGTCGCGCTTGGCCTTCTCCACCCACAGCACGTCGTCGAACAGCAAATCGTCGCAATTGCTCGGCGTCAGGCGGGTGTGGGCCAGGCCCGGCGCGCAGACCAGCACCTTGCGCAGTTGGCCGACCTCGGAATGAACGCCGTACGTCGTCTTTGTGCCGCTCATGTCGGTTTCTCCTGTTCAGATCGTGATAATGCCGGTGGCGAGGCCGTAAACCCCGAAGATGGCGGCGGCGACGATAGCCAGAAACAGGATCCACTCGAGCGGCGTGAACACCTGCTTGCCCTGTTCACGCCGGGCCAGGATGAACAGGATCGTGCCTGGTGCGAAGAAGATCGCCGACAGCAGCACGTATTTGGGGCCGCCGGCGATCAGCATGAAGATCGTGTAGGCCGTCGCCAGCCCGGTGCGGATCAGGTCGCCGCGGCGTTCTTCCGGCCGGACATCATAGGTCTCCCCGCTTCGCGCCAGTTTGAACGCGAACCCCGCGGCGAGCAGATACGGGATCAGTGTCTTGGCGCTGGTCAGCGCCAGCGCCAGGCTGAACGCCTCGCGCGCGAACATCGTCAGGATCAGCAATCCCTGCACGATGGATGCAGTCAGCCATAAGGCGGCGGAGGGCACCTTGTTGGCATTCTCGCCGGCCAGGGCGCGCGACACGGTGCCGTCCTTCGCGGCCATGAACAGTACTTCGGCGGCGAGCAGCGACCATGCGAGATAGGCGCCGAGGACGGAAATGAGCAGCCCGGCGCTGATGAACACCGCGCCCCACCAGCCGACCGCCTGCTCCAGTACGCCGGCCATCGACGGCTGGCGCATTTCCGCCAGTTGAGCCCGGTCGAGCATGCCATACGGCAGCAGGGTCACCAGGACGAGCAGGCAGAGCACCCCGAGAAAGCCGAACACGGTCGCCAGACCGACATCCTCGCGCCGCCGCGCGTAGCGGGAATAGACGCTCGCGCCCTCGATACCGATGAACACGAACACGGTCACCAGCATCGTGCCGCGCACCTGGTTGACCACGTCGGAGAGATTATAGCCTTCGCCGCCCCAGAAATTCGCGGCGAACTTCGCCGGGTCGAAAAACAGCGCCATGCAGATGATGAAGATAGCGATCGGAACGATTTTCGCGATCGTGACGATCGTGTTGATTGCCGCTGCCCCCTGCACACCGCGCAGCACCATAAAATGCACGGCCCACAGGATGATCGAAGACAGAACGATCGCGATCAGTGTGTTGCCGTCACCGAAAATCGGGAAGAACCGGCCCAGCGTCGACATGATCAGGATGAAGTAGGTTGTGTTGCCCAGGCAGGTGCCGAACCAGAAGCCGAAGGCGGCGGCGAACCCAAGATAGTTACCGAAACCCGCCTTGGCATAGGCGAAAATGCCGGCATCCAGATGCGGCTTGCGCTGCGCCAGGATCTGGAAGACGAACGCCAGCATCAGCATGCCGGACCCGGCGATGATCCAGGCGACGATGGCGCCGAACGGCCCGGTCGCGCGCCCGAACGTCGCGGGCAGGGAGAAGATGCCCGCGCCCACCATCGATCCAACGACCATGGCGGTGAGTGTGAGCAGCGAGAATGTCTGCCGCCCCGACGCGGCGTCGTTCGAGGCCTGTGCGCGATCCTCGTCTTTCAAAGACATGAATCCAGCCTCCCCCTAGATTTTTGTCACGATTAACTAAAATTCTGGGTTTTCCGGAACGACGTGACATTCGAAAGCGAGGGGGACATCGTTTTGGATAACTGTCAAGTCTGAGGTGGCTCCGGTGCCGCCGTCTGTGATAACGAGCACGGCATCACCGGAGTCGCAGGCATCCCCACGATTTTGGAGGATGTTCAGGCCAACGGCCAGCATCCCAAACGCAAACCGGCGCGAACTCACCCTGGTTGGAAGGAGTGCCCGATTCGTCGCCTAACCTCGCGCCCACCCGATCGCCGCGAGGGCGAGCGCGTCGATGCTATCGACGACGCGAACGCCGAGGCTCCGGAACGGGCCGGCCTGAATGCCGAGCGGGATTTCCGTGCAACCCAGCACCACCGCGCCAGCACCGCGCGCCGCCAGGCTCCGGACCACGCTCGCCAGAGGTTCGTAGGCCTCGGCCACTTGGTTGGCCTTCACCAGGGCGATGGCGGGGCTGACCAGCCGGTCCATTTCGTCCTTCGTGGGTATCAGGCAATCCCAGCCCTGGTGTTCGAGGCGGTCCTGATACAGCCGCATGTTCAGCGTCGCCTGGGTGCCCATCACGCCGATCTTGCCGGCGGCGACATGCTGGCGGCGGAGGTCGGCGGCGGCGGCGTCGACGATGTGCAGCACCGGCATGCCGGCACGTGCGGTCATCTCCTCGTACCAGCCATGCGCGGTGTTGCAGGGAATGGCGATGGCGCCGCTTCCGGCAGCCTTCAGCCCGTCGATGCCGCGCAGCAGCCAGGGCAGCGGATCGGCGCCACCCGATAGCTTGCCGCGCGTGCGGTCGGGCACACGCGGGTCGGACCACAGCACGGCGGGGATATGGTCCTGGTCGCGTTCCGCCGGCGTCAGCAGCGTCAGCCGCAACATGAACTGCGCGCTGGCCAGTGGTCCCATGCCGCCCAGCACGCCCAGAACCTTGTCGTTCGCCATTGTCCGCTCGCCCCGATTGCCTTCCGCCGCAAGATGGGCGGCAATGGCCCGTGGTTACAAGATGGGACACCCAATGCTGCTGATCGGACATCGCGGGGCGCGCGGCCTGTTCCCCGAAAACACCCTGGAGGGCTTCCGTCGCACCCTGGCGCTGGGCGTCGACGGGATCGAAATCGATGTGGCGATGACCGCCGACGGCGTGCCGGTGGTCAGCCACGATCCGGCGCTGAACCGCGACATCACCCGCCTCGGCGGCGAGTGGCTGCCGGCCCGCGGCCCGTTGATCCGCAACTTGCGGGCCGCCGACCTGGCCGCCTTCGATGTCGGGCGCATCCGCCCCGGCAGCGCCTACGCGGCGCTGTATCCGGACCAGGATCCGATCGACGGCGCCCGCATCCCGACACTTGCCGAAACGCTGGCGCTGCCCACCCGCTTCACCGTGGAGATGAAGACCATCGCCTTGCACCGGGAATGGACGGTGGCGCCGGAGGCGATGGCGGAAGCGGTCGCGGCCATCGCCGATGCCGCCGGCGCCACGGAGCGGATCGTGGTGCAGTCCTTCGACTGGCGCGGCCCCCGGCACCTGCGCCGGCTGCGCCCGGACCTGACCTATGCCTGGCTCACCTCCGAGGAGACGGTGGCCGAGGCCCGGCTCTGGTGGGACGGCCCGGCGCCGGAGGATTTCGCCGGCTCCGTGCCCCGCGCGGTGGCGGCGGAAGGCGGGTCGATCTGGTCGCCCGCCTTCGCCGGGCTCACCGAGGACCTCGTTGCCGAGGCCCGGCAACTCGGCCTGCTGGTGATCCCCTGGACCGTGAACCGCCCCGCCGACATGCGCCGGCTGGCCGGGTGGGGCGTGGACGGGCTGATCACCGACAGACCAGATGTTGGTCGGCAAACTCTCGGCGTGCCACGCGCCTAGCCGCACGGGCGGCGACCATCTCCGCGGTGCGATCGGCGCTGTGGCTGGTCACCCGGGGCGGCGAGAGGAAGTTGGCACTCACCGAGGCCCGCGACAGCAACGCCCGCAGGGCCGGGTCCTTGTCGCCTTCCGCGGCGGTCAGCGATTCCATCGGCACGAAATACTCGTGCGGATGCGGCACCTGACAGCTGGCGAAGCCCTGGTAATGATCCTGCTTCAGGCCATACAGCACCCGCACGTCGCGCACCGGCACGATAAATGAAAGGCTCGGCGCCTTCCGCATCAGGCCAATCGCCTGCCAGCGCGGCGTCGGGGCGCCTTCCGCGGCCGGGGCCAGCAGCCAGGGAACCGGGCAGACGGCCAGCAAGGAATGCGTGCTGGGGGCGAAGCGCGAGCGCTTGTCCAGCAGGTTGGACAGTGAGCCGCAGGCCTCCACGGCCAGGATATCCACGAAAGGCTCCACAGGCGTGCCGCCGAAATGCAGCCAGAGCCCGTCCGGCAACGTGCGCAGCCGGTCGCTGCCGGGCAGTTTCAGGAACGGGAGGCATTTATATCCGTCATCTGGCCGGCCGCGCAGCCAGGCACCGTTGCCTGCACCGCTTCCGCCAAGGCCGGGCGGACGCTGGGGCCATGTCTTCAGGCGGCTTCTCACGAGGGCGTCAAGGGACATGGTGGGGCGCATGGTTCTCTCTCCTAGAAATTCCCGAGGTTGAATTCAACCTGGGGATGTATTTGAGAGCCCAAATCGGCGATTGGGTAGGTGATTGTTAACCGTACGCCGGGAAAGCGAAATTTCGGCCGAGTTTTCACGATGGATTCACGATAAACTCGTCGCGACCAAACATCAATTTATCGTGTACAAAACGAAGAATTGACGGGATCTTCCATTTCGCTGGGAAAAAATCTGAGTCTTCGGAATCGGTTGAGACTCGTTGCTCACGTAAATTGTTAACAACCTGTGGATAATTCTACTCACAACAGTGAAATTCAGCCGAATTTCACTGGATGAAACTGTCCCGGCCGACCCGGCACGGATCAGCCGGCGGGTTGGCGCTGTCCCGCAGTGACCGGCCGCAACCGGCGGAGAACAAAAGAAAGCCGCCCGGCAGGTTCTCCTGCCGGGCGGCGCAGCCTGGATGGCGGGTGGTCCGGTTCAGGCGCGCTTGTCGAGCGGCACGTAGTTGCGCTGGGCCGCGCCGGTATAGATCTGCCGCGGCCGGCCGATGCGCTGTTCCGGGTCCTCGATCATCTCCTGCCACTGGCTGATCCAGCCGACGGTGCGAGACACCGCGAACAGGGCGGTGAACATCGACAGCGGGAAGCCCATCGCCTTCAGGATGATGCCGGAATAGAAATCGACGTTCGGGTACAGCTTGCGGCTGACGAAATAATCGTCGTGCAGGGCGATCTTTTCCAGCTCCACCGCCAGTTCCAGCAGCGGGTCGTGCTTGATGCCAAGCTCGCCCAGCACCTGATAACAGGTCGCCTGCATGATCTTCGCCCGCGGGTCGAAGTTCTTGTAGACCCGGTGGCCGAAGCCCATCAGTTTCACGTGGCTGTTCTTGTCCTTCACCTGCTTCAGGAAGGTCGGGATGTTCTTCACATTCCCGATTTCGCCCAGCATATGGAGCACCGCCTCGTTCGCGCCGCCATGCGAGGGGCCCCACAGGCTGGCGATGCCGGCGGCGATGCAGGCGAACGGGTTGGCGCCGGTGGAGCCGGCGAGCCGCACGGTGGAGGTGGAGGCGTTCTGCTCATGGTCGGCGTGCAGGATCATGATCAGATCCATCGCCCGCGCCAGGATCGGATTCACCTTGTAGGGTTCGGCCGGCACCGCGTTGAACATGTACAGGAAGTTCTCGGCATAGCCGAGCTCGTTCTGCGGGTACATGAACGGCTGGCCGATGTTGTACTTGTGCGCCCAGGCGGCGATCGTCGGCACCTTGGCGATCAGGCGGAAGGCGCTGATGCGCCGGTGCTCGGGGTTCGTGATGTCCAGGCTGTCGTGATAGAAGGCCGACAGCGCGCCGACCACGCCGCACATCACCGCCATCGGGTGCGCGTCGCGGCGGAAGCCGTTGTAGAAGGTGCGCAGCTGCTCGTGCAGCATGGTGTGGCGCATCACGCCGGAATCGAATTCCTTGGATTGCGCGGCATTCGGCAACTCGCCGTTCAGCAGCAGGTAGGCGACCTCGAGGAAGGTGGATTTCTCCGCCAGCTGCTCGATCGGGTAGCCGCGATACAGCAGCACGCCCTCGTCGCCGTCGATATAGGTGATCTTGCTCTCGCACGACGCCGTGGCGCCGTAGCCGGGATCGAAGGTGAAGATCCCCAGGTCGTTGTAGATCTTGCGGATGTCGGCCACCTGCGGGCCGACCGTGCCGCTGATCAATGGCAGCTTGGTGGATTTATTGGATCCATCCAGCGTGATGGTGACCGACCCGTTGCTGACCATGCGTGTTTCCTTGTCTGCGTTGGAGGGCATCTGCCCTCACGTGAATATTGGCCGCGTTTAGCACTCCAGCCACAAAACCCCATACCACCAATCCCGTACGGGCCGTTCTGTATGGCGACGAGCCTGGCGTTGCGCTGCATCTCGCCTGGGAACCCGGTTCTCTGCAGGTGGGGTGGGATGCATCGTTCGACAAATCTCGTTGGCTGGATTTCCGGCTCGGAAGAAAATTATGGCGGAGTTGCGGCGGACGCAACCTTC
Source organism: Rhodospirillales bacterium (assembly GCA_037442565.1). Lineage (GTDB taxonomy): Bacteria > Pseudomonadota > Alphaproteobacteria > Acetobacterales > Acetobacteraceae > PALSA-911. Next base: position 59,397 of record JBBIQA010000002.1, read on the forward strand.
GCGCCCGCAGCATGGCCTTGTCGTGCCGGACGCGCGGCGTTCTATCGTTCCGGCCCGGCCGCTACCGGGTTCCCGCCTGGGGCTGCGCCCATAGGCCGCGATGCTCGCTACGGGCCAGCAACTCCGCCTTTTTGAGGTCTTCCGCCCGGTTGCCCGCCAGGCCCCGCGCGCGTCCGGCGCGGGCCCAGCCATCCGCGACCAAGGCAAGGTTCAGTTCCTTCCCGCCGGCGTCGCAGATCGCCAGCGGACGGCCCATGGAGTCGGTGTCGCGCACGTCGCAGGCAACCTTGTGTTCCCGCACCAGGGCCGCCAGAGCGGCCGCGGCGGCCGCGCCGCAGTCGAAGCCTCCCACGGCAGCGCCCATGGTGCTGGCGGCGTGGCAGGTCTGGCCGCGTTCCGGGGTCTCGATGCCCAGCAGCCGCACCACCTGCTTGGCGAGGCGCAGCGTGCTGCCGTCGACGACGGCGATGTCGCCCGCCGCCGCCTCCACGCGAACCGATGGGGCAGACCGTCCGGCGAACACGCCCGCGAGGGGGCCGGCGGAGGAAAGCGGCCCGTCGAAGGCCAGAACGGCGGCGCCGAGCAGAACGACCGCCCCCAGGCCCAGATGCACCGGCCGGGCGGAGCCAGCGAGCCGGGCGAGCCCGAACGACGGACGCGAGGGGGAGGAACGGAATATCCGGCGCGGTCGGCGCAATTGCACGGTGCGCGAAGCCTTGTTCTGACGGCGTTGAACGGGAAGGCCTCACGACCCGTCGCGACAGCCTCCAGACGGACGCGTAACCTGCGGCGCACGCGGGCGCAACCGGCGAATTGTCACGAGTCGTAAATTCGTCAAGTCCAGAACGGATCCTGCTTGCGGAACTTCCTCCAGGCATCCGCGATGCCGGCGCGCGAGGCCCCGCCGATCGCGGCCACGAAGCCGCGCACCGCGCCGATCGCGAAGGCCCGCTCGGTGCCGCCGCCCTGCAGGGAATGCAGCAGGTCCGCCGCCACGGCGCCATCGTTCAGCGTGCCGAGTTTGTCCTGCAACTCGCTCAGCCGGAGAATGAAGCGCTTCGTGGCTTTCGGCGGGAACAGGGCGGCGAAGAACTCCGCCGCATAGCGCAGCCGCTTCGCCCGCAGGCGGATGGCGTGCAGGGTTTCGGTTTCCAGCTGCTCGATGTCGTCGCCCTCGGCGAACATCCGCTTCCAGCGCCGCTGCAGCACCGTGGCGGCGAAATCCTCCAGCTTCAGGTCCAGTGCCGTGCGGGCGTCCTCGCCGATTTCCGCCTCCCACGGCCGCGTGGCGGCGAGGGCAGCGAGGCGGATCCCCAGTTGGCGATAGTCCGGCGCGGCGACGAAGCGGCGCAGCGCCTCATACCCGGCGACCCGCTGGCGTTCGGTTGCCGCCAGCAGCCGGGCCACGGCCTGGCCATCCGCCTGGTCGGCGGCGAAGGCATGGCCGATCTCCGCGCCGATCCCGGCATTGAAAACATCCCAGTCCCGGGCCGGGCCGAGCGCCTTGGAGAGCGCCTTCAGGCCCGCATCCACCTGGGCGACGCTGGGGGAGGCGGTGGCGCGGCTGAAGATCGACAAGGCCGAGCGCAGCCGCCGGGTCGCCACGCGCATCTGGTGCACCGGCTCCGGCCCGTCCTCGCCGCCGGCGGCCAGCGGTCCCCAGTACAGGATGACATCGGACAGATGCGCGACGATATGGTCGAAAGCTCCGGCCACGGTGAAATCGCGCGACAGCTTCGGCGCGCCCAGGGCCCGAGGCTTCGGCGCGCCGCCGCGCGCCGCCGCGATCGCTTCGGCGGCCAGGCTGGCCCGGGGCACCGCCAGACCGATCTCGCCGGACAGCAGCAGCGCGATGGCCGTCGTTGTCAGCGGCGGGCCGGAAATGCGCATCCGCGCGGTCGGGTGCTCGCGCATCACGGTGCGGATCGCGCCTTGCAGCACCGTCAGTTCGACCGGCTGATGCGCGTAGCGCAGCGACAGGCTCAGCGCGCGACCCTCGAACGCGGCCCAGGGAATACAGGGCTCGGGCAGCGTGGGCGTAAAAACGGGGGGGGGCTGCTCGCGCGGCGGCGCGGCCGGTGCCAGTTCCTGCATCAGCCCGGCCTCGGCCAACAGCGGCGGCACGGTGCCGGGTGGCCAGGTGGCGTCGGGCAGGGGTTCGGCCGGCGGGCGCAGCATTTCCAGCCGCCAGCGGCTGCGCTGTTCCACCAGCGCCAGCCCGGCCTTCGCCAGGGCTCCGTCCGGCCCGTCATGCCAGACCATGCGTACGGCCCGGCTGCGGGCACGTCCCTCGCGCAGCTTCGCCAGCAGCTTCAGCCGCCCGAGCCGGGCGGCATCCTCGAGCGGCAGGACCAGGTCCCATTCGACCGCATCCGGGTCCGGCGCCTCCGGCGGGGAGGCTTCTTCCGGCGTTTCGACAGGGGGATCTTCGATGACCGACACCGTTGGGCCCGATACCGCTGGCTCGGGATCGTTCAACTCACGCCGCCAGTTCCGGCAGATCGCGCGGCGCCAGGAACCGCAGCAGCCGGCCGCCGGCTTCCCCCAGCGTCGACCAGGGGCCGGGGATGGAGAACTCGGTCAGCGCGCCGGTCGGGTAGCCCTCGGCCAGACGGCTGATGTTCGGGCTTTGGGTGCCCAGCCCGACAGGCCCGACCAGCAGCAGCGCCAGATCGTGCAGGCCGGGGTTATGGCCGATCAGCAATATACTGCGCGCGGTGTCCGATACCTCGCGCAGCGCACCGAGCAGATGGGCGGCATCGGCGAGATAAAGCTGATCCATCGGCTCGACCAGCGGCTGGTCGTCCCATGGTTCCAGGGCTTCCAGCGTCTGCAGCGTCCGCCGGGCCGACGACACCAGGACGATGTCCGGCGCCAGGCCCAGTTCGCGCATGGCATGGCGCATCGCGCTGGCCGACTTGCGGCCGCGGGAGTTCAGCGGACGGGCATGGTCCGACAGCTTCGGATCATCCCAGGACGATTTCGCGTGGCGCAGTAACAGCAATTGTCGCATCGGCGATCGCTAGGTCCGACTGGTTTCTCGGGTTCGATCCTGCCATGAATCCGCGGCTTTGTCCCCCCCGGATACGCGATGCGTTGCGCCGCTCGCGCGGCTAGCGTTCCGGCGCGCCCGGCAGGTCGATCCAGGACAGGTGCCCGCCCTTGCTCGCCCCGGTGTCGAGGAACACCGCCGTGCCCCCGCCCATGCCGGAGCGGCGATAGGGGCGGCCATCGGTGCTGCGCCGGTCATGGCCGCAATAGACCGTCATTCCCGCCGGGATGCGGTCCACCCAGCCCAGGCTGCGTTCGGGGAAGCCGTCCTGCTGGGTGCGTCCGGTCGGTTCGCCGTACAAGGCGCGCGACAGCGGCCCGTCCGGGCGGCGCAAATCGATCGCCGGCGCCTCGTTCGCCAGCATCGCCGGATGGAACCCGCCATGCACGAACAGCGCGCCTTCGTGGCGCAGCCAGGCCGGGGCGCGCAGGAACTCCGCCAGCGCCCGGCTGCGCAGCTCCGGCCCCAGGGCGCGCAGGGTCTCGGCCAGGATGGGCGTCATGTAGACGTGCTGCCCGGCCAGCGCGCGGGCCAGCTTGAAATCATGGTTGCCGAGCAGGAACAGCCCGCGGCCCTCGTCGATCAGCTGGAACATCAGCTCCAGCGCCGTGGCGCTGTTGGGGCCGTAATCCACCAGATCGCCGAGCTGCACGACGAACCGGTCTGTGGCAACGGCATAGGCGAACGCCTTGGCATCGCCGTGGACGTCGCCGACGACGCGGATCGGCACGCCACGCGGAATGGCCGGGCGGGGGAGCGCCGTCTCCTGGATGTCCGGAACCGGCTGGAGGGGAACGTTCATGCCGCCAGCCCCCGCCAAGCCGCCAGCGCCCGGTCGCGTCCGGCGGCAAGATCGATCACCGGCTGTGGATAGGTCCGGCCCAGCGCGATCCCGGCCGCGGCCAGCACCGCGGTCGGCGCCTCCCAGGGCGCGTGCAGGTACTTGTCGCCGAGCCGCGCCAGCTCCGGCACGAACCGGCGCACGTAGCTGCCGTCAGGGTCGAATTTCTGCCCCTGCAGCACCGGGTTGAATACCCGGAAATACGGCGCCGCGTCCGCGCCGCTGCCGGCCACCCATTGCCAGCTGGCGGCGTTGGCGGACAGGTCCGCATCCACCAGCGTGTCCCAGAACCACGCCTCGCCTGCCTGCCAGGGCAGCAGCAGATGCTTGGTCAGGAACGAGGCCACGATCATCCGCACGCGGTTGTGCATCCAGCCGGTCTGCCAGAGCTGGCGCATGCCGGCATCGACGATGGGAATGCCGGTCTGCCCGCGCTGCCAGGCCGCCAGCCCCGCCGCATCGTCGCGCCATGGCATGCCGGCGAAATTCTTCCGCAATGGCTGCTCCGGAAGGTCCGGATGATGCCACAGCTGATAGATGGAGAATTCGCGCCAGAGCAGCTCCGATTGGAACACCGCCAGCCCCTCGCCGGCGCCTCCGGAAGCGGCTTCGGCCGCGAACCAGACCTGGGCCAGCGAAATCTCGCCCCAGGCGATATGCGGCGACAGCATCGAGGTGCCATCGATCCCCGGCAGGTTGCGGCGCGCGGCATAGGACGACAGACCATCTTGCAGGAAGCGCTGCAAACGCGCCTGTGCCCCAGACTCGCCGGGCGTCCATGCGGCGCGCAGGCCGCCGGCCCAATCCGGACGGCTCGGCAGCAGCCCCCAATCCTCCAGCCGGTCCGAGGCCGGCGGCGCGGGGCAGGGGACGCGCTCGGGCGCGGGCAGCAATGGCCGCGGTCCGCCGCTCGCCCGGCAGGCGCGGCCGAACGGGGTGTAGACGCCATAGACACCGCCCGTCCCGGTGCGAATGGCTTCCGGATTGAACAGCATGCGCGTGCGGTGGCGGTGCAGTTCCGCACCATCTTCCTTCAGTGCCGCCGCCACGTCGCGGTCCAGCGCGCGCGCCCAGGGTTCCGGTCCGCCGCCGGTATGCACCTCGGAGGCGCCGATCTCGCGCGCCAGAAGGGGGATCTGTTCCAGCGCCGGACCCCGGCGGAGCACCAGCGCCGCACCCAGCGCGGACAGCCGACCGGACAGCGCGGCCAGGCTGTGGTGCAGCCACCAGCGCGACGCCCCGCCCGGCGCCCAGGCCCCGGCGGCCGCGTCGTCCAGCACGAACACCGGCAGCACCTTGCGCCCGCCGCGCAAAGCTGCGTGCAGCGCCGCGTGGTCGGCGAGGCGAAGGTCCTGGCGGAACCAGAGCAGGGCCGGGGCGTCGGTCAACGCGCCGCCCCCCGCTTGGGCACGGCAAGCGCGAAGGAGAACAGCCGCTCCCGTCCGAGCAGAAACACCCGTCCGCCGCGCGGGAACAGCCGGGAGATCTCAGGATGGGTCACATCCAGGCCTCCGGTATAGGCGCCAAAGGCCGGCAGCATGACGCGCCGCGCATCGGCGACGAAGCATGCGCGGCTCTGCGTGCCACCGCGCACGGCGATGGCGGCTTTGGGATGGTGATGGCCACAGATCTCTCCTGGCGAGTCGGTTCGTACTACAGTTGCATTACCCTGATGCCGGAATATGAGCGCTCCCAGCGAAAATTCATCCACCCAATCGCCGCCTAGCTGCCCCGCCGGCTGCGGATCGTGGTTACCGAGCACCCAGACGAAGCGCGTCGCGCCGGTCATGGCGGTGATCCTGGCGACCTCGGCCGCCGGCAGCCGGGCAGCGCCGCCGCGGTCGTGGAAGCTGTCGCCGAGTGCCACGACGATCCTCGGACGGTAACGGCGCAGCAGCAGAGCCAGGCGATCCAGCGTCGCGCGCGTGTCCCACGGCGGCAGCAGCATCCCCTGCCGGGCGAAGGCGGTGCCCTTTTCCAGATGCAGGTCGGACACCGCCATCAGCCCGTGCTCGGGCCACAGCAGCGCGCCGGCGGGGTCGAGCATCAGCCGCTCGCCGGCAACGTGGATCGGGGCAGCGCTCATGCGTTGAAAAGATCTCTCTGAACGGGGGCGGGTTTGCGGCCGGCTGGCCGCGGTTGCGGCATCGCCGGTTCCGACTCGCTCATTGCCTCCGCCACCACGGCTTCCGCCTCGGCCAGCAAGTCGTCCTGGTCCGCCTCGCTGGTCACCTGCTCGCGGCCGATCTCCAGCAGGATCGGCACCGCCAGCGGCGACACGCGCGACAGCACCATGTGCACGATCCGCCCATGCACCCGCGCCAGCATCCCGGCCACGCGCTCCAGGTCGATCAGCCCGTGCGCCGCATCGTCCCGCGTCGCCCGCAACAGGATATGGTCCGGCTGGTGGCGGCGCAGCACCTCGTAGATCAGGTCGGAATTCACCGTCACCTGCCGGCGGTTCTTGTCCGCCCCCGGGCTGTTGCGGTGGATCAGCCCGGCGATCACCGCGACGTTGCGAAAGCTCCGCTTCAGCATGGAGCTGTCGGCCATCCATTCCTCCAGGTCGTCGCCGAGCATGTCCTGGTCGAACAGCGCGGCGATGCCGGTTGGCTGGAACGCGGACCAGATGCCGATCACATAGTCGGTCGCGACGAAGCCGAGCGGCGCGAAGCCGGCCCGCTCCATGCGCTTGGTCAGCAGCATGCCGAGCGTCTGATGCGCATTGCGGCCCTCGAAGCAATAGGCGACCAGATACCAGCAGCCGCCGCGGGGAAAGGTTTCCACCAGCAGATCGTCGCGGCCGGGCAGGCGGGAGCGCTTCTGTTGCAGCCGCAGCCAGTCGGCCACCTGTTCGGGAAACCGCGGCCAGTCGCGCGGCGATTGCAGCAGGCCGCGCACCCTTGCGGCCAGATTGGTGCTCAGCGGCAGCCGCCCGCCGGCATAGGCCGGCACCAGCGGATCATCCTCGCCGCCCTCGGCCGCCTCCACCGCCATTTCGTGCACGCGCAGGAACTTCAGCTTGCGCCCGGCGAAGATGAAGGCGTCGCCGGGGCGCAGCTGGTTGACGAAATACTCCTCCACCTCGCCCAGCACCGGGCCGAAGCGGCGCCTGCCGACCAGCTTCACCTTCAGCAGCGGCGCCTCGACGATGGTGCCGATGTTCATCCGGTGCTGCGCGGCGATGCGGGCGGAGCGGACATGCGCGCGGCCCTCGCTGTCGGTGAACAGCCTGTGGTTCTGCTCATAGGCCGCCAGCGCGTAACCGCCGGTGGCGACGTATTCCAGCACCGCGTCGAAATCTTCCCGAGGCAGGTTCGCGTACGGCTGCGCCGTGCGAATTTCGGCATAGGCATCGTCCGGCATGAACGGCGCGCCGCAGGCCATGCCGAGAAGGTGTTGCGCCAGCACATCGAGCCCGCCCGGCCGCGGCGGATCGCCGTCCAGCTCCCGGGCGGCCACGCCCTCGATCGCGGCCTCGCATTCCAGCACCTCGAACCGGTTCGCCGGCACCAGCACCGCGCGCGAAGCCTCGTCCATCCGGTGATTGGCCCGCCCGACGCGCTGCAGAAGGCGCGAAACCCCCTTTGGCGCGCCGATCTGCAGCACCTGGTCCACCCCGCCCCAGTCGATGCCGAGGTCGAGCGAGGACGTCGCCACCACCGCGCGCAGCCTGCCGGCCGACATCGCGGCCTCCACCTTGCGGCGCTGCTCCACTTCCAGGCTGCCGTGATGCAGGGCGATCGGCAGGGTCTCGTCGTTCAGCTTCCACAGTTCCTGGAAGATCAGCTCCGCTTGCGCGCGGGTGTTGACGAACACGATCGTCATGCCCGCCTCGCGGATGCGCGCCAGAACCAGGGGCGCGGCCTCCAGCCCCATATGTCCGGCCCAGGACAGCTCCCCCGGCGGCAGCATCAGCGAAATGTCCGGCGGCGTGCCGTCCGGCGCCTCGATCAGACGATGGGCGCCACAATACGCCATCAGCGCCGCCGGATGCGCGACGGTGGCGGACAGGCCGGCGATACGCGTGGATGGCGCGATCCCACGCAGCCGCGACAGACACAGCGCCAGCTGGTCGCCCCGCTTGGTGCCGGCCAGCGCGTGCACCTCGTCGACCACCACGCGGGAAAGCCCGGTGAACAGGGCAGGGGCGTCGGCCAGCGACAGCAGCACCGCCAGGCTTTCCGGCGTGGTCAGCAGGATGTTCGGCGGCGCCTCCCGCTGGCGCCGGCGGCGGTTGGCCGGCGTGTCGCCCGTCCGGGTCTCGATCGTGACGGCAAGGCCCATCTCGGTGACCGGCGCGGTCAGGTTGCGGGCGATGTCGGTCGCCAGCGCCTTCAACGGGCTGACATACAGCGTGTGCAACCCCTCGCGCGGCGCCTCGTGCAGCCCGACCAGGCTGGGCAGGAACCCGGCCAGCGTCTTGCCGCCGCCGGTCGGCGCGATGAGCAGCGCCGACTCCCCGGCCCGCGCCGCAAGCAGCATCGCCAGCTGGTGCGGCCGCGGTTTCCAGCCGCGCCCGGCGAACCAGCCGGAAAAGAGTTCTGGCAATGTTCCATCCATCTCCCCTTATTTAGGCCGAGTGGACAGAGCCGCAAAGGACCAGATGCCCCACCCCCAAACCTGGCTGAAGCCTTTGCCACAAGGCTTGTACTGCGAGCCCGGTGGCTTCTTCATCGACCCCGTCCGCGCCGCCGACCGCGCGGTGATCACGCACGGCCATTCCGACCACGCCCGCCCCGGCCATCGGGCGGTGCTGGCCCACAAGGACACCTTGGCGGTGATGCGCGCCCGGCTCGGCGAAACCGGCGCCGGCGGTTCGCAGCAGGCACTTGCCTGGGGGGAAGCGGTCACATTGGGAGATGTGCGCGTCTGGTTGCAGCCCGCCGGCCACGTGCTCGGCAGCGCCCAGGTGGCGATGGAATACCAAGGCAGCCGCGCGGTGGTCAGCGGCGACTACAAGCGCTCGGCCGACCCCACCTGCGATCCCTTCGTACCCGTCCCCTGCGACGTGTTCGTGACCGAGGCCACGTTCGCCCTGCCGGTGTTCAACCATCCGCCGGCGGCCGATGAAATCGCCAGGCTGCTCGACAGCCTGGCGCTGTTTCCGAGCCGCACCCACGTCGTCGGCTGCTACGCCCTGGGCAAGTGCCAGCGGGTCATCGCCCTGCTGCGCCAGGCCGGCTGGGATTCTCCGATCTTCCTGCACGGCGCCCTGAGTAAGATGTGCGAGGTCTATGCGCAGCAGGGCGTGCAACTCGGCCAGCTGCTTTCCGCGACCGCCGCCCCCAAGGCCGACCTGAAAGGCGCGCTGGTGCTGGCCCCGCCCGGCGCCCTCGCGGATCGCTGGGCCAACCGTCTGACCGATCCCGTGGTGGGGCTCGCGTCCGGCTGGATGGCGGTGCGCCAGCGCGCCAAGGCACGCGGCGTCGAACTGCCCCTGGTCATCTCCGACCATGCCGACTGGAATGCGCTGAACGCCACCATCGACGAGGTCGGCGCCCCCGAGATCTGGGTGACGCATGGCCGCGAGGATGCCCTGATCCACGCCGCCGGCCTGCGCGGCATACGCGGCCGGGCGCTGCGGCTGCTGGGCTACGGCGAGGAGGATGAAGGCGAAGCACCGGACGAAACCTCGGAGGGGGCCGCATGATCGCCTTCGCCGCGCTGCTGGAACGCCTGGCGTTCACGCCCTCGCGCAACGCCCGCATCGCCCTGCTGGCGCGCTATTTCGCCACCACCCCGGATCCCGATCGCGGCATCGGCCTGGCCGCCATCGCCGGGGAGCTGCGCTTCCCCGCCGCCAAGGCAGGCCTGATCCGCGAACTCGCGGCCGCGCGCACCGACCCCGTGCTGTTCGAGCTGTCCTATGATTATGTCGGCGACCTTGCCGAGACCGTCGCACTGATCTGGCCGGCCGCGCGCACCAACGCCGCCCCGCCCAGACTTTCCGACGTTGTGGACACGCTGGCCGGCGCCCCCAAATCGGAACTGCCGGCCATCGTCTCAAGCTGGCTGGATGCCTCCACACCATCGGTGCGCCTCGCGCTGCTGAAGCTGATCACCGGCGGCCTGCGCGTCGGCGTCTCCGCCCGGCTGGCGCGCGTGGCGCTGGCGGAGCTCAGCGAGGGACGCATCGCGGTCGACGATTTGGAAGAGATCTGGCACGGCGTCGCCCCACCCTACCGCAGCCTGTTCGCCTGGCTGACCGAAGCCGGCCCACGCCCCGACCCCGCCGGCGCGCCGGTGTTCCGCCCGCCCATGCTGGCGCATCCGCTGGAACCGGCCGACCTCGAAACCCTCGATCCCGCCGACTGGCGCGCCGAATGGAAATGGGACGGCATCCGCGTCCAGCTCGTCGCCGGCCCCGGCGGCCGGCGCATCTTCTCGCGTGGCGCGGAGGACATCTCAGCGGCCTTTCCCGACATCCTCGCCACGATGGATTTCCACGCCGTGCTGGACGGCGAATTGCTGGTCGTGCGGGACGGCGCGCCCGCGCCCTTCGCCGACCTGCAGCGCCGCCTCAACCGCAAGACCGCCTCACCGCAACTGCAGAAATCCCATCCCGCCGGCGTGCGCCTCTACGACATGCTGTTCGACGCCGGCGAGGACATCCGCGCGCACCCCTTCGACACCCGCCGCGCCCGCCTGGAATCCTGGCATGCCACCCAGGCCCCGCCGCACATGCAGCTCTCCGAACTCATCCCCTTCGCCGGCTTCGACGAACTCGCCGCCCTGCGCGACGGAGCCCGCGCCGCGGCGATCGAGGGCCTGATGCTCAAGCGCGCCGACAGCCCCTACCTCGCCGGCCGGCAGCGCGGGCCCTGGTGGAAATGGAAGCGCGACCCGCTGCGCATCGACGCCGTGCTGATGTATGCCCAGCGCGGCCACGGCAAACGCAGCGGCAGCTTTTCCGACTACACCTTCGGCCTTTGGCGCGACGGCGACCTGCTGCCGGTCGGCAAGGCCTATTTCGGTTTTTCCGACGCCGAACTGGCGCTTCTCGACCGCTGGATCCGCAACCACGCCATCGCCCGCTTCGGCCCGGTAACCGAGGTGGAAAAAGCCATGGTGCTGGAAGTGGCGTTCGACGCGGCGCAACGCTCCACCCGCCACAAATCCGGCGTGGCCCTGCGCTTCCCCCGCATCGCCCGCATCCGCACCGACAAACCAGCCGAGGAGGCAGATCGCCTGGACAGCCTGCTGGCGTTGGTCGAGGGCAGCTAGCAAGGTCAGGGACGCTTGCCCCATGCTTCCATCCCCGATTGACCCCGCCTGCCGCGCGTGATCCCCTGGGACGCATTGGTTCGGGGAGAGTCGGATGTCACTGGTCGAAAACACGGCGAAACGGAAAATGCAGGCCGGCGGGGTGGCGCTCGGCTTCGGGGTGCATCATCTGCGCACCGCCGCGGTGCCGATGCTTGCCAAGGCCAGCGGCCATGACTGGATCTTTATCGACACCGAGCACGGCGCGTTTTCCGTGCAGGAAGCCACCCAGCTTTGCATCGCCGCGCTGCCGCACGGCGTCACCCCGATCGTGCGGGTCTGCGCCGGCGCGCTGGACGAGGGCACTCGCGCGCTCGACAACGGCGCGCTCGGCCTGGTCATTCCGCATGTGGAAACCGCCAAGGAAGCCCGCCGCATCGCCGAGGCGTTCCGCTATCCGCCCGACGGCCATCGCAGCTGGGGCGGCCCGCCGGCGGCCTATGGCTATCAGCCGCCCTCCGCGGTCGAGGCGCAGGCGGCGCTGAACAAGGAGATCCTGATCGTCGCGATGATCGAAAGCCCGGAGGCGGTGGCCAACGCGGATGCCATCGCCGCGGTGGAGGGGATCGACGTGCTGCTGATGGGCACCTCCGACCTGACCGCCGAGATGGGCATTTCCGGCCAGCTCGGCCATCCGCGCGTGATCGCGGCCTACCAGACGATCATCGACGCCGCCCGCAAGCACGGCAAGTTCTCCGGCATGGGCGGCGTGTACGACGTGGAGAATTCCCGCCGCTACATCTCCATGGGCGCGCAGTTCATCCTGTCCGGCGCGGACCACAGCTACGTGATGACGGGCGCGAAGGCGCGCACCGATTTCCTGCGCACGATCGAGGTCGCGCCGGCGCCCGCGAAGAAAGCGGATGCGAAACCGGTTGCCGCGCCGAAGAAGAAGGCCAAGGCCAGGAAGTGATCGTCCGGTTGGCTACCCGATCTCCGGCCCCGTCCCGCTGATGGATACCGACAAAATCCGCCAGGCCGCGGACCTGATCTGGGGCCTGTGGCGGGGCGGCGGCCAGATGGCGGCGTTGCCGCCCGAGTTGCGGCCGGCGACGCGTGGGGAGGGCTATGCGATCCAGGCGCAACTGCAGACCCACAGCGCCGCCGCACTGTTCGGCTGGAAGATCGCCGCCACCAGCAAGGCCGGGCAGCAGCACATCGGCGTGGACGGCCCGCTGGCCGGCCGCCTGCTAGCCGAGGGGCTGGGGCAGGACGGCGGAGAGCTGGCGTTCGGCGCCAACCACATGCGCGTGGCCGAACCGGAATTCGCCTTCCGCATGGCGCGCGACCTGCCGCCGCGCAAGACGTCCTACAAGATGGAAGAGGTGCTCGCCGCCGTCGGCACGCTGCATCCGGCCATCGAAGTGCCGGACTCCCGCTTCGAGGCGTTCGCCAAGGTCGGCGCGGCGCAGCTGATCGCCGACAATGCCTGCGCACATCAGTTCATCCTGGGCCCGGCAAGCACCGCCGACTGGCGCGCGATCGACCTGTCGGAACATACCGTCCTCGCGGAGATCCCCGGCAAGCTGAGCCATGAAGGGGTCGGGTCGAACGTATTGGGCGATCCGCGTGTCGCGCTGACCTGGCTGGTCAACCAAATCTCCGGCCAAGGGCTGACACTGAAATCCAACGAGGTCGTTACCACCGGCACCTGCGCGACACCGCTGCCCATCCACCCCGGCGACCGGGTGGTGGCCGATTTCGGCGTGCTGGGCCGCGTGTCCGTTCGCTTCTCCGCCTAGTGTTCGTCCGGAAAGTCTGCGGCGGAGGGCCGGCGAGGGATTTTGGGTGCTGGGAAGGAGGAAACGCGGTCGCGATGCAGGGACATCGCGGCAAGTTTCCGACGCTCCCAGCGCCGAAAAGTCCCGCCGGACCGACCCGTCAGACTTCCCGGACGGACACTTCTACCACCCGGCGCGATTGCCGACCCTGGGAGCGACCGTCATGGCCGGCCTTGTGCCGGCCATCCACGGCTTTTCCGGCCGCGTGAAAGGCGTGGATACCCGGGACAAGCCCGGGCAAGACGGGTCGGTCTTTCCCCAATTGGGTATTAGCCCCTCGCCCGCGCGATGGCTTCGTCGAAAGCCGTCAGCACGCGTTCATGGCTGGAACGGTCGTTCATCTTCTCGATCTTGGAGAAGCCGCGTTCCCGCGCGACCGCCAGCAGCAGCCGGTTGGCCGCGGTCAGGGCGCCGGACGGCCCGATGAACCTCGCCGCGTAGCGCAGCGCGCCGACTGCGCAGAACCGCCCGTCGCGGGTTTCATAATCGTGCTGGATCCAGTTCCGCTCATCCTCGATCAGCGACCGGGCGGTGGTCAGCAATTGCACGGTGAGCAGGTCGGGCGCGAGGTCCGGTGCGGGCGCCGGCGTCAGGAATGCCTGGATCCGGCCGCGAAGCCACTCCCACAGCGTTGGGTTCCGGTTACCTGTTGGCGCAGTACCGAACGGATTGCCATGGAACTCACTGCCATCGAACGGCATAGAGGCCTCCCCATATTGCAATGGCGGTAATCCAAATGTTAGAGCCAAAAAGCCGTTCGTTTCAAGATGAATATTTGTTGGAGCAGCGTGCCGAATGGCCGTTCGCGGCCTCCAACAGGCGTCAGAGCGGCGTGTTGCGCCGCGTCATGGCGAGGTCCCATAGCCGGTCGCGGTCGGCGTCGAACACCAGCGCCGGGTCCGCCGGAGCGGTGAACCACACCCCACGCGCGAGTTCATCGTCGAGTTGGCCGGGACCCCAGCCGGCGTGGCCGAAGGCGACCAGGTGCTTCGCCGGACCATGGCCGAGGCCGATATCGCGCAGGATTTCCGCGCTGTTCGTCATCGCCAGCCGGCCGTCGATGACGACGCTGCCGGCGGCGTGGTAGTCGGTGCTGTGCAGGATGAAGCCGATTTCCGGATGCACCGGACCGCCATAGAACAGCCGTACATTGCCGCTGATCCCGTCGCTGTCCTGGCCGATGGAGTCCAGCAGTTCGGCCATCGGCGGATTGCCGATGGGCTTGTTGATCACGATGCCGAGTGCGCCGTCCGCATCGTGGCGGACGATCAGGATGACGGTCTCGCTGAACCGCCAGTCATGGATCTGCGGCGCCGCGATCAGCAATTGTCCGGTCAGGGACGATCCCTGCGCCGCCGGCCCGGACGCCGGGGGCGCGGCGGGGGCGGCCGGCGCCGGAGACAGCAGGACCGCCAGCGACAGCAGGGCCGTCCGGAGCCGGGCGAACGACATCGCGATCCCGTTCGGAAATTCTACGGTTTCAGATGCTTGTGGAAGAACGATGCGATCGGGTCGAAGCAGGCGCTGCCCTGGCGCGCTGCCTGGTCGATGTAGACCAGATCGATTTCGCCGCCGATGCGCCGGTAATTGGCAACGAAGCGCTCCGGCTCGTTGCCAGGGATCGGCGCCTCGGGGTCGCGGTAGTCATGCACCACGTCCGGCCGGCCCTGCAGCCAAAGCGCCGGCGGCGTCTGCACGCTTTCTCCGCGTTCCATCGCCAGCATCGGGTTGCCCTCCGCCATGTTGGCCTCGGTCTTCCAATAGAGGTCATGCCGCTCGGGAATGTTGACCTGCCACGCTGCGGGGCTGGCGGAGGCGCGTTCGCGCAGCGCGTGGCGGTAGCGCGACAGCGGATTGATCACCGGCCACAGCATCGCCACAGCGGCCACGTTGGCGTCCTGCGCAACCAGGCCCGCCGGCAGCGGTATCGCGGCGTAGCGCGGATCGGCCGGACGCATCGCCGCGAGCATGGCAAGGTGTCCGCCGCTCGACTGGCCGGCGATGCCGATGCGGTCCGCCCGCGCGCCGAGGCGTTGCGCGTTCGCCTTCACCCAGCGGATGGCATAGTTGATGTCGGCGTTCGATGCCGGATAGCCCTCGCCGGCATGGCGGAAATCGATGGCGGCGACCATCAGGCCACGCTGGACCAGGCCCTCGGCATAGACCTGGCACTCGTTCAGGTCGCCGCTGCACCAGGCTCCGCCGTGCAGGTCGATGACCGTGGGAAACGGCCCGGCGCCGTTCGGGCGGAACAGCCGCAATTTGAACGTCTGCCCGGCGTGATGGAGGTAGTCGAGGTCCTCCGTTGTGAAGGTTTCAGCTGTTGTCAGCATCTTCTGCTTCCTCCCGAATTTTTTCGGCTGAATTCTCCCGCCGGGGCTTCTTGCCGGCCAGTCTAATCCTTCCGGCAGCTTCCGGAAGGATTTTGTGCGCCGGCCTCTCGCATGGCGGCCGGCCTATTTCGCCATTTCGATAACGACGGCATCCCCGCCCAGGCTCAGCATCAGCCCGGACCGTTTCGCCTTCAGGTGCAGGATGACCCCGGCCTCGTTCTGCAGCCACAGATCGCCGGCGCTGGTATCGCCCAGCGCGAAACCGTAGCGGCCTTGCGCATAGGCGCCGGGAAACTGGCGGATGTTTTCGAGCTTGTAGACCTCTCCCTCCGCCTCGATGGTCGAGAAGCCGATGCCACCGACGCCGAGGCCGCCCACGGTGAAGGGGTAAGAGCGGCCTTGATACCACAGCGTGCCGGACCCGGCGCTGCCGCTGCCGATATAGGCGGCCTGCACCTGGGTCATTTCCACCTGGCCGGAGGGTTCCAGCCCTGCGATCGCCGCCGGCCCTACCGCCACGCCGTCGGCTTCCAATGCCTGCCCGCCGCAGCCCGCCAGCAGCAGCACGGTGGCCAGGCTGCCCAGGACAGCGACAGGAACCCGGCGCATGAACGTCGTCGCGCCAGTGTGTTTCTGGTTTCGTGAATGCATGGTCTGGGTTCCCGATGGCGGATGGAATGCAGGATGGATGGGGAAGGGCCGTTCAGCCGCCCGGTCAATTCCCCCGCGGAAAGACATCGTTGCCCGCCGGAGGCCCTGACAATGGCCGGGTCACCTTGGCGGAAAGGCCGGGGCCGGTCAACGCTTGCGGAACCGGGTGCGACCCGGAACCATCAGAAAACATTGCATAATTCTCAAACTCAGGATTTTGTCGGGCAATCCGCTTTCTAGGCGAGAATCTCCCACGTCTGTTACGCACGTTCTGCCCCCCGAGTG
Organism: Rhodospirillales bacterium; assembly: GCA_037442565.1. Taxonomy (GTDB): domain Bacteria; phylum Pseudomonadota; class Alphaproteobacteria; order Acetobacterales; family Acetobacteraceae; genus PALSA-911. Next base: position 75,606 of record JBBIQA010000002.1, read on the forward strand.
GGCGGAGCGGGAAGGGGCCGGGAGTGGGTGGAATCGAACGGGCGCTGGCGGCCATATTCTGGAGCGCTTCCTGGAACTGGGGCCTGCCGCTGATCCTGGCGGTGGTGGTGTTTCATGTCAGTGGCCTGTGGCTGTTCACCGCCCTGGCGGCCCGGTACGAAAGCCGCTGGTTCCGCGACAGGGTGTCCTATCCGGTGTTCGTCCTGGTGCTCGGCCTGACCGTGCTGCTGGTCACGATCATGCACGCGCTCGAGGCTCTCGCCTGGGCCGGGGCCTATGTCGCGCTCGGCGCCCTGCCGGATTTCCCGTCGGCGGTGCTCTATTCGCTGAACGCGATGACGACCTACGGTCATGACAGCATCGAATTGCAATACCATTGGAAGCTGCTGGGTGCCCTGGAGGCGCTGAACGGCCTGCTGCTGTTCGGACTGACCACCGCGTTCCTGTTCGCCGTGGCGCAGCGGGTCTGGCCCCTGGGCCGGGTGCGGCGCCGCGTGCCGGTCCGCCGCGCCGGCAAGTGACGCAGCGGCACGATTTTCGCATCGCCCTCTCGTGTGGCCGGGCTATAGGGTGTGATACCGGCGCCCGGCGGGTCGTGCCAGCCTGTGTCATTCCGTCCTGAAGGTTTCTCATGTCGATCCACGTCGCGCTGACCCATCGCACTTCCTACAAATACGATCGCCTCGTGAACCTTGGGCCGCAGACCATCCGTTTGCGCCCGGCGCCGCATGCGCGCACCGAAATCCTGTCCTACTCGCTGAACATTGCCCCCAAGCCGCATTTCCTGAACTGGCTGCAGGACCCGCAGGGCAATTTCATGGCCCGGGTGGTATTTCCCGAACGGGTCACGCATTTCGACGTGACGGTGGACCTCGTCGCCGACATGGCGACCATCAATCCGTTCGACTTCTTCCTGGAGCCGGAGGCGGAGACCTGGCCGTTCGAATATGATCACGTTCTGGACCAGGAACTCGCACCGTTCCGCAAGCTGGAAAAGCCGGGTCCGCTGCTGAAGACGCTGATCGACGAGGTGCCGCGCGACGAGGTGCGCAATGTCGACAAGCTTGTCGCGCTCAATCGCCTGATCAATAGCCGGGTTGCCTACATCGTACGCATGGAACCGGGCGTCTGGTCGCCGGAACAGACCCTCGCCGAGGCTCGCGGCTCCTGCCGCGATTCCGCGTGGCTGCTGGTGCATCTGCTGCGCCATCTCGGCTATGCCGCGCGCTTCGTCTCCGGCTACCTGATCCAGCTCGTCGGCGACGTGAAGCCGCTGGAGGGCCCGGAAGGCCCGACCGAGGATTTCACCGATCTGCACGCCTGGGCCGAGGTCTATCTGCCCGGCGCGGGCTGGGTCGGCCTCGATGCCACGTCCGGCCTGATGACCGGCGAGGGCCATATCCCGCTCGCCGCCAGCCCCGATCCGGGCTCCGCCTCGCCGATCACCGGCCTTGTCGAGGAAGCCGAGGTCGAGTTCGATTTCGAGATGGCGGTGACCCGCATCAGCGAGACCCCACGGGTCACCAAGCCGTACACCAAGCAGCAATGGCAGGACATCCTGGCCACCGGCTCGCGCGTCGATCGCGCGCTGACCACCGGGGACGTGCGCCTGACGCTGGGCGGCGAGCCGACCTTCGTCGCGGCGACCGACCTGGACGCGCCGGAATGGAACACCGACGCTCTCGGCCCGACCAAGCGCCAATATGCCGGCCGCCTGATCCGCCGGCTGGCGAAACTCTGGTCGCCCGGCTCGGCGCTGCAATACGCCATGGGCAAGCAGTATCCCGGCGAACCGCTGCCGCGCTGGGCGCTGTATTCGCATTGGCGCGCCGACGGCGAGCCGGTCTGGGCGGACCCCGGCCTGCTCGCCTCCGACGACGACAAGGACACCGCCGGCGCGACCGACGCGGAGACGTTCTGCCAGGGCCTGGCCGAGCGGCTGCAGGTGGACCCCTCGCTGGTCCTGCCGGCGCATGAGGACATCCACTACTATCTGTGGAAGGAGCATCGCCTTCCGGCCAATGTCGTGGTCGAGGACAACAAGCTCGCCAATCCGCTCGAACGTGCCCGCATGGCGCGGATCTTCCAGCAGGGCCTGGCGAAACCCGTCGGCAGCGTGCTGCCGCTGCGCCGGGTGATCGACGACGGCGTGCGGCGCTGGCAGTCCGGCAAGTGGGTGTTCCGCGACGGGGTCATGTTCCTGATCCCCGGCGACAGCCCGATCGGCTTCCGCCTGCCGCTGGCAACGCTGCCCTGGGCCGATCCGGAATTCGTCGAGCGTGATTTCGAGACGGATCCCTTCGCCCCGCGCGCGCCGTTCCCGCCGGCACAGCAGTTCCGCCGCGTGCTGCGCGAAGTGGAACCCGGCCCCGGCGTGGAACGCTTCCGCCCGGTCGCCCAGGAAATCCCGGTCATCGGCCCCAAGAACAGGCGCGGTGCCGTGGACACGGTCCGCACCGCGCTGACGGTGGAAGCGCGCGACGGCGTCATCCACGTGTTCTACCCACCGCTCTATGCCGCCGAGGACTGGCTGGCGCTGACCGCCGCGATCGAGCAGACCGCGGCCGAAATGGGCCGCAAGGTGATTCTGGAAGGCTACCTGGCGCCGTCCGATCCGCGCCTGCTGCATTTCTCCGTCACCCCCGATCCGGGCGTGATCGAGGTCAACATCCATCCCACCACGAGCTGGGCCGAGCAGGTCAAGCGCACCGAGCAGCTGTATGGGGAAGCCCGCCAGATCGGCCTCGCCGCCGAGAAGTTCCTGCTCGACGGCCGGCATGTCGGCACCGGCGGCGGCAACCATGTGGTGATGGGCGCCAACGATCCGGCGGACAGCCCGTTCCTGCGCCGGCCCGACCTGCTGAAATCGCTGCTCGGCTTCTGGCACAACCATCCGAGCCTGTCCTATCTGTTCAGCGGCCTGTTCATCGGCCCGACCAGCCAGCACCCGCGCATCGACGAGGCCCGCCAGGACAGCACGAACGAGCTGGAGATCGCGTTCTCCCAGATCCGTCCGTTCCAGCAGACCCCGCCCTGGATGGTGGACCGGATGTTCCGCAACATCCTGGCCGACATGACCGGCAATACCCACCGGACCGAGTTCTGCATCGACAAGATGTACTCGCCCGACAGCTCGGGCGGCCGGCGCGGCCTGGTGGAGTTCCGCGCCTTCGAAATGCCGCCGCACGCCGAAATGTCCCTCGCGCAGATGCTGCTGGTCCGTTCCGCCGTTGCCGCTTTCTGGCAGACCCCGTACGAGCGCGAGCTGGTGCGCTGGGGCACCCGCCTGCACGACGAGTTCATGCTGCCGCACTACGCCGAGCAGGATTTCAACGATCTGCTGTCGGAACTGGCGCAGTTCGGCTTCAGGCTCGATCCGGACTGGTTCGCCCCGCACATGGAGTTCCGCTTCCCGAAGATCGGCGAGGTGACGGTGCGCGACTCGGTGGTCGAACTGCGCCACGCGCTGGAGCCCTGGCACGTGCTGGGGGAGGAGCAGGCCGCCGGCGGCACCGCGCGCTACGTCGACAGCTCGGCGGAGCGGGTGCAGGTGAAGGTCTCCGGCTGGGTGGACGAGCGCTACGTGCTCGCCTGCAACGGCGTCGGCGTGCCGCTGCAGCCGACCGAGACGCAGGGGCAATATGTCGCCGGCGTGCGCTTCAAGGCCTGGGCGCCGTTCAGCGCGCTGCACCCGACGGTGCCGATCCAGGCGCCGCTGGTGTTCGATGTCTACGACAAATGGACCGGGCGCAGCCTGGGCGGCATGACCCATGAGGTGGTGCATCCCGGCGGGCTGAGCGACGAGACGCTGCCGGTGAACGCCAACGCCGCCGAGGCGCGCCGGCGCGGCCGGTTCTTCCCGATCGGCCACACGCCGGGTCCGATGCCGGCACCGCGTTTGGCGCTTGGCAAGGAACATCCGCGCACGCTGGATCTGCGCCGCTTCGCTTAGGGCTACCCACGGCGCAGCGAAGGCTACCCATGATCCTTCGCTTGGGCCAAACTACAGCGTGAACAACATGCCAAACCTGCCGCCCGTGCTGCCGACGGGCATCGATGAAATGGTGGATGGCCAGGGCGGCCTGCGGCCGCATTGGCGCCAGCTGCTCAGCACGTTCTCGGGCCTGGGCGACGGCGGGCTGGCCGAGCACGCCCGGCGCCTGGACGCCGCCTTCGACAACGAGGGCGTCACCGGCATCCTGCCCGGCAGCGGCAAGCAATCCTGGCGCTGCGATCCGCTGCCGCTGCCGATCACGGCGAACGAGTTCGCCACCCTGGAAGCGGGGCTGGCGCAACGCGCGGAGCTGCTGGAAGCGGTGCTGCAGGATATCTACTCGAACCAGTCGCTGCTGGCCGACGGCGTGCTGCCGCCGGCGGTGGTGTTTGCCAACCAGGGGTTCCTGCGTCCCTGCCATATGCAGGGACAGGCGCGGCCGGGGCACCGGTTCCTGGATTTCTACGCCGCCGACCTGGTGCGCGGGCCGGATGGCGCCTGGCGGGTGCTGGCCGATCGCACATCCGGCGCGGCCGGCATCGCCTATGCGCGGGAGAACCGGCGGGTGCTGGCCCAGGTGATCCCGGAAGCCTTCGGCGGCATGCAGGTGCGCGAGTTGCGGCCGTTCTTCGAAATCTGGCAGACCGCCCTGCAGAGCCTTGGGCAGGAGCGCGCCTATACCGGCCGGTTCCAGCAGACCCGGTATCAGGACCAGTATCAGGACCCGTATCAGCGGCAATACCCCGGCCAATTTCAGTTCCAGGGCCAGTTCCAGGGTCGCTCCGCCCCGGCGCCGATCGGCCCCGGCATCGCCCTGCTGACACCCGGCACCGGTAGCCTGCACTGGTTCGAGCACATGATGCTCTCGCGTGAGCTGTCCTGCGCCCTGGTCGAGGGCGGCGACCTGACGGTGCGCGGCGGCGCGGTGTTCCTCAAGACGCTGAAGGGCCTGCAGCCGGTGGATGTGCTGCTGCGCCGGACAGACGCGCAGATGCTGGACCCGCTGGAGCTCGATGCCGGCAGCCTGATCGGCGTGCCCGGCCTGATGGACGCGGCCCGTTCCGGCACCGTCCGTATCAGCAACGACCCCGGCGCCGGCGCGATGGAGGCCCCCGCGCTCGCCGCCTGGCTGCCGGCCCTGGCGATGCGACTGCTCGGCGAGCCGCTGAAGATCGCCAGCGTGCCGACCCTGTGGCTGGGCGAGGCCCAGGCGCAGGAGATGGTCTGGCGCAGCCCGGAACGCTGGCTGATCCGCGAGGCCGCCAATGGCCGCGCCGCGGCGATCGAGCCGGCCCGTCTGGGCCCCGACGCAAGACGCGCGCTGCTGGACGACATCGCCCGAGAACCCTGGCGCTTCGCCGCCACCACCGCCCTGGCGCCGTCCGTCGCACCCTGTGCCGGGCCGAACGGCCTGGTGCCGCGTCCGGTGGTGCTGCGCATCTATCTGGTGTTCGACGGGCAGTCCTGGCGGGCCATGGAAGGCGGCCTGGCACGGGTGCTGGAAGCCGACGAGAAGCCCTGCGGCGCGCTGCCGGGCGAAGGCCTGTCCAAGGACGTCTGGATCCTCAACGACGAGCGGGGCGACATCGTCGGGCCGCCATCGATGCCGGTGATGCCGGTTGCCATCCGCCGCACCACCGGCGACCTGCCTAGCCGCGTCGCCGACAACCTGTTCTGGCTCGGCCGCTACGTGGAGCGGCTGGAGGGCTCGGCCCGTCTGGTGCGCGCGACCCTCAAGCGGCTGTCGCGCGGCGCGGTGCTGCCGCGCGAGATGGTGGAACTGCAGGCGCTGTCGCGCAGCCTGGCGCAGGCCGACCTGATCCCCGGCGAGGCCGTTACGGTAACCGCCGGCGGGCTGGCGCTGTCCGAGGCGCTGTTCGACAGCCTGCGCGAGGCCGGACCGATGCCGGGCGCATCGGGATTTGGTTCGATCGCCGGGCTGGTCGGCAGCGTGGCGCACCTGACCGAACTGGTGCGCGACCGGCTGACCGGGGACATGTACGGCGCCTTCACCAGTTCCTTGCGCCAGATCCGCGAGGACTCCCGGCAGGTGAACCACGGCCTGGAGGCGCTGTCGCGGGTGATGGTGCAGATCCTGCGCTTCTCCGCCTCCGTCGCCGGGCTGGCGGCGGAGAACATGGTGCGCGGCGGCGGCTGGCTGTTCCTGGAACTGGGCCGTCGCATGGAGCGGGCCCAGGCCATCTCCTCGCAGGTCGGCTTCGCCCTGGAACAGCCGCCGGCGCGGCTGGAGCCGGCGCTGCGGCTGGTGCTGGAACTGTGCGATTCGCTGATCACCTACCGCACCCGCTACCTCACCGTGCTGCAGCCGGCGCCGGTGCTGGACCTGGTGCTGGCCGACGACGGCAATCCGCGCGGCCTGGCGTTCCAGCTTGCCGCCATCGGCCATCTGCTGGACCAGATCGCCGGGCGGGACGACAGCCTGCTGTCGGGCGTCGCGGCCGCGCTGCTGGACGAAACCCGGGCGCTGGTGACACGCGTTGCCGAAGCGGCGGACCAATCGGTCGCCGCCTCCGAACTGCCGACGGTTCTGCATGACCTCAGTGCCGGCATCGGCGTGCTGTCGGACCGCGTCACCCGGCATTATTTCGCGCTGCTGCCGGTGGCGCAGACGCTCGGCATGGGCGAGGAAGCCCTGTCGTTCCGAGGGGCGGCGTGAGATTGCCATGAAGTTTCGCGTTCAGCACACGACGACCTTCGCCTATGCCGAGCCGGTGGACCTGGCCTGCCACATGGTGCGGCTGCTGCCGCGCGTGCTGCCGTACCAGCGGGTGATTTCCAGCGCCATCATCGCCGATCCCATCGCCGCGCGGCAGTCGGACGGCGTGGATCATTTCGGTAACAACGTCAGCTGGCTGTTCCTGGATCTGCCCCACCCGAGCTTCTCGGTCACGCTCGACGCCGAAGTGGACGTGGCCTTTCCGCTGCCGCCCGATCCGGCCGATACCCCACCGTGGGAGGAAGTGGCCACCGCGCGCGATGGCGGCCCTGGGCAATGGCAGGCGGCGGAGTTCGTCTTCCCGAGCCCGATGGTTTCCGCCGACCGTGACGTGGCCGCCTATGTCGCGCAATCCTTCCCGCCGGGCCGCCCGGTCCTGGCCGGTCTGATCGACCTGCTGGACCGCATCCGCCGCGATTTCAAGTTCCAGCCAGGCGTAACCACCATCGCCACGCCGGTGGGCCGCGTGCTGGCACAGCGCGCGGGGGTTTGCCAGGATTTCTCGCACCTGATGATCTCCGGCCTGCGCAGCCTCGGCCTGCCGGCGCGCTATGTGTCGGGCTACATCCGCACCCGCCCGCCGCCGGGCATGGAGCGCAGGCGCGGCGCCGACCAGTCGCATGCCTGGGTGGGCTGCTGGCTGGGTCCGCTTCACGGCTGGGTGGATGTGGACCCGACCAACAACCTGATCGTGCAGGACGAGCACGTGGTGCTGGGCTGGGGCCGCGACTACGGCGATGTCAGCCCGGTGCGCGGCGTGATCCTGGGCGGCGGGCGGCATACGCTGGATGTCAGCGTGGATTTGCTGCCGGCCTAAGCCGCGCCGGGCATTGCATACGAAACCATCGGCCATTCGGGGAGCCATCATGAAGCTGGGCGTCGTCACCATTCCAAATCCGCTGCCGTCGGGCGATCCGCGCGCGGTGATCGACGGCATCGTCGATTTCGGCCGCCGGGTGGAGGCGCTGGGCTTTTCCGGCCTTTGGGTCACCGACGCGTTCGGCCGCGGCCGGCCCACGCTCGACCCGCTGATCCTGCTCGGCGCCTTGTGCGGCGAGACGAAACGCATCGAGCTCGGCACCTGTGTGGTGCAAATTCCGCTGCGCCATCCGGTGGAACATGCGCACCGGGTGCAGACGCTGAATCTGCTATCGGGCGGACGGTTCCGCTTCGGCGTCGGCAGCGGCTCCACCCAGGCGGATTTCGACGCGGTGGAGGCGGACTACGAAAAGCGCTTCAAGACCTTGCCGGCCTATCTGGAGGTGATGCGCAAGGTCTGGGCCGGCGAGCCGGTCTACGGCCCCGCGCTGAGCGTATGGCCAGGCACCGAGGGCGGCCCGCAGGTCCTGCTCGGCGCCTGGCGCAGCCAGCGCTGGATCAACCTGGCCGCACAGCATCTCCAGGGCTGGATCGGCTCGGGCATCTATTCGGAATGGGACGATTTCGCCATCGGCATCGATATGTACCGCCGCGCCGGCGGCAAGCGCGTGGTTCTGGCCAACATCTTCACCGACCTGCGAGCGGAACCGGCGCCAAACCCGATGGCCGAGCGGGCGAAGATCTCCCTGTATTGCCCCCCGGCCGAGGCGCGCGACCGCCTGAAGCGCCTGGAAGACATGGGCGTGGACGACGCGCTGCTGGTCTGTCCGTTCGACGCACCGGATCAGCTGGAGCCGATGCGGAATTTGTGGGGATAGGCGCGGAACGAGCCGCTACAGCTCAGCCGGTGTCTCGAACAGGCTCCGGTCCCCCAACTTCCGCCCGACCAGCACCAGACCGTCGCCGGGCTCGATCCGCATGTCCGGCTCGGGCTGGGTGATCACCGCACCGTCGCGGCGGTTGATCTGAACGATGAAGAAGCAGCCGCATGCCTCGCGCTCCACTCCCTGCACCGTCTGGCTGGCGGCGAGGCTGTCGGGCGCGACGGCGACCACGTCCATGTCCAGCCCCAGCATCAGCAGCGTCTTCTCGAAGTCGCGCATCTTCTCGGTGCCTCGGATCAGCCGGGCGGTATCCTCATACAGGATCAATTCGGCGATCCGTTCCGCGCCGATATGCGTCGGCTGCACCACCTTGTTGGCGCCGGCCTGCAGCAGCTTGGTCTCGGTGCTGGATGCCTCGCCGCGGGCGATAATTTCCAGTGCCGGGTTCAGACTTCGCCCGCTCAGGGTGATGAACACGTTGGCGGCGTCGTTCGGCAGCACCGTCGCCAGCGTATGCGCCCGCGTCACCCCCGCCTCGCGCAGGGCGGCCTCATCGGTCGCATCGCCCTGGATGCAGAGATACCCGAGCCCGCGCGCCTGCTCCACCTTGGCGTCGTCCTGCTCCAGCACCACGAAACTGGCCCCGCCCGCCGTCAGTTCCTGCGCCAGCATCAGGCCGATGCGCCCGAAACCGCAGATGATGACGTGATTCGATAACTTATGGATCTGATGGCTCATGCGCTTAAGGCCCAGGATCTGGTTGATCTGGTTGAGGGTGATGAACTGCACCAGCGCGCCGGTGAGGAAGATCACCCCGGTGCAGCCCAGCACGATGGTCGACAGCGTGATGGTCCGCAGCAGCGAGGTGTCGATCGGGTGCACCTCGTTGAAGCCGACCGTATAGACGGTGATGATCACCATGTAGATCGCGTCGCCCAGGCTCCAGCCGGCGGCGACGTAGCTGGTCGTGGCCAGTACCATGACCACGGCGATGTAGATCAGGCCGACGATCAGGTTGCGCGCGGGGGAGGCGAGCCAGCCTTCCCGGCGCGGCACGGTGCGCGCGATCGGCCGCAACCCGGCCGAGGTGGAGCGGGGTTGCCTCACGCGGGCCGGAGTTCGGGCGGGATCGAGGGAAAGCGGCGCACCGCCGCATTCTAGTTCACGCGTGCCCCCGAAGTCCTAGGCCAAAATCAGCCGCGCCAATTCATCCGGCGTGCTCAGCATCGGGTAATGCCCGGTGTCGATTTCATGCCAGGACGCCGACAACGCCTCGGCGGCGCGCTTCTGGTGCGCCACCGGCGGATTGACGCTCTGACGGCACCAGATGACGGTCGCCTGCCATTGCTGCTGCCAGAAGCTTTTCAGCACCACCGGATCGCGCATCGCCGCGATCGGATGCATCGTGATCCGCGCCGCCGCCCAGTCGCGCATTGCGGGGTCGAGATCCTTGAACAGCCGCCCGGTCACATCGTCGGGAGCCACGCCGGTGGTGAGTTCCGTGGTGACCGCCGATGGGCGCTTGACGATGTCGGCCAGGCTCTCGCCGTCCATCAGCGCCAGCGCATCGGCGAACACCAGCCGGCCGATCCGGTCGCGCGCCTTTTCCGCCGCCGCGGTCATCACCATGCCGCCGCAACTGGTGCCCACCATCACCACGTCCGTCAGGTCCTCGTAGTACAGCAGCTCGGCGATCTCGTTGCCGTGGGTGGCGTTGTCGATGCCCGGGCGCACGGCGTGCTTGCGCTCCGCACAGCCATCCAGCGTCGGCGCATAGACCAGGTGCCCGGCGGCGCGCAGCCGAGCGGCGACGGGTTGCCAGACCCAGCCGCCCTGATAGGCGCCGTGGATCAATACGAAAGTCGTCATGGTGTCTCTCCCCCTCGGTCCTGCTGCGGCCGGGCCGTTGCATCCATCTTCGCCGGTCCCGGCAGCCTTGGCCAGCCAGTACCTTGTGCTACCGGCCGGAATGGGTGGAAATTGTTCGTTGAGCACGTTCGGGCAGAACACCGATCCCAGCGTTCCATGGAAAAAGGAGATTTCACGCGATGCATGACATTGTCATCCGCGGCGGTACCATCGTGGACGGCACCGGCCGTCCGGCCTTCACCGGCGACGTCGCCATCGACGGCGACAGGATCGTCTCGGTCGGCGGCAAGGCCGGTCCGGCGCGGCGCGACATCGACGCGGCGGGCCATCTGGTCACCCCCGGCTGGGTCGATATCCACACCCATTACGACGGGCAGGCGACCTGGGACCCGGTGCTCGCACCGTCGTCCTGGCATGGCGCCACCACCATCCTGTTCGGCAATTGCGGCGTCGGCTTCGCCCCGGTCCGCAAGGAACACCACGATGCATTGATCGACCTGATGGAAGGTGTTGAGGACATTCCCGGCATCGCGCTGGCCGAGGGCCTGAAATGGGACTGGGAAAGCTTCCCCGATTTCATGAACGTGCTGGAACAGATGCCGCGCACGATCGACGTCGCGGCCCAGATCCCGCACCATCCGCTGCGCGTCTTCGTGATGGGCGAGCGGGCGCTGAAGCACCAGATCGCCACCGACGAAGACATTTCCAAGATGCATGACCTGGCGCTGGAAGGCCTGCAGGCGGGCGCCTTCGGCTTCACCACCTCGCGCACCGAGAACCACCGGACCATGGCCGGCGAACAGGTGCCCGGCCGCTATTCCGAGAACAAGGAACTGCTCGGCATCGGCGCCGCACTCGGCAAGGTCGGCGCGGGCGCGTTCGGCATGTTGTCCGATTTCGAGGACGAGGCGGACGAGTTCGCCTGGATGAAAAGCCAGTACCGCGCCACCGGCCGGCCGCTCTGGTTCCTGCTGACCGACCGTTCCACCGACCCCGAGCGCTGGAAGCGCCTGATGGGCGGCGTGCACAAGGCCCGCGCGGAAGGCGCCTCGATCACCGCGCAGGTCGCCTGCCGTCCGGTCGGGCTGATCCTCGGCCTGACCACCTCGCTGAACCCGTTCACCCCCAAGCCGACCTTCCACGCGCTCAGCAAGCTGCCGAACGCCGAGCGCCTGGCGAAGCTGCGCGATCCCGCCATCCGCGCCCAGATCCTGAACGAGGACAACGACCCGCGGCTGTTCGACATCATGACGCCGCTGCAGCGCTTCATCTGCACGCGGTTCGACCGGCAGTATCCGCTGGGCGATCCGCCGGACTACGAACCCACCGCCGACCGCAGCATCGAGGCGATGGCGGGACGCACCAACCAGACCCCGGCCGAGTTCTGCTACGACTACCTGACCGGGGAGGACGGCACGCGGATGCTGTATTTCCCGATCACCAACTATGTGCACGGCGATCACGAGGTGGTGCGCCAGATGCTGGCCGACCCCGCCACGCTGGTCGGGCTCGGCGATGGCGGGGCGCATTGCGCGCAGATCTGCGACAGCTCGATGCCCAGCTTCATGCTGACCCACTGGGTGCGCGACCGCACGCGTGGCCCGCGCTTCCCGCTGGAATGGATCGTCAAGCGCCAGACCAGCGAAACCGCCGACTTCTTCGGCTTTTCGGATCGCGGCCGGTTGCTGCCGGGCAAGAAGGCCGACGTGAACGTCATCAACTACGAAGCCCTGCGCCTGCATCACCCGGAACTGCTGAACGACCTGCCCGCGGGTGGCAAGCGCCTGGTGCAGCGCGTGGATGGTTACAAGGCGACGATCGTTTCCGGTGTGCCGATCTTCGAAAACGGCGCCGAGACCGGGGCGCGGCCGGGCAAACTGGTGCGTGCCGGGCGCCTGTAACGCAGCCGATCCCGGATTGGGATAAATCAGGGGCGGTCCTTCGGGGCCGCCCTTGCTAATTCCGGGCCGTCAGGCCGCGTCGCGCATCTCCGCCAGCAGCGCCGCCGCGCGTGCCACCACCGGCGCCCAGTCGCCGCTGGCTTCCTGGCGCAGGATGCGCAGCGTCGGATACCACGGGCTGTCCTCCCGCCCGCTCAGCCAGCGCCAGCAGCTGTCGTAGCGATCCAGCATCAGCACCGGTTTGCCGATGGCGCCGGCGAGGTGAACCACCGAGGTGTCTACGCTGACCACGGCATCCAGATTGGCGATGATCGCGGCGGTGTCGGCGAAGTCGGCCACATCGTCCATCGGGTCGTGCAGCACGAACCCCGCTGGGCAGGCCCGCGCCTGTTCCGCCTCCGGACCTTTCTGCAGGCTGATCAGCGCCACGCCCGGAACCGAGCCGAGGGGCGCGAGCTGCGCGAGCGGCGGGCTGCGGCGGCGGTTCAGGGAGGTGAAGCCGGGGAGCCAGGGCCGCGACTGTCCCGCCCAGACCAGCCCCACGCGCAGCCGAGCAGCCGGCAACCGGCCCGCCCAATCGCGCACCAGCGCCGGATCGGCGCGCAGATAGGGCGTTGCGGCGGGAATGGTCGAAAGCGTCGTCTCGAAGGCGCGCGGCAGGCTGAACACCGGCACGTGGTAGTGATAGGCGGGCAGGGGAGCATCGTCGGGCAGCAGCGTCACATCGGGCAGCGTGCGCAGCAGGCGCAGCAGCGGCCGCGGCACGCGTGCCAGCACCCGGGCGCCCCGTGCCACCAGCAGCGGCAGATAGCGGCAGAATTGCAGCGTGTCGCCGAAGCCTTCCTCGTGCCAGGCCAGCACCACGCGCCCGCGCAGGTCCAACCCCTCCACCGCCGGCAGCAGTCTGTCCTTCGGCAGCGCCGGCCAGACGCCGCTGGCCAGCCGTGCCTCATAGTCCGGCCAGGCCTCCGCCATCCGTCCGGCCCGCAGCAATGCGACGGCCCGGTTGGAGCGCAGGCGCGGGTCGTTCGGCGCGCGGGCCACCGCTTCGTCATGCGCCGCGGCCGCCTCATCGAAACGTCCCTCGATGGCCAGCGCCATGCCCAGATTGGTCCAGACCGCGCCTTCGCCTGCATCCAGCGCGATCGCCCTCTGGAAGGCGGCGATGGCGCCCGGGACGTCGCCCATTTCGTGCAGCGCCATGCCGAACAGGTTGAACGCCGGGCCGAAATCGCTGGTGGCGGCGAGGAAATCGCGCAGCACGCCGGCCGCCCCGGCCGCGTCGTCGCGGTCGATCAGGAATTCGGCATGGGCGTAGACCAGCCGCGCATCCTCGCCCTCGATCACCCGGCAGGCGCGGAACTGCGCCTCCATCAGCGCCGGCATGTGGCGGCAAAGCGCGATCAGGTCGCGGCACGGATGCGCGAAGCCGGGCCGCCTTCGCGCCACGTCCCGCAGGCAGGGCGCCGCCCGCTCCGCGTCACCCTGCGTGGCGATGGCAAGACCGAGCAGCAGCATCGCCTCGGTATCGCCCGGATACGCCGCCAGCCAGGCGCCGGCCTCCGCCTCCGCCGCCGCGGGGCGGTTGGTTTCGAGCGCGGACAGCGCCCGGCCGAGCGCGGCGGCGCGCAGCCTAGAGCTGATCCCGACGGGCCGGGCGGCCATTTGCGGCATGGACATGGACATGCGCCGCAGTGTCGGTTCGTCGCGTTAACGCTTGGTGTATCCCGCCGGCGGCTGGTGTATGCGGCTGGGACCGCGCGTCAGACGCGGAATTCGCGCAGCGCGTCCGGCTTGAATGCCAGCCCATGTCCCGGCCGCTCCGGCGCGGTGATCATGCCATCGGCGATCGCCGGCGGGTCCACCCACAGATCGTCCAGAAGCCCCATGTGCTCGGCCCAGATCCCGTTCGGGATCGAGGCCATCACGTGCACGTTCAGCTCCGGAAACAGATGCGGCGCCATCTGCATGCCCCAGGTGTCGGCCAGCACCGCGATCTTGCGCAACTCGGTCAGGCCGCCGCGCATCGGGTCGGGTTGCAGGATCGGGCAGCACGGGTTCTCGAAGAACGGCCGCAGATCGTATCGGGTGAAATGGGTCTCCCCGCCGACCACGCGCATGTCCAGCGCATCGGCCACGCGCATGTAGCCGGCGAAATCGTCGGCGATCACCGGTTCCTCCAACCAGTAAATATCGAATTCCTCGAATTTGCGGCCCATCCGGATCGCCACGTCGGCGGTCCAGCCCATGTTCACGTCGATCATGATGTCGATGTCCGGCCCCAGCGCCTCGCGCATGCGCCGCACGTTCGCCAGATCGGTCCGCAGATCATGCACGTGCGCCACCTGCATCTTGATCGCCTTGAAGCCACGCGCCACGAAGCGCCGCGCCTTCTCGATCATGCCGTCGCCGCCCAACTGGCGAAAGCAGCCGCTGCCGTAGATCGGGATTTCCGAACGGCAATGCCCCCACAGCCGGTGCAGCGGCATGCCGGCGGCCTTGCCGACGATGTCCCACAGCGCGATGTCGATGGCCGACATCGCCATGACGGTGATGCCGCCGCGCCCGGAGGTGAGCAGCGCACGCCAGAGGTCGTGCCAGATGGCCTCCACTTCGGTGGCGTCCCGCCCCTTGATCATCGGCACGATCGCCTCCTCGATGCAGGCGCCGATGGTGCGCAGCACCGGCGAGTTGAGGATGTGCAGGTAGCCCATGCCGGTGATGCCGGACGCGGTCTCGATCTCCACCACCACCAGGTCACGCTGGCCCTTGAACGGGTTGCCCCATAGATCGGGCGTGTCCGGCCAGGGCGTGCGGACCAGGGTGACGCGGACATCGCGGATCGTGGTGTCTTGCATGGGGTGTCTCCGATTGATGGGTCTGGCCTGAACGGCGGGATGATGAGGTGGGCGGCCGCTATTTGGGTTTGTGGGACACGCGGTCGAGTACCGCCAGCAGCAGGGCGGAGGCAAGGAAGGTGAGGTGGATCACGGTGGACCAGAGGATCTTCGCATTGTCGTAGTGCTCGACGTTGAGGAAGACCTGCAGCAGGTGGATCGACGACACGGCGACGATGGAGGCGGCGAGCTTCACCTTCAGCGCGGAGGCATCGAGCTTGCCCAGCCAGGAAAGCTGATCGCCGGAGTTCTCGATCCGGCTGACGAAGGTCTCGTAGCCCGACAGCATGACCATCACCATGAGCGAGGCGACGAGGGCCGCGTCGATCAGGCCCAGCATGGCCAGGATCATTTCCGTGCTGCTCGCGGTGAGCACGTCCTGGACGAGCTTGCCGAGCTTCCACGCGAAGGCGACGGCGTAGACGGCGAGGCCGATGCCGAGGCCGATGTAGAAGATCACCAGCAGCCAGCGCGCGGCCAGGATGGTGCGTTCGATGACACGTTCGAGCGGGTTCACGGGGTTCGGTCCTTTCCGGCAGGCACGGTTCGGGAAATCGGCCGCGACAGGTTGACACGCACGGCCGGCGATTGCGAAACCCCGGGGATGATCGGGTGCAATCGGCGACTGACACCTCGGAACGGCGCCTGGATACAGGTCGGCGGCAAGAGGGCGCGTGCGCGGCCTGGCCTGGCCTCCCGGCGCGAAACCCGGGTGGCGCCATGAACTGGGGCCTTGCCGCCATCGGCCTGGGCGGAGCCATCGTCATCGGCATGGTTGCCTGGTTCGGGGCGCAGTCGATCGGCGCGGAGGTGCTGGCGGCCTCCTGGGTGGTTCCCATCACCGGCGCTTTGCTGGTGTTTCAGCTCTGGCTGTCGGCGGTCGCCTGGCGGATCGCCATGGATGTCGACATGCCCCGGCTATCGCGCTTCCTGCGCATCCGCTGGATCCGCGAGGCGGTGAACTCCCTGCTGCCGGTGGCGCAGCTGGGCGGCAATCTGGTCGGCATACGGCTGCTGGCCCAGCGCCGGGTCCGCGGGGTGCTGGCCGCCGCCGGCACCGTGCTCGACCTGACGATCGAGGCGCTGACCCAGTTCCTGTTCACCCTGGCCGGCTTCGTGGTGCTGGCGATGATCGACACCGAGCGGTCCTGGTCACCCTGGGTGGGCGGTGTGCTGCTGAGCGGCGCGCTCGGCGTCGGCGGCTTCATCGTGGCCCAGCGCGTCGGTCTGATGCGGCTGGTGGAGGTGCTGGCCGACAAGCTGGCGGGGATGTTTCCGGCCTTCGCCTTCGGCGGGGCGTCGGGCCTGCACAACGAATTGCTGCGCCTGCAGCGCAACCCGCGTGCCCTGCTGCGATCCTGCTGCCTGCATCTGCTGGCGTGGTCGCTCGGCACGATCGAGGTTTGGCTGGCGCTGACGGCCATGGGCCAGCGGCCCGGCCTCGGCGCGGCCTTCGTGATCGAAAGCCTGGGCATGGCCGCCCGCAGCGCCGGCTTCGCCGTGCCCGGCGCGCTCGGGGTGCAGGAGGGTGGGCTGATCGTGGTTTGCGGCCTGTTCGGGATCCATCCGGACATGGCGATCGCGCTGTCGATGATTAAACGGCTGCGTGAACTGGTCGTCGGCATTCCCGGCCTGATCGCCTGGCAGCTCAGCGAGGGCAGGCGGATCGTGCGGAGGAAACGCGAGGGCTAAGGCTGGATCAGATCACCCGCAACGCCGCCTGCACCGCGGTATCCAGTGCACTGAGAAACTTCGATCGATCGGCCTTCGTCAGTGGCGGCGGGCCGCCGGTTGTCATGCCGATCTCCCGCATATGCTGGGAAACCGCCCGCCCGGCCAGGGCGTTGCCGATGTTGTCTGCGGTCCAGTTTCGCCCGTTTGGGGAAAGCGCGCGGGCGCCAGCGGCCAGGCAGCGGGAGGCCAGGGGGATGTCGGAGGTGACGCAGACATCCGCCCTGGTGATGCGCTCGGCGATCCAGTCATCCGCCACGTCCGCGCCGGCGGCGACCGTGACCATGCGGATGTTCGGATTGGCCGGCGGGCGGATCGGGCGGGAGCCGTTGGAGACGACATGAACCACCAGCCCCAGCCGCTCCGCCACGCGGTACACCTCCTCGCGCACCGGGCAGGCGTCGCCGTCCACGTAGATCTCCGTCATCCTGTGCTCCGCATGTCGTACCCCTTGGGCATGGCCGCATCCGTTCAGCGTGTTACGCTGCCTGGATAAGCCAAAGGGAGAGAAAAATGGAATTCGAACAGATCACCTATGAGGTGCAGGGCACCACCGCCATCGTCACGCTGAACCGGCCGGAGCGGCGCAATGCGCTAAGCGCGCAGATCCATCGCGAACTGCACGCCGCGCTGCTGGAAGCCGACGAGCATAACGGCGTGCATTGCGTGGTGCTGCGCGGCGCGGGCCCGCATTTCTGCGCCGGTGCCGATCTGTCCGAATACAGCGCCAGCAAAGGCCCGGACTATCGCGGCCGCGAGGAAATCGACGACGATATCTGGCGCCTGGAGCAGGGCCAGCGGCTGCGCATGCAGATATTCGACATGCACAAGCCGGTGATCGCGCAGATCCACGGCACCTGCATCGGCGTCGGCACCGACCTGATGCTGCTGTGCGACATCGTGATGGTGGCCGAGGACGCCCGCATCGGCTTTCCCCCGGTGCGCGACCTCGGCACGCCGCCGAGCCATCTCTGGCTGTACCATGCCGGCCCGCAATGGGCGAAGCGCCTGCTGCTGACCGGCGACAGCGTGACCGGCAAGGACGCGGTGGAGATCGGCATCGCCCTGAAATGCTTCCCCGCCGACCAACTGCCCGAGGAGGTGATGCGCCTGGCCGACCGCATGGGCCTGGTCGATCCGCATCTGCTGTCGGCCAACAAGCGGCTGGTCAATCTCGGCCTGGA
>JBBIQA010000003.1:0-43047 GCA_037442565.1 Rhodospirillales bacterium
CGCACCATCACCCAGGGCGCGGCGGCCAGCAGCGGCGCGGCGGGATCGAAGAAATCCGCCTTCCACACCGGCCAGTTGTCGCCGAACGGACTGCCGGCGCAGCCGGTGTCGCCTTCCGGGCAAGGGCTTTCCCGATAATGGTAGTCGCCGACATGGATCACCAGGTCCGGACGGCGCGCGGCGGCCAGCCGCGCGACGGTCGCGAACGGCCAGGCGGCGGGATCGTTGCACGCCTGCATGGCCTTGCCCTTCATCCGGCAGCCGGTGTCGCCGAGGATGACGATGCGCCGGATCGCTTTCGGCAATGTGGGTGCCGGAAGTCCGGCCACGCTGATCCTTTTCGCCCCGGCGGGCGCGCGCGCGGAGCAGACCTGCACCGGATAGGCCGCGTCCGGCGCATCGCGCGGCGCGGCGGTCAGGGTGGCCCCATCCGCGATCATTTCCGGGCAGGCGGCGCCGGGTGGGACGATGGCGCGCACATCGAGCGCGCCATCCGCGCGAAGCTCGACCCATGCGCCAGGCAGATCGGCGGCAAAGGCCGGGGCCGCGCCCAGGACTGCGCCCAGGACTGCGCCCAGGACTGCGCAAAACAGCGACAGCATGGCGGCAGACGCATATCGGCGCATCGGCGGGTTCCTCCCCTTGGCGTTGGGTCCGTGCCGCGCAGCATGCGCGATCGGCAAACCGGAGACCACCCTTCGGGCAGTCCAAACCGGAACGTGCCGAAACAGAAAAGGCCCAGGGATTTTTCCCTGGGCCTTTTTCCTGTCGTCTCCAGTCCCTAACCCGGCTGAGCCCGCCGGGAAGCCGTCACCGCCGGAATTCGCCTTTGGCGATCGCCTCGAAATCATAGCGGTTGATGTTGAGGTCGCGCAGTTCCCGGTCTTCGGCGGAGGCAAGGTGGGCGAGGATCTGCGCCTGGTTGCGCCGCTCGCGGCGATAGGCGTTGAAGCGGGCCAGCCAGCCGCGAACCGGCGTGCCGATGCCGGAAACACCCGGAAAGTGAAGGTTTTCGCTGAGGTGGTGGATCAGAGTGGCCATGGTGGCATCTCCTGTTGCAAAGCAGCTCATGCTGCACTGCAACATTGGGTATGCCGGAGATATAAGTCAAGAATGCTGTCCGATATTTTCGCGCATTCCGCCTGCCCTCATCGGCTCTCCGCCAGATGGTCGAACGCGGAGACATAGGTTCCGAGGCCCATGGTCTGGGACCGCAGCTCGATGATCAGCTCCCCGAGTTCCGCCTGCGGCACCAGCGCCTGAACGTCGTCCCACCCCTCCCAGCCCGGTTTCTCGGCATAGCCGAGGATCTGGCCGCGGTGACCGGTCAGCAGGCGCTGGGCGCGGGCGGTGTGCTCGTTGGGAACGCTGACGGTCACCTGCGCGATCGGCTCCAGCAGCACCGGGCTGGCCTTGGCCAGGCCCTCGGTCATCGCCAGCCGGGTCGCGGTCTTGAACGCCATGTCCGAGCTGTCGACGGTATGGAATGTGCCGTCCACCAGGGTGACGGCGATATCGACCACGGGATAGCCGAACGGCCCCTTGCGCGCGGCTTCCTCCGCCGCGTCGCCGACGGCGGGGATGTACTGGCGCGGCACCGCGCCGCCGACGACCTTGTCGATGAACTGAAACCCGGCGCCACGCGGGCGCGGCGCGATCTCCAGCTTCACGTCGGCGAACTGGCCATGCCCGCCGGTCTGGCGCTTCAGCCGGGCATGCTGGCTGACCGGTTGACGGATGGTCTCCTTGTAGGCCACCGCCGGCGGCGCGGCGGTCAGGCGCAGGCCGTAATTGCGCGACATCCGCTCGATGGCGGTCTGCAGATGGATCTCGCCCTGGCCGCGCAGCACCGTCTCCCCGGTTTCCAGATCCTGCACCACGCTCAGCGCCGGGTCCTCCTCCACCAGTTTCTGCAGCGCGCCGGACAGTTTCACGTCGTCCTTGCGGTCGGCGGTGCCGATGGCCCGGGCATAGACCGGTGGCGGCGGCGCGGGAAAGGGCAGCTTCGCCGGCGTGCCGGAAGTGGTTAGCGTGGTCCCGGTCGGCACGCCCTCCAGCCGGCCGAACGCGACCAGTTCGCCTGCAACCGCCTGCGCAACCTTGACCGTGTCGTCGACCTGCACGCGATGGATGCCGCCGACGCGTGAACCGTTCAGCGCGGCGCCGTCCGCCACCGACCCGCGCCAGACCCGCGCATAGGACAGCTTGCCGGCATGGCCTGCGTAAACGGTGCGGAAAACCTGCACCAGCGGCGGGCCGTCCGGATCGATGCCGCGGCGCGCGGCGGTCTCGCCCGGCCCGGGCGTCTCGTGGCGCAGCGCCTTCCACAGCCGCCGCACGCCATGGGTGTTCTCCCCTGCCCCCAGCAGCACCTCATGCACGCTGCCGTCCAGCAGGTCCTTGCGCAGGTCCTGATAGATCTCCTGCTGCGTTGGCGCGATCTCCTCCAGCACCTTCTCCAGCAACGCGTCGTCGTGATCGGCCAGCACCTCGATCAGCGCCGAACGCGCCGCCTCCTCCGGGTCGCGCATGCGGGCGGGAAGCTGGATCTGCTCCGAGGCCTGACCGCTGCGGTAGCGATAGGCGCGCTCGGAGACCAGATCGATATAGCCGGTGATCCGCTCGGCCTCGTAAATCGGCACCTGCCGCAGCACCAGCGGCGCCTTCGCGTAGGCCTGCAATGCGTCCAGCGTTTCGCGGATCTGCACATTCGGCGTGTCGATCTTGTTGATGAACACCAGGAACGGGGTGCCGAGATCCTGCAGCAGCCGGAATATCGGCGCCGTGGTGGGCGCGCGCGCAGCACCCGGCTCGCAGACCAGCACCGCCAGATCGACCACGGCGAGCGCCGAGGCCGCGTCGTACAGGAACTCGATCGAGCCCGGGCAATCGACGATCGACCAGGCATCGCCGAGATAGCTGCAATGGCCCAGATGCAATTCGGTATCCATCCGGTTGCGCGCATCGCCGGAGCGGCGCAGCGACGTGCCGGCCGCGGCCATCAAGGCGCCGAACAGGGCGGACTTGCCGCTGCCATAGGGACCGACCAGGGCCACCGAGCGGGTTTTTCCGTTGCCGAGGACTTCCGACATCGCACTTCCCCCTTTGCACGGGCCGTCTGCGGCGCACGCCGCCGGCCAGGCCGTTTTGTGTAGCCCTGGGGGGTTGGCTCCCGCTCCGGGCGCTCATTTCCAGGCTCAGCCTAACCGTGTTTGCCCCGGCGAAGGAACCCTAATCGCGCAGGGCAATCGCTTGAAGAAAGAAGGTCACCGCGTCCGGCCTTTGGCCGTCCCCGTTCAAGCGATTGCAGCCATGCCGCGGACCAGCTTGGGGCGCCGGGCTGGAGCGACTAGGCTGCCGCAATGCAACATGCCCAGCACCCTTCCAGCCTTGTTTTTCCGCACGCCGAGCCGCCCGCACCCGGCCAGTTGATCGAGGCCGCGCCAGGGGTGCTGTGGCTGCGCCTGCCGCTTCCCTATCGGCTCGATCACGTCAACATCTACCTGATCCAGGACGGCGACGGCTGGGCGACGGTCGACACCGGCCTCGGCACCGACGATTGCCGCAACGCGTGGGAGGCGGCGCTCGCCGGGCCGCTGGCGGGGCAGAAACTGACGCGGATGATCGTGACGCATTTCCATCCCGATCATGTGGGGCTGGCCGGCTGGCTGTCGGAGCGGTTCGGCCTGCCTTTGTCCATGCCGCGGCCGGAATACCTCTACAGCCTGGCCCTGCAGCACGCGCCCGGCGATCTGGGCGCGGAGATGCACCGACCGTTCTACCTCCGCCACGGCCTGCCGCCGGAGATCACCGACCTGGTGCTGAGCCGCGGCCACGAATACCTGCACCGCACGACCGGCGTGCCGACGACCTATCACCGCATCCGGCACGGCGATATGATGCGCATCGGTGCCAGGCGGTTCAACATCCTCACCGGCGGCGGCCACGCGCTGGAACAGGCGATGCTGCACCAGCCGGAAGACCGGCTGTTCTTCGCCGCCGACCAGGTCATCGCCCGCATATCGCCGAATGTGAGCGTGCATGCGATGGAGCCGGACCTGGACGCGCTGGGCATCTATCTGGCATCGCTGCGCATGCTGCGCGAAACCGTGCCGGCAGACGTGCTGGTGCTGCCAGGCCACGGGTTGCCGTTCTACGGCCTGCACACCCGCATAGATGAACTGATCGAGCACCACAGGCTCCGCTGCGGCGAGATCGCCGCCGCCTGCGCCAGCCGCGCGCTGTCGGTCGCGCAGGTGCTGCCCTTCGTGTTTCAGCGCGAACTCGACGAGCACCAGACCGGCTTCGCCTTCGGCGAGGTTCTGGCCCATGTGAACCACATGCTGGGCCGCGGCGAACTGGCGCTGGAGACCGACGCGGGCGGCACGGATCGTTACCGGAGCACCTAAAACCGGCCGAAACCGGCCCCTTGGCGGGTGGCCTTACGATGGGAGGATGGCAATGAAGGCCTATTTCCGGATGTTCGCCGGCTACAATGCCTGGGCCAACGCGCGGCTCTATGCCGCGGCTGCGGAACTCACCGACCCGCAATATCGCGAGAACCGCGGCGCCTTTTTCAAATCGGTGCACGGCACCCTGAACCATCTGCTGGTCACCGACCGGGTCTGGATGCAACGCATCACCGGCCAGGGCGAGGCGCCGGACCGGCTGGACGCCATCCTGTTCGAGGATTTCGCCGGCCTGCGCGCCGCGCGGGAGCGCGAAGACCGCCGTATCATCGATCATATCGACGGCCTGGATGAGGCGGCCTTCGCCGGTGTGATCCGCTATCGCCGGGTATCGACGCCGGAAGTGCATGAACAACCATTGACGCCGGCCCTTGCGCATTTGTTCAACCACCAGACCCACCATCGCGGCCAGGCGCATGCGCTGCTTACCGCGCTGACCGGCAAGGGACCGGAACTTGATTTATTGTTTTATCAACGGCTGCATCCCTAAGCTGACTCAAGGCTTGTGCGACCCGCGAGCATCGTTTCTGCGTCCTCGGGCCCGCCACGCAAATCCACGATCGGGAGATGGCCAGTCAATGCTGCGATTTTTCAGAGCCAGCCGCCGTCTGACGCTGGCGGTTTTGCTCGGCGTGATGCTGCCGCTGCAATGGGCGCAGGCCTGCACGTCGTTTCTGCTGAACGCCGAGGATGGCGGAAAGGTCTATGGGCTGACGATGGAGTTCGGGCTGAACCTGAACTCGCAACTGATCATCGTGCCGCGCAAGCTCGCGATCATCGGCACCGGCCCCGACGGAACGGCGGGCAGCGGCCTGGCATGGACCACGAAATATGGTGTGGCCGGCGCCAACGGGGTCGGTCTGCCGATCGTGGTGGACGGCATCAACGAGGCCGGGCTGGCCGGCGGCCTGCTGTATCTGCCCAGCCTCGCGGTCTATCAGGATGTGCCGCCGGCGGAGGCGCGCAACTCCATCGCCTCCTATGAACTGCTGCTCTACACCCTCACCAACTTCGCCACGGTGGCCGAGGCAAAGGCCGGCATTGCGAGGATCAAGGTAAACCGCTCGTCGCAGGCGGTATTCAAGATGCCGGTGCCGCTGCACATGACCCTGCACGACGCGACCGGCGCCAGCATCGTGGTGGAATATATCGACGGGGTGCTGCGCATACACGACAACCCCACCACGGTGTTGACCAACGCGCCGGCGTTCGACTGGCATGTGACCAACCTGAACAACTACCTCAACCTGTCCCTGACCGATCCGCCGCCGCGGACCATCGGCTCACCCAGCGGCACGATCACGCTCGCCCCGCCCAGCACCGGCGGCGGCATGCTGGGCCTGCCCGGCGACATGTCCTCGCCCTCTCGCTTCGTGCGTGCCTTCATCTATTCCCGCAGCGCGCCGGTGGCCAAGACCAGCGCCGAGGCGGTGGGGGTGGCCTTTCACATTCTCAACAATTTCGACATTCCGCCCGGCACCATCCGCACGGAAGCGGGTGCGAAGACCGGCGGCGGCGTCGCCGGCATCGAGACCACCGAATGGATGTCGGTCGCCGACCTGAAGAACCGCCGGTACTATATCCGCACCTATGACGGCTATCAGACGAGCGTGCTCGATCTGAAGAAGGCGAAACTGGACGCGCCGGCGATCACCTTCATTCCGCTGGACGCGCCGGAAGGGGCCACGGACGTGACGCCGTGATGCGCGCGCTTCGAAGGTTCTATTCGCCGAGTCGGGCGATCACCTCGCGCAGTTCCGGCTTTTCCTCCAGGCCGAAGCCCGGCGCGTCGGTGGGGCGGACCTTGCCGCCGCCCAGCGCGCACCCGGCGGGATAGCCGCCAAAGGGCTGGAACACGCCCGGATAGGCTTCGCAGCCGCCGAGGCCCAGGCCGATGGCGATATGCAGGTTGATCAGGTGCCCGCCATGCGGATACACCTGGGCCCGGTCGAAGCCGTGAAGCTCCAGCACGGAGAGCATGCGGGCATATTCGGTCAGGCCATAGGCCAGGCCCGGATCCATCTGAAACAGATCCCACCCGCGCCGCATGCCGCCGAAGCGGACCAGATTGGTCACATCCGGTACCGAGAACAGGTTTTCCCCCGTCGCGATCGGCCCGGCATAGGTCTCGGCGATCCGGCGGTTCAGGTCGAAATCGAGCGGGTCGCCCACCTCCTCGAACCAGCGCAGCGCGTAGGGTGCGATGGCCTCGCCATAGGCCAGGGCATCGTCCAGGCCGAAGCGGCCATTCGCGTCCACCGACAACCGCGCGCCGCTGCCGGCGACCGACAACGCTTCCTCGATCCGCGCCAGGTCCTCGCGCAGCGAGGCACCGCCGATCTTCATCTTGAACGCGTCGAAGCCGAGATCTCTGTAGCCCATCAGTTCGTCGCGCAAGGTCCGCGTGCCGCCCGGCGGATAGTAATAGCCGCCGGCGGCGTAGACATCGACGCTGGCCGCCCCGGCCGGGCGGCGATGATGCCGGGCGATGGTGGCAAAGGCCGGCTCGTCATCGAGCTTGGCGTTCAGGTCCCAGAACGCCAGTTCCACCGCGCCGGCCGCCGCGGCGCGATCGCCGTGGCCCCCGGGCTTTTCATTGCGCATCGCGATGGCCAGCACCTTTGCCGGATCGAAGCGCCGCCCGTCCGTGCTCAGCAACGCAGCCGGCTCGGCGGCGCGCAGGCGCGGCAGGATGCGGTCGCGCAGGATGCCACCCTGGGCGAAGCGGCCGATGGAGTCGAAGGCGTACCCCGTCACCGGCTGGCCGTTGCGCACCACGTCCGAAACCACCGCCACCATCGAGACATCGTGCTCGGCGAAGCTGACCAGCGCGTTGGCGATGTTGCCGTCAAGCCGGACGGTCAGTTCCCGGATGTCGGTGATGCGCATGGGGGCGGGGCTTCTCCGCGAGCCTATGCGCCGTGCGAGCGAAGCTGGCCGGAGGCTCGCGCCGGGCGAGCGGGCGCCCGCGCGGCGGCGTCCCACATCAGCCGCGGGTCGAAACTCTCGGCCGCGAAGATCGTCAGGATCACCACGGCGCAAAAGGCGACCGCGCCGAAGCCGGGCTCGATGGTGATGACATTGCCGAACTTCACCAGCGCGCCCAGCAGCGCCTCCATGAAGATGTCGATCATGGACCAGCGGCCGATCCAGCAGATCACCCGGTAGAGCCGGGTCCGTTGCGCCAGCCAGCGTCCGTTGCCGGTCTGCGTGGCGATCAGCAGGAAGGACAGGCCGACCAGCTTCAGCATCGGCACGGCAATGCTGGCGAAGAACACCAGTGCCGCCAGTGGATACATGCGCGATGAAACCAGCTCCTCCACCCCGCCCAGGATGGTGCTGGGGTGTCCGGCGCCAAGCTGCATCACGGTGAGGACGGGAAAGTAGTTCGCCGGCAGGTACAGCACCGAGGCCGCGATCAGCAGCGCCCAGGTCCGCGCGACGGCATTCGGCTTGCGCGCGTGCAACGGGCTGTCGCAGCGCGGGCACGTGGTGTGCCCGTGGGAGTGTCCGTGATCCGGATGGTGGGCGGGAACGCTGACCAGCCCGCAGGTCTCGCAGCCGACCGCCCGGCGCGCGGCCAGCGCGGCTTCGGGTACCGGCGCCGGCGCTTCGTCGCCGCCCAGCCGCGCCCAGACCGAGGCGCGGTGCAGCGCGCCATCCGCCCAGGCCAGCACGAAGGTCAGCACCAGCAGGGCATAAATACCGTGTTCAAGCGTGATCTTCACCAGATCACCGAGCTTCACATAGGCGACGAACACGCCGAAGACGAACACTTCCAGCATCGACCAGGGCCCCAGGCGCTCTACCCAGGCGAACACAAGGCGCAGGTGATGCGGCGGCTGCGGCAATTGCATCCGGATCAGCACATAGAGCGTGCCGGCCAGCCTGGCGAAGGGGGCCAGCACGGTGACAAACACCACCACGGCCGCCAGCGACGGCATGCCCCGCTGCACCAGTTCCTCGGGACCGGAGAACAGGCCGGCCTGCAACGCGATACCCGCCGTCTCGACGCTCATCAGCGTGGTCGAGCACAGGATGATCAGCAGGACCAGGGCGGCGAGGTTCAGCGCGATGCTCATGTCGTGCGAATGCACCGCCGCGCGGCGCAGCGTGGTGGGGCAGCGCTCGCACGCGGCGACCATGCCCTTCGCCAACGCCGGCACGACCTGGAAGTGCCCGCAGCCGGGACATTCGCGCAGTTCGGGCGGCGGCGCCGCTACTGCGCTCATTTCCCCGGGCTCATTTCCTGAGGGGCGGCGCCGGCAGCATCGTGGCGAGGCCATCGGCAAGCTGGCCGACGGCCGTGCTGATCGCCGCCACCTCGCCGGCCACGTCCGGGGAGGGCGGCGGCACGCTGAAGCGGAAGGCACGCAGCACCGGCGCGCCCTTGCCCCTGAAGGCGACACCGGCCTGGGCCTGCAGGATCACGTTGCCGGCGGTATCCTTGTCCAGGCGCAGGATGTTGAGTTCGACGGTGACGTCGGGGGAGGAGGAAATGCCGCCGTTCTCGCCGAGCACCGTGCTGCCCGGTAGACGCTGGCCCAGCTCCTCCACCAGCACGCGGCCTAGCATCGCGCCGAGCGGCTCGCCCCACCAGTCGTTGGACATCACGTCGAGCCGGTAGTTCTCCGACGAGCGAACGATCTGCTGACGTTCCAGATAGCGGGCCAGCGTGATCTGTTGCAGCAGGACCACCCCGGGCGCGCCCGATACCGGCGCACCCGAAATGGGGGCGATGGTGTAGAGCGCCGGTGGCGGCGAGGACGAACAGGCCGCGAGCGCCACGGCCACGGCCAGGGCGCCGAGTGCCCGGCGGAACGGGTGATGGACGGGGTGGCGCATCATTCCAGCGCGCCTTCGGGGCGGCCCTTGATCAGCGCCTCCGGGTGACGGGTCAGCAGATCGGCCAGCGAGCGGACCGCACGCAGGGTATCGTTCAGTTGCGCCAGCATACGTTCCAGATCCCGGTTGAACTTCGTGTTTTCACCGTAGCCGCTGTTGACCGACTGGACCAGTTTGTTGGTGTTGGCGATGGCTTGCGTCAGTTCGTTGGTCAATACCGGCAGCTGCTTCAGCGTCGGCGTCAGGCCATTGTTCAGCTTACGCGCCACGTCCTGCACCGCCGCCAACGTGCCGGACAGCTCGGTCACCGCCTGCTTCAATTCCGGCCCGGCGGTGGCGGTGTCGACCGATTTCAGGATGCCGTTCAGGTTCTGGCCGATCTGGGCGAACGGGATGGTATTGACCTTATCGAGCAGCGTCGCCGCGGAGGCCTGCAGATCCGAGAAGCCGCCGGCGCTGGTCGTCGGCATCACGAAATACTCGCCGTCCTTCGTAACGCTGGCCGGTGGCGCGTTCGGCACGATGTCGATCGCCACCGCCTGCTGGCCGGTGATCAGGCTGGTGGTTTGCAGCGAGGCCCGGAACCCCTTCTCGATCATGGCGTTGACGGCATCCGCATCGGTTGGAAAGTAGCTCCGGCCGCCGATGCCGAGGATTCGCTCCGGCTCCACCTCGAAACGGATGGGGGCCACGATATCGTTCTGGATCGGGTCGAAGCTCAGATGGACATCCAGAACATGCCCAACAGTCATTCCGTGTATCAGCACATCCGACCCCGGCGCGATCCCGCGGACCGAGCCGGGGAAATAGGCGATCAGCTGGATGCGGCGGCTGTACGAGGAATTCTTGGCGGTTTCCCGGTCGGAGAACAACGGGAACACGTGGTCGGCGGCGCTGCGGGCGGCCGGCGCGACCGGCTTTGCGTCCGGCTCCGGAGCGGGCGTGTCGAACGCGATCCCGCCGAGCACCAGCGCCTTGACGGACTCGAGCTGCACCTGGATGCCGGCGCCACCGAGGTTCACCGACAGCCCGGACGCGTTCCAGAACCGCGTGTCGTCCACCACATACTTGTCGAACGGCGCACGCACGAAGACGTGGATCGTCACGCTGTCCGCCATGTGGTCCAGATCCCAGCCCAGCACCTCGCCGACGCTGAAGTCGCGGAAGAAGACCGGCGAGCCGAGCGAGATGGAACCGATCCGGCTGGCCTTGAGCAGGAAGGTGCGGCCGGGAACATTGGCCTGCAGCACGGGGGGATTCTCAAGGCCGGCGAAGCTGCGCTTCGGCTCCCCGCCGTCCGCCCCCGGCAGCATCGCGATATAGGCCCCCGACAGCAGGGTATCGAGGCCGGAGACATTGCCCGCGAACAGCCGCGGCTTGACCACCCAGAAGATGGTGTGATCCGTCAGCAGCTTCTCGGCCGCGCGCGTGGTCTTGATTGTTACATTTACGTGAAGATGGTCCGGTGCCAGGTCCAGGCGCTGGACGGTGCCGAAGGTGATGTCCTTGAACTTGAGTTGCGACTGACCGGCCTGCAACCCCTCGCCGCTCTCGAAGGAGACGGTGATCGTGGGTCCTTCCTTCGACAGCGTCGTCCAGGCCAGCCAGGCGCCGATGAGCACGGCGAGCAGTGGAATGACCCAGACGATCGACACCCGCCGTTCCCGGCGTTGCGTCGCGTGTCCTACAGCCGGCGGGGGAGCTATTTCGTCCATGGCGGATCATTATTCAGAATTTCGCCCGCTGTCTATCAAGGAACCGCCCGGCAGACCCCGCATATCCCCGATAGGCGCGTCATATCGTTACTCGAGCAACCGGGATGCCGTCGGTCGGATTCTCGTCCCCGGCTCCACACACCGACAATATCGCAGCCGGGGGCGAACGGCGGGTGGAAGATGACCTGAACAGGCAGGGGCCGCTCCCGGACGCATGATCCCGGATGACGCCTGGACCTTGCGGCCTTGCCCGGCCTATGGCGCCTTTCCGCCGCCGGTTGCCTGTTGCGGCCATAGCGGATCCAGCAAGTTTTGCTTCAGGGACAGGATCGCGCCATCGTGAAACAGTACGACGATTGCGTCCGGCCGGTAGGATTCGAAGACATAATCGCGAAAGTCCACGATCTGAGCCGGCGACAGACGCGCCAGGCCGTTTATCGAGAAATGCTCGACCTCGTTAAAATACGCAGAGAAATAACCGGCGCCGGCGGCACCAAAGGAGTCTGACAGTACCAGCAACCGTCCCTGCCCGCCGGGCGGGCCGCGATAGCGGGAGACGTCGCCGAGAAGGGAAGCGACCGGCCTGATTTCCGGAAAACAGGCTTCGCCGATACATGCATCGACGTGAACCGCGGACCAGTCGGGGCTTCGGACGGTTTCCTCGAATGTCAGCCCCGGCATGAACTGGGTCAGATCAGACATTTTCCGGGTCACCACCATCGGTATGTCGAAACGCCGCGTCCGGCCAAGGTTCCTTTCGGCGACGCTGTCGATCATCCGGCGTACGCCCGGCCCCCACCAGTGAAAGCTGGCATAGGGAATGACCGGTTCCGACCGCCCGGTCTCGAGCGCGATAGCGATCGGAAACGCGAACGCGCCGGCATCCTCGGCCGATATCCGTTGTGCGACTCTGGGCACGGCCGGCGCGCCGTGGCTGCATTGGCGGGCGAGCCAGGACGGCAGCTCATCGGGATACAGGGAGGAGGCGGAGGGCGCGATGACGACGACGACCGAGGGTGCCACGCGTCGCAGGCGATGGATCACTTCCGACACGGCCTGCGCGGCCGCGGTCGCTGCGGCATCCGAGATACCGATGCCGCAAACCCGGCGGATCAGCGAATACGGGTAATCGGCATTGTGCGAGGAAAGGAAGATCCGCCCGTCGCGCCCGGCGATGATCTGGCGGGAGATGAATTCATCGAACAGGTGGTAGCGCGCCCAGTTGTTCAACGTGATCAGCTCCGCCCGGAAGCCGAAATGATCCTGCAGGAACGGCTCCAGCCTGGCCGGATAGGTCAGCGCCTCGAAAAGATTGGCCGGGACCCTGGGAGCGGCGGCGAGCGCGCGGTTTTCGCCGAACAACGGTGGTGTCTTCACCTGGCCGAGCCATTGCGTGATGCCCGGCATGCAGATCAGGCTGGCAAAGCTCAACAGGAAAAGGGTCGAGATCCATCGGCGGATGGCGCCGGCGAAACGGATATCCGCCCCCATTCGTGCGCACCGTGTCAGGCGGACGGACATTCTGCTCAGAACCGGAAATAGATGAAGGGATTGAAACTGCCGGCCGCCAGCGTTGCCGCCGAACAGATGAGCAGTCCCAGCAGCGTCAGGCCGAATGCCGTGTTCACGGCCAAACTGGCCACAACCCGGCTGCCGACGACCGGGCCCAGCGTTGCCACGCTCGCGCGGGCGGCCGGCCGCGGAATAACGGCGCAGACTGTGCCCGCCACCAAGGCGGTGATGACGGTCGGCGTTGCATATTGCTCGATCGGCAAGGTTATCTCGTTGCCGTCACCGCGGCCGAGCATGGCCGCCATATACAGCACGGCCTGGTCGATCGTGTCGGCGCGGAACAGCACCCAGCCGAACATCACGGCCGCGATCGTGTAGACATGACGCAGCGGACGGGGAGCATGTGCCAGCAGGCGCCACAGGCCCAGGCGCTCGATCGTGAGGAACAATCCGTGCCACAGTCCCCAGGCGGCGAACGTCCAGTTCGCGCCGTGCCAGAACCCGCACAGCAGAAATACCGCCATCAGGTTGAAGTAGGTCCGCAGCCGCCCCAGCCGGTTGCCCCCCAGGGGAATGTAGACGTAATCACGGAACCAGGACGACAGGGTCATGTGCCAGCGGCGCCAGAACTCCGTCATCGATTGGGAAACATAGGGTAGGTTGAAGTTGGCGGGATACGTGAAGCCCATCATGTGCCCCATGCCGATCGCCATATTCGAGTAGCCGGCGAAGTCGAAATAGATCTGCAACGTATAGCAGACTGCGCCCAACCATGCGCCCGGTGCCGACAATTGATCGGGCGGCAGATTGAACAGGTCGTTGGCGGGCTGCGCCACGATATTGGCGACAAGGGTTTTCTGCGCCAGTCCGATGATGAACATGGCAACACCTGTCTGCAGGCGGAACAGGCTGACACGCCGGTGCGAGAATTTGGCGGCCACCTGGCGGTAGCGAACGATTGGTCCGGCGATCAGTTGGGGGAACATCGCCTTGTACGCGGCAAAGGTAACCAGATTCCGCTGCGCCGCCACGTCGCCGCGGTAGATATCGATCAGGTACGAGATGCCTTGGAATACAAAGAAGGAAATGCCGAGGGGTAGCGCGATCTCATGGGGTTTTACTTCGGCCAGGTGCAGCGCGTGCAGGACCGTGGCCGCCTGAACCATCAGAAAATGGAGATATTTGTAATAGAGCATGAAGCCGAGATCGATGGTGACACCGGCCGCCAGGACCCAATACCGGGCCCATGCGGCCGATCCGCTCACCATGAGGCCGAACATCCAGTTCAGGAGGATGAACGCCAGAAGGATAATGACGCTTCCCGGATCGCCCCAGGCGTAGAACAGCAGGCTTGCAAACAGAATGACGGTATTTCTGAATGGCAGAAGCCAGTAGAGACAGAAGAAGACCGGAAAAAAGTAGAAAACGAACGTGATGGAACTGAAAACCATTGGGATCCATACCGCCGAACAAAAATCGTCATCGGAGCGGGCCATTCGACCGTTACGAAGGCACGTTAGAGCAATATCAGCCCGACTGGAATCGCGAAGCGATCCCAGGCTGATGAAATTGCGCGCTAATTACAAGGTAGAGTGCTTTCGCTCCGCGTGGGGCGCTCTAATACGGCTTCTGTCCGAAAAAATTCCCCCGCGGCGAATACCGGCAGACGAGGAAATCAGACTGTGCGTTGCTCGCGATCGCGCAGCCTACCCGCGTCGAGGAACGCCACACCATCTGTGTGTAATGCCCGACATTCTGGAAGTCCTCTTCCCAATGCCGTGTATGCCGGAACGATGATCGCTCGGCTGCCCACATCCCCGTCATCTGCTCCACCGCGAAATACCCGCGGCTGCCCATCCAGAGATTTTCGCCCTCCTGGTTATCCGGCTCGCCCTGCGAGCCCCAATGCACCATGGCATTTATCTGCGCCAGGTGCCGCGCCCACTGCTCCGCGTCGATTGCAAGCCGATCATCCCAATGCATCGGCGGCACACCGACCTCGGCACGCACCACGTTATGCGCCGCCAGAAGCCGCGCCTGGATGTCGCGCGGCAGCATCGCCGAAGCCGTGCCCGGCATGACCAATGCAGCCATCAATGCCAGCCCACCGGCGGCGTAGGACCGTACTAATTCGCCAAGCCTCATGCCAACCTCCCTCGATCGGCGTGCACGCTGCCCGCCGACCCGAACCGGCCATAGACTGGTCACCGATCACGGCATTTCTGTGATCGCCGCATGCTCCCCGGCGACAGGGCAACGACGTCTCAAATGTAATGATACTCGGCGACCGATCAGGTCCGGACGGCACCCTGATGCGGCCGTGCTATCCCAGGCCGAAATAGGCCCGGTGCAAAGCGTCGTCGGCGTGCAGCGCCGCCACCGTGCCTTCGAAACCGACGCGGCCGTTCTCCAGGGTGAACACCCGGTCGGCCAAATCCAGGAACGCCACGTTCTGTTCGGCGATCAGCAGCGACAGGCCGGTCGTGCGGAAGCGGCCCAGAACCTCGATCACCTGGGAGACGAACAGCGGGGACAGGCCGGCGGAGGGTTCGTCCATGACCAGCAGCTTCGGTCCGGCGGCCAGCGCCTTGGCGACGCCCAGCATCTTGCGCTGACCGCCGGAGAGCGCGCCGCCCAGGACGCGCTTGCGCTCGGCCAGGGCGGGGAACACCGCGTACAGCTCGTCCATTCGCCCGCGCAGCACCGACGCCTCCACGAACTGGCCGCCGATACGAATGTTTTCCTCGATCGACAGGCCAGGGAACACGCCAAGCTCGGACATGTAGGAGATGCCGCGCCGCACCCGGTGGTCGGTGCGCAGCCGCGTGATGTCCTCGCCGTTCAGACGCACCTCGCCCGCCCAGGCCGGAATCAGGCCCAGCAGCACCTTCAGCAGCGTGGTCTTGCCCGCGCCGTTGGCACCCAGCAGCACCACGCTCTCGCCCCAGCGGACATCCAGGCCCGCGCCCCACAGCACCTTCACCTTGCCGTAGCCGGCCTCGATGCCGCGCGCGACCAGCAGGGGTTCGGCCCGGTTGTCTGACATGGGGTTTTCAGGCATGCGCCGTCCCTCCCAGGAATACCCGGATCACGTCCGGGTCCCGCGTGGCATCGGCCAGCGTGCCCTCGAAGATCTCCCGCCCGGCATTCAGTACGATCACCCGGTCGGTCACCCGGTCGATGAAGCCCATCAGGTGCTCGACCACCAGCATCGACATGCCGCCATCGGCAAGCTGGCGCAGCCGGTCGGCCATGCGGTTCAACTCGGCCGGGTTGAGGCCGGCGGCCAGTTCGTCGACCAGCAGCAGGCGCGGGGAAGTCGCCAGCGCGCGCGCCAGGTCGAGGGTCTTCTGCTGGGCGCTGTTCAGATCCTCGGCCGGCCGGTTGGCATGACCGTCCAGTTCAAGGGACGCGAGCAACGCATCGAGGTCCACTGGCGCGCCGCCGGCATGGCCGTAGCGGGCGGCGACCTCGACATTCTCCCGCACGGTCAGCGACAGAAACGGCTTGGGCGACTGGAAGGTGCGGTTGATGCCCCGACGGGCCAGCTTGTGCATGCTGGCGCCGTCGATCCGCTGCCCCTCGAACACCACCTGCCCGCCATCGCCGGGATACAGGCCGGAAATGACGTTGATGCAGGTGGTCTTGCCCGACCCGTTGGGGCCGACCAGGCCCAGCACTTCCCCCTGGGCAAGGCGGAAGCTGACGCCGTCCAGCGCGCGGAAGCCGCCGAAGCGCTTCTCCAGCCGATCGACCGTCAACAGGGGCGTGGCGTCAGGGGACACGGTAGCCCCGCTTGGTCAGCAAGGACACCAGGCCGTTCGGCAGGAACAGCACGAGTGCCACGATCAGCGTGCCATAGATCAACTGGAAGTACTGCGGCACGGTGATCCCGATGGTGTTGTAGATGCCGTACAGGATGAACACGCCCAGCAGCGGGCCGGTTAGCGTCGCCACGCCGCCGAATAGGGTGAATACCACGGCGAAGATGGAGAACTGGGCGGAGAACGCGGTCTCCGGATAGAAGACCGAGATCTGCCAGGCGAACGTCCCGCCGACCAGCCCGGCGATCAGGGCCGAACAGAGCCAGGCGATGGTGCGTCCGCGCACCACGGAGACGCCGGACATGGCGGCGCTGATCGGATCTTCCTTGATGGCGCGCAGCGACAGGCCGAAGCGGGAGTTGCGCAGCCAGACCACCAGGAACAGCGTCGCCGTCAGGACCGCCACCGATACGGCGTAGCTGGTATCGGGCGCATACACCCCCGACAGCGACACGCCATACGGACCCTTGGTGATGTCTTCCAGCGCGGGGTTGGAGATCACCTCGTACACGGCCTGCGCGGCGGCCAGATTGGCGATGGCGAAATAGGCGCCCGACAGACGGAACAACGGCGTCAGGACCAGCGCCAGCACCAGCGCCGCGCCCGCGCCCGCCGCCATGGCCGCCAGCGGCGGGGCATGCAGGTGCATCACCGCGAGGGCGAAGCCATAGGCGCCGGCGCCGAAGAAGCCGACATAGCCGAACGGCAGATAGCCGGTGAACCCGTAGATCACGTTCAACCCCTGCGAGAGGGTGAGGAACATGACGAAATTGAACAGCAGCAGCTGGTTGGAATAGACCGACGGCGCCACCGCCATCACGCAGGCCACGGCGGCGGCCAGCAGCAGATCGCCGAGTATTCTGCGCCTGGCGTTCACCGGCCGCGCTTCAGGCGTGACATTCACCGAACCACCCTCACGCACGCCGCACCGCCCGGCCGAACAGGCCTTCGGGGCGGATCAGCAGCACGCCGATCAGCAACAGGTTCGGCAGCAAATTCGCCCAGGAACTGAGATAGGTCTGCATCAGCATCAGCCCGACGCCATAGATGATGCCGCCGATCACGGTGCCGAGCGGGTTGCCCAGCGTGCCGACCACGATCACCGCGAAGGCCGCCACATTGATGTCGGCCCCCATCGCGGGCGTGACAGAGCCCAGCATGAACGGGGCGAACACGCCGGCGATGCCGGCCAGCGCGATGCCGATGCCGAAGGCGATGGCGGAGATGCGGTGCACGTCGATACCGGTGGCCAGCGCCTCCTCGCGCGAGACCATCACCGCGCGGGTCAGCGTGCCGAGGCGGGTTCGATACAGGTACAGATACACCCCGGCCACCGCGACGGCGCTGACCGCCGCGCCGAATACCCAGGCCGAGGGCAGGCGCTGGCCGAGGAAGCTGACCGGCCCGCTGCCCAGCACGCGGCCGGGAATGGAGCGCTCGTTGGTGCCGAAGGCGATGGAGGCGATCGCCTCGATCATCTGCGACAGGCCAAAGAACAGGATGATCGACAGCATTTCGGAATCGCGCGCGATCAGCAGGCGCGGCACGACGCCGTAATAGATCGGCAACCCGATGGCCACGAACACCACCAGCACGGCCAGGGCCGCGAGCAGCGGATGCAGGCCGAACAGGGTGAACAGCCAGTACGCGGCAAACGAGCCGAGCATCAGGAAGTCGCCATGCGCAAGATTGACGATGCGCATGACGCCGAACACCAGGTTGAGCCCGAGCCCGACCAGGGTGAAATAGAGGCCGAACATCAGCCCGGAAATGATGGCGCCGGTCAGCATGTTTCAGCTAGCGCCGGCCTACGGATCGCGGCACCTGTCGCGTCACTTGCCGATGACGGCCTTTCCGTTCGCCAGCGCCGGCGGATAGACGACGTTCAACTTCACTTCCTTGCCTTCCACCTCGAACTGGCCGAGCGGGGTGATCTCGCCGATCTGCCCGCCATGCTCGTCGAGCACGAACGGACCGTCGAGGGTGTTCAGCTTGCCGGACAGGGAGAACACGGCGTCGCGCAGCGCCGTCTGGTCCAGGCTTTTGGTGACCTTCAGCGTCTCCTGCAGCACAAGGCCGGTGGTGTAGCCGGCGATCGAGTTGAAGCCGAAATTCAGGCCCGAGTTGGCCTTGTCCCACGCCGCGCGGAACTGCTCCAGGGTCCAGCCCACTTCCGGCTTGTACTCGTAGGCCGCGGAGGTGACGTAGGTGAACACGTTCTTCAGCCCCTCGGGACCGACGTTCTTCAGCAGTTCCTCGGTCTCGATGCCTGGGTAGATCGAGAACAGGAAGCGGAACTTCTGCCCGGAATCCTGCAGGTTGCGCAGGAAGGCGATGTCGTTGCCGACGTAACCGAGATGGATCACCGCATCCGGGCTCTTGGAGGCGATGTTGTTGATCAGCACCGTATAGTTGGAGGTGTTGGTCGGCACCCCCTGGTCGTAGACGATGTCGAGCTTGCCGGCGGCCTTGATGAAGCCGCGCACCGCATTCGCCTGGGTGCCGGTGAAATCGTTGGTGGAGTACAGGATCGCCACCGTCTTGATGCCGGCCTTCACCCCTTCGTCGTTGAGATAATCGGCGATGTATTTCGGCCAGATGGTCGAGACGGGATCGGCGATCAGGGCGATCCAGGGATTGTCCACGAAGAACGGGGCGCCGGTGCCGGTCGGGTCGAACAGGAACTGCTTGTGCTCCTTGGCGATCGGCACCGCGACCGAGGTGAGCACCGAGCCGGAATCGGCCACCAGGATGTCCACTTTGTCCTGCGTGATCAGCTGGTTATACAGGGTCGCCGCGGTGGCCGTGCTGCTCTGATCGTCGTAGCTGATCAGTTTCAGCGGAATTTTCTTGTCGAACGCCTTCACATACGCGCCGCCGGAGGCGTTGGTCTCGTCCACCCAGATCTTCAGGCCGGTATAGACCGGCATGGAGATGCTGGCGAACGGGCCGGAACTGGCGTGCAGGTGACCGATCTTGATTTCCGCCGGCGCCTGCTGTGCCCAGGCCCGTGTGGCAAGTGGTAGCGTGGCGGCAAAACCGAGCAGCGAGCGACGGAGCATTCGAGCCTCCTTTATCATGAACCAGCCGTTGTTTGGCCGAAGTCGCTCCCCAGGGCAAGGGTATCGGCGCGGCCCTGTTCCCGGCAGGCGCCGGGCGAACAGATTTTCCGATCGTTACGGGACACCCCATGTCTTGTGCGCCTGGATCGCCAGCCGCCATTGCGGATGCGCGAGACAATATGCCATGGCCGATGCGGTGTTGGCCGCCAGATCGGGGCCGGCCATCGGCGACAGCCAGCGATGCGCCGCGGAAAACCCCGCGAAATCGCCGGGCATGGCTCCCGGCTGGGGATAGACCAGCTTCAGCTCGTCGGCCCGCGTCAGGGCGAGCGGCGCCCCCGCCTTGGGGCTGACGCACACCCATTGGACACCCTCCGCCGGCAATGGCTGCGTGCCATTCGTTTCAATGGAGACGATCCAGCCCTCTCCGCGCAGCAGCCGCAGCACCGCGTCGTCCAGCTGCAGCAGCGGCTCTCCCCCGGTGAACACCACGAACGGCCGCCCCCCACCGGGCCACAGGGCCGAGATGGCCTTCGCCAGACCGGCGGCGCCGTATTTCTGCCCACCGACGAAATCCGTATCGCAGAACCGGCAGACCGCCGTCTCCCGGTCCGCCTCCCGTCCGGACCACAGGTTGCAACCGGCAAAACGCACGAACACGGCCACCCGGCCGATATTGGCGCCCTCGCCCTGAACGGTCAGGAAGAGCTCCTTGACGGTGTAGCTCATGCGATTGCTTCCGATGCTCCGACAACCCCTGGAACCGGGTCCGGGGAGCGCGCGGGTGCGCGGCGGCGGAAGAGGCGGGAGTCGAACCCACCGGAGACGCCAGGCGCCTCCCAACGGATTTGAAGTCCGCGCGTCCCACCGGGGTACGGTTCTCTTCCGCTAGGGAAGCTATCAGCCCGGTGCCAGGCGGTCCAGTTGGCGGATGAAGCCAGCCTCGTCCTCCAGGCAGCGGAGATCGAACAGCAGGGCGCCGTCATGCAGGCGGCCGATCACCGGAACCGGCAGGCCGCGGAACGCCTTGGCCAGGGCGGCCAGGGCGCGCCCGCCGGGCACGCGCAGCGCGACCGCGGCGCTTGGCAGCACGTCCACCGGACGCGACCCGCTGCCGATCTGGCTGGCACAGGGCACCACGGAGACCGCCACCCCGGCGCCGCAGCTTGCGGAGAGCGCGGCGCAGATGCGATCGGCGAGGGCGCGGATCTCCGCCTCCGGCCGGGTCAGACGGCGCAGGGCCGGCAGCCGCTCGGCCAGGCGGTCGGGGTCCAGATAGAGCCGCAACACGGCGGCGAGCGCGGCCATGGTCAGTTTGTCCACCCGCAGGGCGCGCTTCAGCGGGTTTTTCCGGAGTCTGCCTATCAGCGCTGCCCGGCCCACCACCAGCCCGGCCTGAGGGCCTCCCAATAGCTTGTCGCCGCTGAAGGTGACGAGGTCGGCGCCGGCGCGCAGGGCCTCCGTCGGCGTCGGCTCGTGCGGCAGGCCGTAATGCTCCAGATCGATCAGGCTGCCGCTGCCGAGATCGTTCAGGAACGGGATGCCGCGTTCGCGCGCCAGCGCGGCCAGTTCGGGCTCGGGCACCTCGGCGGTGAAGCCGGTGATGGCGTAGTTGCTCGCATGCACCTTCATGATGGCGGCGGTGCGCGGGGCGATGGCGCCGGCGAAATCGGCCAGGTGGGTGCGGTTGGTGGTGCCCACTTCGACCAGCTTCGCGCCGGCGCGGGCCATCACGTCGGGGATGCGGAAGGCGCCGCCGATCTCCACCAGTTCGCCGCGCGAAACCAGCACCTCGCGCCGGTTCGCCAGGCTGTTCAGCGCCAGCAGCACGGCGGCGGCGTTGTTGTTGACGACGACGGCGTCCTCCGCCCCGGTCAGGCGGCGGATCAGGCCGATCACGTGGTCGTCCCGCTCGCCACGTCCGCCGGATTGCAGATCGTATTCCAGGTTGCAGGCATCGGCGGCGGCAGCCATGGCGGCGAGCGCCTCCGGCGGCAGCGGGGCGCGGCCGAGATTGGTGTGCAGCACCGTGCCGGTCAGGTTGAATATTTTTCGCAGCGGCGGTTCGGTCCAGCCCTGCAGCCGGGTCACAACCTGCTTTTCGATGATGTCCGAAGCGGCGTCCCGGCCGGCAACGGCCGCGCCCTGGGCCAATCCGGCCCGCAGGCGCTCGAGCGCATCGCGCAGTTCCTGCACCACCAGAGAGCGGCCCTGTTCCAGCACGGCGGCGGCGATGGCGGGCCGGCGCAGCAGGGCGTCCACCGACGGTAGGACGGTAGCCGTTGATGCCGTAACCTGCACGCGATTTCCCCCTGAACGAGGCGCGCACCGTGACACCGGCGACACCCATTCTCAAGGACGTCGTGCTGGTCGGCGCCGGGCACGCGCATGTCGCCGTGCTGCGGCGTTTCGCGATGCGGCCCATGCCGGGCGTGCGGCTGACGGTCATCACGCGGGAGGTGACCACGCCCTATTCCGGGATGCTGCCGGGCTTCCTGGCCGGGCAGTACGGGTTCGACGACATGCATATCGACGTCCGCCGCCTCGCCCGGTTCGCCGGTGCCCGGCTGTACCACGCGGAGACAACCGGGCTCGATCCCGCCCGGCGGCTGGTGTTCTGCGACGGCCGGCCAGAGGTGCCGTACGACCTGCTGTCCATCGATATCGGCTCGACGCCGGATCTGGCCGGCATCCCCGGCGCGGCCGAGCACACCATCGCGGTGAAGCCGATCGGCCGGTTGATCGCACGATGGGAACAACTCCTGGTCCGGGTCACGGAGCGATCGGAACCGGTGCGCATCGGCGTCATCGGCGCCGGAGCGGCGGGAGTGGAACTGGCATTCGCGTTGCGGCACCGCTTCGCGCCGGCCCGGGCATCGGTCACGCTGTTCGGTGCCGAGGCGGATGTGCTGCCGGGGTTTTCGCCCGGCGCGATCCGGCGGGTGCGCCGGCTGCTGGCGGCGCGCGGCATCGAGGTTCGCGTGGCGCATCCGGCAGTTCGGATCGAGCCGGGAAAGGTTCATTTCACGGGCGCCGCGCCGGTCGATCTGGACGAAATCCTGGTCGCCACCCAGGCTGCCAGCCCGTCCTGGCCAGCCGATTGTGGGCTCGCGGCTGACGCGCGCGGGTTCCTGCGCGTGTCGGACCGCTTGCAATCGATCTCCCACCCCGACGTCTTCGCGGCCGGCGACATCGCTGCCATCGAGGGGCATCGGCGCGCCAAATCCGGCGTGATGGCGGTGCGCGCCGGACCGCCCTTGGCCGAGAACCTGCGCCGGGTGGTGGCCGGGCGCAGGCTGCGGCGGTTCGTGCCGCAGCGCCGATGGCTCAGCCTGCTGGCCACCGGCGACCGCTATGCGCTGGGCGTGCGCGGGGATTTCTGTTTCGAGGGGGCCTGGGTCTGGCGCCTGAAGGACTGGATCGACCGGAAATTCATGCGGATGTACAGCGACCTGCCGGACATGCAGGTGACCCTT
This sequence comes from Rhodospirillales bacterium, assembly GCA_037442565.1. Taxonomy (GTDB): domain Bacteria; phylum Pseudomonadota; class Alphaproteobacteria; order Acetobacterales; family Acetobacteraceae; genus PALSA-911. The sequence goes on from JBBIQA010000003.1 coordinate 22,904, forward strand.
CCCGCCGTCGCGCCGGGTGTGGCGGATGCGGCCGGGCAGGCGGCGCTGGCGGAAGCGGCGATGCGCTGCGGCGGCTGTGCGGCGAAGATCGGCAGTTCCATCCTGCGTCGTGTGCTGGCCCGGCTGGAACCGCCGGCATCGGATGTCGAGCTGGGCCTGGCGGCGCGCGACGATGCCGCCGCCTTCGCCGTGCCGGATGGCAAGGTTCTGGTGCAGTCCGCCGATCAGTTCCGCGCCTTCATCGACGATCCCTTCGTCTTCGGCCAGGTGGCGGCACATCACGCACTGGGCGACCTGTATGCGATGGGCGCGCGACCGCACAGCGCCCTGGCCCTCGCCACGGTGCCGTTCGCCGCTGCCGCCAGGATGGAGGACGACCTGTTCCAGATGCTGGCGGGCGCGACCTCGGTCCTGCACGACGCGGGCGCCGTGCTGATTGGCGGGCACAGCGCGGAAGGGGCGGAGCTGATGCTTGGCCTGTCCGTGAACGGCCTGGCCGATCCCGCCCGGCTGCTGCGCAAATCCGGCCTGCGGCCGGGCGACCGGCTGATCCTGACCCGGGCCCTCGGCACCGGGGTGATCTTCGCCGCCGACATGCGCCATCGGGCGCAGGCGCGCTGGGTGGAAGCGGCGCTGGCGGGCATGACCCAGCCGGCCGCCGGTGCCGCGGCCATCCTGGCGGGGCATGCCGCCACGGCCTGCACCGATGTGACCGGTTTCGGACTGACCGGGCACCTGCTGGAGATGGCGGAGGCGTCGGGCGTGGATGTCGCGCTCGACCTTGCCACGGTGCCGCTGCTCGACGGCGCCGAGGCGTTGTTGCGGGACGGGATGGTGAGCTCGCTGCACACGGAAAACCTGGCCGCGGCGCCGCGGATCGCGGCCAGCGAGGCTGTGCGTGCGCAGGCGCGCTTCTCGCTGCTGTTCGACCCGCAGACCGCCGGCGGATTGCTGGCCGGCGTGGCGCCGGAGCAGGCGGATGCCTGCCTGTCAGCCCTGCGGCGAGCCGGCTACGCAGAGGCGTCGATCATCGGCACGGTTCTGGCGCGCGGACATGCGCCTGAACGCATCCAGGTGGATTAGCGCTTCGGCGCCGCCAGGTCCTGCTGCTGCACCGCCTGGGGCACCGCGGCCGGCGTATCCGGCAGGATCCAGTCGCGCAGGGAGCGCCGGGCCTGGAATTCCAGCTCCACGTTCATGCGATCCATCATCGTCTTGGTCAGGTCGTACAGCGTGCCCCGCAGATCGTCGATCTCGCCGCTGCGGCGCTGGGAGACCTCCGCCGTGGCGAAGGCGGCGCGCTGGTTTTCGGAGGTGTAGACATCCAGTTCCACCGCCATGTGGCCCAGGATCTCGTTGCCGTTCCTGACCAACGAGGCGTCCTTGATGACCAGCACCGCCTTGCCGCTGGTGCCGAACGCCTTCAGCCGGTCGGTCGCCATCTGGCGCAATGCCGCGCTCGGCGGGACCGGCGCCTGGCTGCTTACCTCGTCACGGCTGGCGGGCACGAAGCGGTTGTCGATCTCCACCGAGGCGACGTTCAGCCGGATCGGTGTCAGGTAGTCATACGTCAGCGGCTCGAAGCTGCGCGGCTTGGAGGGGCTGGAGCAGGCGGCCAGGCTCAGGACCGCCAGCAGCAGGGCGAAACGCGGCATCCCGCGACGGTTCGACATCCTGTTCACGCGTCACCTTCCACGGCGCCGGTTCCCTGCTTGCCGCGCACGGCCTGGCGGGGAAAACGGAAATCATAGTTGCAGAACTCGCAGGTCATGATGATGTCGCCCTCCACGGCCATGTGATCGAGATCGTCGGCCGGAAAGGTCTCCAGGATGCCCGACAGCTTGGCGCGCGAACAGCGGCAGCCGTACGACAACGCCCGGGACCGGTCGGTCGCCACGCCTTCGGAGTGAAACAGCCGATAGAGCAGCCGGTCCGGCGGCAGGTCGTCGTCCAGCAGTTCGGCATCGGTGAGCGTGCCGGCCAGCACCGTCGCGGTGCGCCAGGCTTCCTCCTGTTCCTCCGCGTCGACCGTCGGGTCGATGCCGCCGTCCCCGGCCACCCGCTCCAGGATCAACGCGCCGGCCCGCCAGCCGTCCTCGGTCGGGGCGCAGGCGAGGTGCACCAGGCATCGCAGCTGCTCGGAGGTGTCGAAATAGTGCAACGCCATTTCGGCCAGGCTGCCGCCGGTGATGGAGACGATGCCCTGGTGGCGCTCGCGGTCCGCCCCCTGGTCGACGCTGAACGCCAGGTACCCGCCGCCCAGCAGAGCGTCGGCGGCCGGGGTGGGATCGGCCTCCAGCAGGCCGTCGAGACGGTCGGCGTCCACGCGGGTATAGCCCCGCAGCTCCCCGGTATCGGTGCAGTCGGCCAGCAGCATCGGCACCGGGCCGTCGCCCTTGGCGTGCAGGCTGAACGAGCCCTGGAACTTCAATCCGGAGGCAAGGCCGGCCACCAGGGCCAGCGCCTGGCCGGAAAGCCGCGTGACCTGATGCGGGCTGGTGCGGCGGGTCAGCAGGGCGTCGGCCAGCGTGCCGAGGCGCACAAGCCGCCCCCGCACCGGGCGTCCCGGAATGAAGAAGGGCGTTACACCGCGCGGAACCACGATATGGGGAACAGGGGGACGGTCTTTGTCGAGAAAGGCGGGGGTGTCGGACATCGGCCTAAGATAGGGCGCGATGCACCGCATAGGAATGCCTGAACGCATGCGTGTCATGCAAGAATGCCGGCAGGATTGCGTTGCGCGGGGGGCTGCCCCGATAGCCACTCGCTGTACGCCGGGCTAGGGTTTGGCAATCAAACACGCGAACCGCCGAACCGGCGGGTTGCAACAGGGGGGACGGACTATCGCAGCTTCGCTGGCATCGGATGGCGTACGGCGATGGCTGATCCTGTTGTCGATCGGCATGTCGCGCATCGCCTTCGGCTACCAGTTCCAGACCGTCGGCAGCATCGGCCCCTTTCTGATCCGTGAATTCGGCATCGACTACACGGCGCTCGGAGCCTTGGTCGGCGCCTTCATGATGCTGGGCATCTTCGCCGCCCTGCCGCTCGGCCTGCTCGGGCGGCGCTTCGGCGAGCACCTGGTCGTTGGCATCGGCCTGAGCCTGATGGCCGTGGGCGCATTGATCTGCACCGATATCGGCGGGCTGCTGGGCGCTACGCGGGCAATCTTCGCCGGGCGCTGCGTGTCGGGCGTGGGGGCGGTGGCGATGATCGTGCTGCAGGGCAAGATGATCGCCGATTGGTGCCACGGAAGGCAATTGATGCTGGGGCTTGGCATTTCGGTCTCCGCGTTCCCCGTCGGCGTCGGTATGGCGCAGCTGATCGCCCCGCCGCTGGCCCAGGCCTATGGCTGGCCGGCCGCATTCGAGTTCGGCGCGGCGATCGCTGCCCTGGCCGCCTGCTGGTTCATTATCGCCTATCGCCCTTCCCCGTTCGCGCATCCGGTGCCGCGGTCGTTCTCGCTGCCCGGCGGGCGGGAATGCGCGATGGTGATGATCGCCGGACTGATCTGGACCTTCTACACCGCGTCCTATGCCAGTTTTCTGGCTTACGCGCCGGCGATGATGACGCATCGCGGCGACAGCCCAGCATTGATCGGGCTGGTGATCACCATCGCCACCTGGGGTAACGTGCCGGCGATCCTGCTCGGCGGCGGCTTCGCCATGCGGCTTGGCCATGTGCGCCTGTTCCTGTTCGGCACCCTGGCGCTCGGGCTCGGACTGGGCGCCATCGGTGCGGTGGGCTGGCCGATCGTGTGCGCGCTGCTGATCGGTGTCGTCGGATCCGTCCATCCCAGCGTGATCATGGCCGCAGGCACGCTGTCCGCCCGGCCGGAAAACCGCGCCGTGGGCATGTCGCTGTTCTACAGCACCTACTACATCGGCGGCACGATCGTGCCGACGATCTGCGGCCGCGCCGCGGACCTGTACGGCGGCGCGGAAGGGGCGCTGTTCGCCGCGGCGGCGATCACATTGCTGGCGATCCCCACCTTCCTGCTGCATCGCCGCCTGCGCGCCTGGTCGCGCGTGCCTGGGCTGGCGTAGCAAGGTTGGGGCTCTGCCCCAACCTGCTTCAGACCATCGCGATCGGGCGCACCGGGCAGCCGGTGGCGCCTTTGTATTTGGTTGCCAGCAGGATGAAGCAGAAGCTTGAGAGCTTCTCCTTCGCCAGTTCCTCCAGTGCCAGGTTCTCGATGATGTAGACGCCGGCTTCCACCAGCAAATGCTGGTGCACCGGCATGGAGAGGGCCTTGTTCGGGTTCGGCAGCACTTCCACCGCCATGTTGTCGCTGCCGACCGCCACCACGCCCTGTTCGGTCAGCCAGCGCGCCGCGGGCACGTCGATGCCGGGTTCGCCGGCGACGTAGCGGGCATTGTCGATGCCGAACAGCTGGCCCCAGCCGGTGCGGATCATGACGATGTCGCCGGGCTCGATCGTTACGCCCGCATCGGCGGTGGCCTTCTGCAGATCCTCGGGCGTAACGACGCGGCCGGGCTGCAGGTGCGCGCCGCCGTCGAGGCCGGCGACATCGAGCAGGATGCCGCGGGTGACCATGGGCGGGGCGTGCTCGATGCCGAGCCGGTTGAGGCCCCAGTCGGTCACTTCGTCCTCGGCGCTGCAGTTGTTGTAGAGCCGGTCGCCGATGGAGAAATGGCCGAGCGCGTCGATATGGGTGCCGACATGCGCGGTCATTTCCATCCGCTCGATGTTCACGCCCACTTCGTTGGTGGCGCCGAGCTTGCGGCGGCGGCGCATGCTGTCGCGCCAGTTGGTCCACAGCGACATCAGATACGGCGTCTGGTTCGGCATCATGTACGGCGCGTTCATCGCGATTTCATGGCTGACGTCGAACACCCGGCCCTGGGTGACCGAGCGCAGCGCGGCCAGGCGCTTTTCCGGTGTCAGCAGGTTGGCGGCGCCGATCTGGTCGGCGGCGCCCCAGCGGGAATGATCGTGTGTGCAGCCGGCCATGACGGTGTCTCCCTTTCGGCGTTCATTGCCGCCAGTCTAGCGGGAGACTTCCGCCGCGGTCGACGGGGCCATGCGGCGCGGGGCTCTGGAGCCCGGCCAGCCCTGGCATTACAACAGGTTCATCATTCATCTTTGCGGGGAGACATACCCGGGCGATCTGGGTAAAGCGAAACAATGAATGACGGAATTGACCGGACCACGATGCTGCCCGCCCATCTGAAGCTGCTGGAGGCGGAGAGCATCCATATCCTGCGCGAGGCGGCGGCCCAGGCCAGCAATCCCGTGCTGCTCTATTCCATTGGCAAGGATTCCTCGGCGCTGCTGCACCTGACGCGCAAGGCGTTCCACCCCGCCCGGCCGCCGTTCCCGCTGCTGCATATCGATACGACCTGGAAGTTCCGGGACATGATCAGGTTCCGCGACGAGCTGGTGGCGCGGTTCGGGCTGGAACTGCGCAAGCACACCAACCCCGAGGGGCTGGCGCGCAACATCAATCCGTTCGATCACGGCAGCGTGGTCTACAACCAGATCATGAAGACCGACGCGCTGAAGCAGGCGCTGACCGAGGGCAGATACGACATCGCCATCGGCGGCGCCCGGCGCGACGAGGAGCGTTCGCGCGCCAAGGAGCGGATCTTCTCGGTCCGCGCGCCCGGCCATGTCTGGGACCCGAAATTGCAGCGGCCGGAGCTGTGGAACCTGTACAACGCCAGCCTGGCGCCCGGGGAGACGATGCGGGTGTTCCCGCTGTCCAACTGGACCGAGCTGGATGTCTGGACCTATATCCGCGCCGAGGCGATCGACGTGGTGCCGCTGTATTTCGCCGCCGAACGCCCGGTGGTGATGCGCGACGGGGCGATGATCATGGTCGATGACGAGCGCATGCGCCTGCTGCCCGGTGAGGTTCCGGAGCGGCGGCGGGTGCGCTTCCGCTCGCTCGGCTGCTACCCGTTCAGCGCCGCCGTGGAATCCGCGGCGAGCAATCTCGACGAAATCATCGAGGAGATGCTGACCACCCGGGTCTCCGAACGGGCCGGACGGCTGATCGACCAGGACCAGGACAGCTCGATGGAGACGAAGAAGCGGGACGGGTATTTCTGATGGCCAGTTCGCTGCTTCGCGTCCTCACCTGCGGCAGTGTGGATGACGGCAAATCGACCCTGATCGGGCGGCTGCTGTTCGAGTTCGGTACGGTGCCGGAAGACGTAATGGCGGCGCTGGAGCGCGACAGCAAACGCTTCGGCACGGTGGCCGAGGGCGTGGACTACGCGCTGCTGGTGGACGGGTTGTCGGCCGAGCGCGAGCAAGGCGTGACGATCGACGTCGCCTACCGCTTCTTCCAGACCGCGAGCCGGCGCTTCATCCTGGCCGACGCGCCGGGGCACGAGCAGTACACGCGGAACATGGCCACCGGCGCGTCCACCGCGGATGTGGCGGTGCTGCTGGTGGACGCGCGCAAGGGCCTGCTGGCGCAGACCCGCCGGCACGCGGCGATCGCCTGGCTGATGGGGGTCCGCCAGATCGTGCTGGTGGTGAACAAGATGGACCTGGCGGGCTTCGAGCAGGGCGTGTTCGAGCGCATCGTCGCGGATTTCGATGCCCTGCGCGCCCGCCTCGGCGACATTCCGGTGACCGCGATTCCGATCTGCGCGCGCGATGGCGACAATGTCATCCAGCCCGGCGAGCGCATGGGCTGGTATGGCGGCCCGTCGCTGCTGGCGGCGCTGGAAGCCGCCCAGCCAGCCCGCGAAGCCGCCGGCCGGCCGTTCCGGATGCCGGTGCAGCTGGTCAACCGCCCGGATCCGTCGTTTCGCGGCTATGCCGGGACGGTCGCCTCCGGACGGGTCCGCCCCGGCGATGCGATCGCCAATGCCGCCGGCGCGGTCGCGGCCTGCGTCGCACGCATCGTAACGATGGACGGCGACCTGCTGGAAGCATCGGCGGGCGAGGCGGTGACGCTGGTGCTGGACCGCGAGATCGACGTCTCGCGCGGCGACGTGCTGGCGGCGGAACCGGCGCCGGTGGCGGCCGACGAGCTGACCGCCTGGGTCGTCTGGATGACCGACACCCCTTTGTTCCGCGGCCGGGCCTATGGGGTCATGCTGGGCACGCGCACGGTCACCGGCACGGTGACGGCGCTGGCGGCGAAGCTCGATATCGATACGCTGGAGGAAGTCCCGGTTCAGGAGCTGCGGCTGAACGAGATCGGGCGCGTGACGATCTCGCTCACCCGGCCGCTGATCTGCGAGCCCTATGCCGACAGCCGCACGCTGGGTGGTTTCATTCTGGTCGATCGCCTGTCCGGCGATACCGTCGGCGCGGGCATGGTGATCGCCGCCAGGGCGCGGCCGCGCAATCTGCACTGGCACCAGCTGGACGTGGACAAGACCGTGCGCGCCGCGCTGAAGGGCCAGAAGCCGGCGGTGCTGTGGTTCACCGGGCTGTCCGCCTCCGGCAAGTCCACCATCGCCAACCTGGTGGAGCGGCGGCTGGCGGCGATGGGCCGGCACACGATGGTGCTGGACGGCGACAACGTGCGCCACGGGCTGAATCGCGATCTGGGTTTCACCGAGGCGGACCGGGTGGAGAACATCCGCCGCATCGCCGAGGTGGCGAAACTGTTCGTCGATGCCGGGCTGATCGTGCTGGTGTCGTTCATCTCCCCGTACCGCGCCGAGCGCGGCCTGGCGCGCGACACGGTGGAAGCCGGCGAGTTCATCGAGATCTATGTCGATACCCCGGTGGAGGAATGCCGGCGGCGCGATCCGAAGGGGCTGTACGTGAAGGCGGATGCCGGGCAGTTGCGCAATTTCACCGGCGTGGACGCGCCGTACGAAGCGCCCACGGCGCCGGAGCTGCATCTGCCGACCATGGAACAGCCGGCGGAGGCACTGGCCGAGCAGGTGGTGGCGGAACTGCGCGCCCGCGGCATCATTTCCTGACCGTCTCCCCATCCGGCAGCATGCCGGCTGGTGTGCTGGCTGGCGTGCCGGGCGGGGGTGCGGATACACTCAGCGCAGCGTGCGCGCCGGCACCCGGATCGGCGGCAGGACGCGGGGAGGATGGAACCATGCCGGCAAACGATGCCCCGATCATCGATGCTCAGGTGCATGCCTACGAACGCGACCATCCGGGCCGCCCCTGGGCGGCCGTTCTGCACGGCCCGCCCGAGGTGACCGGGGAGCAGATGGTCGCCGCCATGGACGCGGTGGGGGTCGACGGCGCGCTGCTGGTCTCTCCCTTCACCATGTACCGCTACGATGCCAGCTACGCCCTCGCGGTGCACGCGGCGCACCCCGGCCGCTTCGCCCTGATCAAGCCGGTCGATCCCGCCGATCCTGGCGTTGCCGATACCATCGCCGACTGGGCAGCGACCGAGGGCACGGTCGCCATCCGCATCATGCTCAACCGCGGCGTATCGGAAGACGCCGCCGATCCCGGCATCCGCCGGGTGCTCGCCGCCGCGGCACGGCATTCCCTGCCGGTGAACCTGCTGTGCTGGGGGCGGCTGGAGCAGGCCCGGCTGCTGGCGGCGGGCAATCCGGACACGGTTCTGGTGATCGATCATCTCGGCCTGCAACAGCCGTTCGAGCCGCCGGTCCCCGCCGAGCCGTTCGCCGACCTGCCGAAGCTGCTGGCGCTGGCGGCGCACCGGAACGTGATGGTGAAGATCAGCGGCGCCTGCACGCTGTCGCACGAGCCGTTTCCGTACAACGATCTGTGGGATCCGCTGTGGCGGATCTTCGACGCCTTCGGCCTGGATCGTTGCATGTGGGGCACCGACTGGACCCGGGCGGTGGAACTGCTGACCTACGGCCAGGGCGTCGAGGCGTTTCGCCTCAGCCCGCGGCTGTCCGACAGCGAGCGCGCGGTACTGATGGGCGGGACCCTGCAGCGGGTCTATGGCTGGTCCCCGTCCAAGGCCTGACCGAAGGCCGCGCGTGCGCCCGCAGACGCACGCGCACCCCCGATCCGGCGTTACGCCTCAGGCCTTGATCATCGGGCAGTGGCCGTCGGCGAGCGGGCGGAAGGCCTGGTCCATCGGGATCGTGCGGCGCAGGTTGTAATAGTCCCACGGTCCCTTGGACTGGGCCGGCGATTTCACCTCGAACAGGTACAGGGCGTGGATCACCCTTCCGTCGGGACGGATCACGCTCTTGCCGAAGATCGGGTCCTCCACCGGGATGGAACGCATCCGGGCGATCACCGCGCGCCCGCTTGCCTTCGCCTTGTCCACGCCCATCGCCGCGACCGCCTTCAGGTAATGGGTGACGGCGGAATATTGCCCGGCCTGCGGCGAGTTCGGCACCGCGCCGCCGGTAGACTTGGCGGCGAAGCGCTTGGCGAAGGCGCGCGTGCCGTCGTTCAGGTTCCAGTAATAGGGCTCGCTCAGCAGCACGCCCTGCGCCGTTTGCAGGCCCATGCCATGCACGTCGTTGATCAGCAGCAGCATGCCGGCGACCTTCTGTCCGCCCTTCATCAGGCCGAACTCGGCAGCCTGCTTCAGGCAGTTCTGCGTGTCGCTGCCGCCGTTCGCCAGGCCGACCACCTTCGCGCCGCTCGCCTTCGCCTGCAGGATATAGGCGGAGAAATCCGTGGTGCCGGGGAACGGGTGCGCCGCCTCGCCCAGCACCTTGCCGCCGGCAGCGCGCACGAAGGCGGCGGAGTCGTTCGCCAGCGAGTGGCCGAAGGCGTAGTCGGCGGTGATGAAGAACCAGGTGTTGCCGCCCTCCTTCACCAGCGCGTCCACGACGGCATGCGGCATCGACCAGGTGTCGTAGGCCCAGTGCAGATGGTTCGGACCGCAGCGCGGGCCGGTGAGGTCGGCCGAGGCCGCGCCGGTGAAGATCGCCAGCTTGTCCTTGGCCTTCGCCATGTCGCCGACCGCAAAGGCGGCGGAGGACAGCGGCAGATCCATGACCAGATCCACCCCCTTGTTGTCATACCAGTCGCCGGCGATGGCCAGCGCCACGTCCGGCTTCAGCTGCATGTCGGCGGATAGCAGCTCCACCTTGATGTGCGGATGGGTCCTGGCGAAATCATCGATCCCCATCTGCGTGGCCAGCACCGAGCCGGGGCCGGTGTTGGCGGCGTAGGCGCCGGCCATGTCGGTGAGCACACCGATGCGAATGGTCTGGTCCGCCCGGGCCCGGCCCGGCAGCGCCAGGCTGGCTCCGGCGGCGGCGGTGGTTCCGAGCAAGGTGCGGCGGCGGATGGCTTGCGTCATGGCGAGCTTCTCTCTCCCTGTTTCTGGCCTCATTGGCGGGCCAGCTCTGCGAATGGAATACTGGCCGGTATTGGCGGCCCCGGCCAGTGCGAATTATTTCCCGCTCCGGCGCCCGGCCAGAGCCGGGCGCCGGAGCGGCTGCGTGGTCAGACGCCGGCGCCTTCGATCAGATCGCCGAAACGGTCCCAGCTTTTTCCGTTCCATTTCATCAGTTGCAGCTGGCGCATCGGGCGGTAGTTGGTGGGGCTGGTCTGGATCTTCATGCCCGGCAGGGTTACCGGGTTGTCGGTCTCGTGCAGGTGGGTGGCCTGCTTCATGATGTTCTCACGCGAGAGATCCCGCCCGCATTGCTGCAGCACCGTTACCAGCGTGTGGGAGACGCCGAAGCCGAACACGTTGGCGGTATCGACGATGTCGCCCTCAGGATACCATTTGCGCATGAAGGCGCGCCATTGCGTCATGCCGGGATCGTCTTTCCAGGCCGGGTCCGTGGCATCCTTCAGGTAGCCCGAGCTGATGATCCCGATGCCCTTCTCCGCCCCGGCCGGCAGCATGACGGAGCCGGCGGAGATCGACACGTTGCTCAGCACATGCATCGGTTTCCAGTTCATTTCATAAACGCGTCGGATGGTCTGGGCGGCGAATTTCGGCGTCGCCGCTGTGACCAGCGTGTCGCAGCCCGCCGATTGCAGCGTAACCAGTTGGCTGTCCACCGTGGCGTCGGTCACCTCGTAGGAGACGGCAGTGACCTTGCCAGCGAACTTGTCGCCCAGGATGTCCTTGAAGCCGTTGTAGTAATCCTTGCCGAAATCGTCGTTCTGGTAGATCAGGCCGATCTTGGCGTCCGGCTTCATCCGCTGCACGTATTTGGCGTAGATCTGCGCCTCCACCCGGTAGCTGGGCGACCACATCAGCGTCCACGGATGTTCCTTGTAATCCGCCCATTTGTCCGCCCCGGTGGAGATGAACAGATGCGGCACCTTCTTCTGGTTCAGGTATTTGTAGATGGCCGTGTTGGTCGGGGTGCCGAGCGGATTGAACATCAGCGCGACGTCGTCCTGCTCCACCAGCTTGCGCACCATCTCCACCGTTTTCGGCGGGCTGTAGCCGTCATCGTAGGAAATGTAAGTGATCTTGCGACCGTGCACGCCGCCGGCGTCGTTGATCATCCGGAAATATGCGGCCTCGGCCTTGGAGATCGTTCCATAGGCCGACGCGGGTCCCGAATAGGCGTTGGTGTTGCCGATCTTGATCTCGGTATCGGTCACGCCAGGGGTTGTGGCCGCGCGCGCGATCGATGGCGCGGCCAATGGCAGGGCCGCGGCGGCTGCGGCGCCGCGCAGCAGGGAGCGGCGGCGGATGAGCATTTTAGTGGGCAGCATGGTCTTTCCTCCTTTTATTCGTGCTCTTCGGCACTGGACTTAGACGCTGGGCACGCACCGGGCCGGCGGCCTGCGCCGAACCGGTCCACCGGAAGGCTAGCCGCCTGGGCGGCCGGATGCCAATGGGCGTAATATCCGGCATCGCGCGGCACGCAGGCGGCGAGGCTGGCGTTGCGCTCGTGCCAGCCATAGACTGCTTGAAGGCTGGGGCGCGGCCGCTTGCTCGGGTCCTCGATCGCGAGCCATGGCTCGGCATCCGGCCGGAAATCGGGGGAACGCATGGAAACCAGAATCGATGAAATCGCCGACGGCATCTATCGCTTCTCGACATGCGTGGCGGAGATAGCGCCTCCTGCCGGTTTCACCTTCAACCAGTTTCTCGTTCTTGGGGACGAGCCCCTGCTGTTCCATACCGGTCTACGGCGAATGTTCCCCCTCATACGGTCGGCTGTCAGCCGCGTCATTCCGCCCGAGCGGCTGCGTTGGATCACCTTCGGCCACTATGAGGCGGACGAGTGCGGTGCGATGAACGAGTGGCTGGCGGCCGCGCCGCGGGCCGAGGTGGCGCACGGACAGACCGGTTGCCTGGTGTCGCTGAACGACATGGCCGACCGCGCGCCGCGCGTCCTGCAGGATGGCGAAACGATCGACCTGGGGCAGGGAAAGCGGGTCCGCTACATCGACACGCCGCACATCCCACATGGCTGGGAGGCGGGCGTGCTTTACGAGGAGACAACCGGAACCCTGCTGTGCGGCGACCTGTTCGCCCAGCTCGGCAATGGTCCCGCGTTGACGCAGGACGATATTGTCGGGCCCGCGATCGTCGCCGAGGACATATTCAGGTCTTCCAGCCTGAACCCTGCCACGGGCGCAACGATCCGCGGGCTGGCGGAGCTGTCACCGCGCACGTTGGCGCTGATGCATGGTCCGTCGTTTTCCGGCGATGGCGCGGCCGCGCTACGCGCCCTGGCCGAGAATTACGACCAGCGCATTTCCGCGGCTGGTGCGATCGCGCAAGGCGGGCGCTGAGCGGCGCGGGGGTAAGATGGCTTCTACGGCTGGGACGCATAATCATCCCTGCGCAGCCGCTGCGTGCGGCGTCGACATTCGTTACCGGAGAGAGCAACGCCATGGCCCCCACACGGCAGGAAACCGACAGCCTCGGCGTGGTGGAAGTTCCCGCCGACCGCCTCTGGGGCGCGCAGACGCAGCGGTCGCTGCAATATTTCAGCATCGGCCGCGACCTGATGCCGCCCGAGATGATCGCCGCCTATGCGCTACTGAAGAAGGCCGCCGCCGACGCCAACCACGCCGGCGGACGGCTCGCCGGCCCGGTCCACGCGCTGATCGTGCAGGCCTGCGACGAGATCCTCGCCGGGCGGCATCACGACATGTTTCCGCTGCATGTGTGGATGACCGGCAGCGGCACGCAGTTCAACATGAACGTGAACGAGGTCATCGCGAACCGGTGCTGCCAACTCGCGGGCACCGCGCTCGGCAGCAAGGATCCGGTGCACCCCAACGACCATGTGAACATGTCGCAATCGTCCAACGACACGTTCCCCTCCGCCATGTGCATCGCGGCCGCGACCGGCGTGACCGGGCGGCTGCTGCCGGCGGTGACCGCGCTCTGCGACGCGATCGCCGCGAAGGCCGAGGCATGGCAGGACATCGTCAAGATCGGCCGCACCCACATGCAGGACGCCACGCCGATCACCCTCGGCCAGGAATGGTTCGGCTATGTCGGAATGCTGGGCGATAACCTCGATCGCCTGCGCGACGCGCTGAAGGGGGTTTATGAATTGGCGCTGGGCGGCACGGCGGTGGGCACCGGGATCAACGCCGCGCCCGGCTTCGCCGAGGCGGCCGCTCGCGGGATCGCGCGCCTCACCGCACTGCCCTTCGTCAGCGCCCCCAACAAATTTGCCGTGCAGGGCTCGCATGACGCGCTGGTGCAGTTGTCCGGCACCCTGCGCACGCTGGCGGTCTCGGTCTACAAGATCGCCAACGACATCCGCCTGATGGCCTGCGGTCCGCGTGCCGGCTTTGCCGAGTTGCGCCTGCCGGAGAACGAGCCTGGCTCCTCCATCATGCCGGGCAAGGTCAACCCGACCCAGGCCGAGGCGCTGACCATGATCGCGGTTCAGGTGATGGCCAATGATGTCGCCGCCGGTTTCGGCGGCGCGGGCGGCTATCTGGAAATGAACGTCTACAAGCCGCTGATCATCTTCAACGTGATGCAGTCGATCACCCTGCTGAGCGACGGCTGCACGAATTTCCGCCGCTTTCTGGTCGAGGGCACCGAGCCCAACCGAGGAAGGATCCAGGAATACGTCGAAACCTCCCTCATGCTGGTGACCGCCCTGGCGCCGGTGATCGGCTACGACAAGGCCTCGCAGATCGCGCATCACGCCACGGACCGCGACCTGACGCTGAAGGCGGCGGCGCTGGAACTTGGTTTCGTGACGGAAGAGGAATTCGACCGGATCGTGGATCCCGCCAAGATGGTGCGTCCCTACATCGCCGGGGGATAGTGCGGTTAGGCATCGAACGGCGCCCTGGCCAGGATCTCGCGCCACAGAAGCTCCCAGGTCGGCCAGTCATGGCCGCCTTCGGTGACCGCGGCTCGCCCTTCCGGCAATTCGGCGGCGAGCAACCGGCCCGCCGCCGCGTAGCGGTCCGCCATTCCGTAGCCCACATACAGGCGGGGCGGCAGCCCGGCCTTGAGGCCGGCCAGCAGGCGGCGCTCGGTGTCCTGCGCGGCAATCGGTCCTGGCTGCCACCGCGCCAGGCCGCCGGCGGCGGCGACCTCGGCGATCAGCCCGCGCGTGCCGAGGAAGGGCGCCAGCAGGATCATCCCCTCGATGACCGCCGGATACGCCTGGGCATGGAGCAGCGCCCCCATCGCGCCGAGCGAAATCCCCAGCAGCCACAGCCGCCGATGCCCGCGCGCCAGGGCCGGGGCGATGATTTCGGCGTGCAGCCACGCAGCCGCGTCGCCCTCCAGGTAGCGTTCGGCCGGCAGGTTCGCAACGATCGCGTCGACCCCTCCGGCCCCGCCGGCCTGCCGGCGCAGGGCATCGAGGAAGCCGTGCTCAGCGAAATCGCCGGGCTGGAAATAGGCCCCCGGCACCATCACCAGAAGCGGGCGATCGGTCATGTCCGGCGCGGGCTCAGCACGGCGCCGAACAGCAGGCACAGGAAGGCCCCGAGCGCCACCGTGGCGCCGATGCCGTGCAGCACCGGCACGCGCGAGAACGACAGGATGCCGAAGCCGATCACCGTGCACAGATTGGCCAGCACCAGCGAGGCGACCATGCGGGCCCGGTCGCCGGAGGCGGCGATGCACACCCTCCCGCCCGGCCCGGCCGCAGGCTCCGGGGGTTTGAGATATGGGCGCTCGAAGAACAGGCAGTAATTCGATCCGACCGCCACCACCAGCAGCAGGCCGAACAGGTTGAAGATCGACAGGCGCTGCGAGCCTGCCAACAGCATCGCCGCGGTGCAGATAACGGCGGCCGCCAGCGGCAGCAGCACCGCGGCGATCCGCCGGGGATCGCGCAGACTGACGGCCAGCAGCGCCACGATCACCAGGCCGCCGACGCCCGAGAGCGTCAGCGCCTCGCCGCGATAGCTGTCCAGCAGATTGTCAGACTCCCGCTTCAGGTCGAGGAAGACCAGACCAGGCACGCCGAGGGCGTCGATCCTGCCAGCCAGGGCCGGGCCGTCCACCACCGCGTGCAGTGGCAGCAAGGCGACCCAGCCCGACCCGTGCCGCGTCAGGAGCGTATCCACCTGCAGGGCGAGGCTGGTGCCGTCCAGGTCTTCGCGCCGCAGCAATTGGCCTTGCCGCGCGGCTTCCACATCGGTCAGGAACGGGGCGAAGATATCGCCGCGCAGCCTGGTGCCGATCACTGCCTGGGCCAGGTTGGCCGCCAGTGTTTGCGTATCGGGCAGCGCGGCGCGGCGGGCGCTTTGAGTGGCCTGGCTCGGCAGCCACTGCCCGGGCGCGTCGAAACCGCCGATCGCACCGGATGCGATCACAGGCTCCAGCCGCGCGGCGACCCGTTCGCTCGCCGCCAGGGCCGCCTCGCGGTCCGCTCCTTCGACCACGAGCATGTAACGCACATCCGGTGCTCCGATCTCGCGGCGCAGCCGGGCGTCGAGCGCGGTCTCGGCGGCTGGAATGGGGCTCATGCTGGTGAGTTCGCTCTCCCAATAGGGCGCGCGATGCAGCCCGACCGACAGGAGGGCGGCGAGCGTGACGCCCAGCACGACCCAGCGCAGCCATGCCGCATGGCGGAACAGCGCCAGCACCGGGACGGCAAACCAGACCGAGCCGGAAGCGGAGAAATTCTCCGCCAGCAATGCCGGCAGAACCCAGCGCGTCACCGCCAGGGCGGTGAGCAGCCCGATGATGGTGAACAGGCCCAGCTGCGCGAAGCCGGTGAAATTCGATGCGAGCATGGCGCTGAAGCCGCACACCGAGGTCAGCATGCCCAAGCGCAAAGTCGGCCAGATGCGCGGCAGCGTGGCGCGCGGCGCACCGCCGGGCGGCGTCTGGGTGAACAAATAGATGGCGTAGTCGACCGCCTCGCCGATCAGCGTCACGCCGAAGCCGAGCGTGATGCCGTGCACGAAACCGAACGCGGCGCCCACCGCGGCGATGCCGGCCAGGATGCCGCTCCCGACCGGCAGCAACGCCAGCACCAGCACCCGTGCCGAACGATACGCCAGCAGCAGCACCCCGGCGACCAGCACGGTGGCGATCAGGGAAAGCCGCTCCGCGTCGCCCTTGATATGCGCGCGCGACTCCACCGCGAACACCGGCGGCCCGGTCGTTACCAGCGTGGCCGTGCCGGCGTCCGGCACCTCGCGGCGTGCCGCGTCGAACGCCTCGTGGATCCGGTTCAGCGCCGCTTCCTGGCCGTCGATGTCGAAACCGGCCGCCCGGGTCGAGACCATCAGCAGGGCGCTGGCGCCGTCATGTGTGAACCACACACCACCGACGCTGGCCGGGTGCGAGCGCCCCTCCAGATTCTGCAGGAGTTTCAGCATCTCCCCGGTCGGGTCGGCGGGCAGCATACGCTTGACCAGCACGCCGAGATCGGAGCCCAGCAGGGCGACATCTTCATCCAGCGCGCGGCGCAGGGCCGGCTTGCTGAAATGCTCCGGCGTGACGGCCGGGCTGAGCAGATAGCGGTGCCGCCACAGCAGGTCGCGCTCGCGCGTCATCGCCGAAGCTTCGCCGTTATTGACCACCGCGAAACGGTCGTCCTGGCGCAGTTTCGCCGCCAGGCTGCGGCTCAAGGACGCCAGGGCGGCGGGCGGCGCGTGTTCCAGCGCGACCAGGATCAACCGGGACACCACGCCCTCGCGCAGCTGGTCGACCAGCAATTGCTGCGCCGGTCGCGGCGATCGCGGCAGGAACGCCGACATGTCGGTGTCGAACGGCGTGCGGGCGATGGTCAGCGCGGCGACGGCCAGCCCCATCAGCCAGACGCCGACGATCAGGCGGCGGAGGGTCATTTAGGCTTCGCGTCGATCGTCATCTCGGTCCGGTCGCCGTCGCTCTCCAGCGTCTCGACGCCGGTCAGCGCGTCGCCGCTGCCTGTGATGCGGATGATCGACACCAGTTCGCGGATGTGCGGTTCCCTGGGAGACAGATCGAGCTGCCAGCCCGCCGCATCGCCGTGCAGCGAGGTTGTGTAGAAGCGGGTCAACGTCGTCAGGTCGCCCGCCATGGTGGCACGCACCCCGGCGACCAGGGCGCCGATCTCCGGCCGTTCCTGCAGCGAGATCACGCGCGCCGGCTCGCCGGGACGCTCGACGGTCAGCCGGTCGCCGGCGATCGTCAGCCGGCTGGGCTGGGGCAGCAGCGTCTGCTTCTCCAGCCGGTCGGGCGCGACATAACGCAGGATGCCGGAGGATTGCAGCGGCGCGGTCGTCATCTGCAGGTATTTGCGCTCGACGAAGCGGGCCGTGCCCGATGGAACCCGGCTCAGCCCGGCCATCAGTTCGGCCAGCCCCCAGCGCGGGGCGGCGATGTCACGCCCGGCCCGGCCCGCCGCCGGCCAAAGCGCCAGCGCGAAGGCCAGCCAGTAGGCCACAGCCCTGCGGGTACTAGCTCCAGAAGTCATAGAAGTTGAACCAGTTGTAAGGCGCCTCGCGGCAGTAATGCTCCAGTCGGGCGACATAGTGGCGCATCGAGGCTGCCACATCCCCCGGGTCCGGCATCGCCTCGAACAGGATGTCGTAGCGATTGCCGCCGCGATAGATGCCGAACATCAGCAGCACCGGCTGGCCGAGCAACGCCGCCATGCGGAACGGACCTTCGGGAAACCAGGCCGGCGCCCCCAGAAACGGCAGCCGCACGCGGCGATCCTCGGTCAACCCGCGATCGGCCAGCACGCCGACCAGATGCCCGCGTTCCAGCCGGTCGCGCACCGCCAGGATGGAGCCCGGGCGGCCGAGGGCGATGATCTCCATGCCCAAGGCGGGGTTGACGGCGTTCAGCACGGCGCCGGTCTTGCGCGCGTTGTCCTCGTACATCAGCAGGCTGACCGGCAGGTCCGCCACCACGCGCCCGGCGGCGCGGCACACCTCGAAGCTGCCGAGATGGGCGCCGAACAGCAGGCAGCCTTGCCCCTTGGCACGCAATTCGTCGATCAGCGCCACGCCGTGCACGCCGATCGCGAACCGTTCGGTCTGGTTGTTCAGCAGATAGACGCGGTCCAGCAGACAGGACGCGAAGCTGTGGCAGTGCCGCCAGCCATCGCGGAAACGCGCCGCGCGGCCGAGCGCGCGCGGCAGGTAGGCGCGCGAGGCGCGTTGCCAGTGCGACGGTACCAGCATGAAATACAGACAGATGGGCAGCAGCAGGGCCCGCATCGGCCGCCTGCCGAGACGCAGGGCCAGCCAGACGATCGCGTGGATCGTCCAGACCGAGCCGCGCTCCTTCTGTGTCGCCCAGTTCGGCCGCTTCACCATCGCGCGGGTTATGGCGGCCCGAAGCGCAGCGCGCCAGTCAACACGCGCGGACCGCCCGGGGCGAGCGTGCAGGTGAAGCGGATGTCGCCGTTCGCCGCGGCTTCCCAGTCGATCGACAGGAGATCGCCGGGGCGGACCGGATGCAGGAATTTGGCCGAGCCGATCTGGCGGCAGATCAGGCCGGGGTGCCCCGGGGCGATGGCGCCGATGATTTCCGCCAGCAGGGCGGCGCCGGGGATGATCGGATTGCCCGGGAAATGTCCCGCCGCCGCAGGATGGTCCATGGCCATAGGCCGCTCCGCGTGTCCACTCATCGGCGGCTATCAGCCTCGGCCAGCATTTGCGTCACGGTTTCCCGGGTCAGCTTGCCCAGCTCGTTGCGTTGCAGGCGTGGCACCAGGTGCAGCTTCCGCGGCAGGAAGGCGGGGTCGATGCGCCGGCGCAGGGCGGCCAGGATGGCGGCTGCCGTGAGCCCCGGCGCCACGGCGAAGGCGACCAGCCGCGCGGGGCCGGATCCCGTTTCGTCCCCCATCACGAACACGGCGTCCTGCACGCCCTCGATGGCGTTGATCTGGGCATTCAGATAGGCAAGTGAACTGCGCTTGCCGGCGATGTTGACGAGATCGGCGGTGCGCCCGAGCAACCGGAAATGGCGGGGATCGCGCAGCTCCATGATATCGGCCAGCTGCGTCTCGACCGGGATGGCCGGCCCGTCGGCCCAGGTGGCCGTCCCGTCCTGGCGCAGCGCGATGCCCTCCAGGCAGGTCCATTCCTCGGTGTGCAGGGTGCGCCGGGCGGCCAACTGGCCGACCTCGGAACAGCCGAAGATTTCATGCACGGGAGCGGCGAAGCCGGCTTCCGCCGCGGCCGCCAGATCGCGCGGCAGCGGTGCGGTGGCTGACACGATAAGATCCATCGGCGGCAGGGCGCCGGCTAAATCCATCGGCGGCAGGGCGCCGGCTAAATCCATCGGCGGCAGGTCGCCGGCTAAATCCATCGGCGGCAGGGCGCCGGGCTCGGCGACGAGCACCCGCAGATGCGCCGGCGTGGTGATCAGGATGCGCGGGCGGGGAGCGGCGGCGAGGCGGGCGCAGATGTCGCTGGGGTAGAACGGCCGCTCCGCATGCAGCACCACGGCGTGCTGCCAGGCCAGCAGGATCAGCGATTCCAGCCCGTAGCTGTGCTGGTGCGGCACCGTGCCGATCAGGCTGGCGCCAGGCAGGCGGTCGACCCCGAGTTCCAGCCCGGCGCTGATGGCGCTGGAAACCAGCAGGCCCCAGCTGCGCACATGCGGCTGCGGCAGCCCGGTCGAGCCGGATGTGAACAGGATCGCGGCGGGCTGGCCGGCGGCGAAACGCGGCAACGGCGCAGGTTCCTCGCTGCGGGCCGGCAGGGTCGGATAGGGGAACACCGGCACCGAAGCCGCCTGTGGGGTGTAAGTTGGAGTGTCGGTCAGGCAATAGACGTCGTCATACCCGGCAAGGGTCGCCTCGATCAGCCCAGGCGCCTCGGACGGCGGCAGCAGGGTGATCTGGCGGCGGCACAGCGACGCGGCGAAGCCGACCGCGAAC
>JBBIQA010000003.1:43147-52014 GCA_037442565.1 Rhodospirillales bacterium
GGGAACATGGATGCCGTGCCGCCTGTGGCGATAGGCGAGTTCGGCGCCGAACATCAGCAGCACCAGCGGCACGGTGCCGAGATTGACGAACGCCGACCACCACGCCAGCGGCGCGAACCGCCAAAGCAGCAGCGAGGCGGCAAGCTGAGCGGTGAAGAAGCCGCACCAGGCGATGGTGACCGCGCGCGTATAGCGCAGCAGATCGTCGCTCAGCGCGCCGCGCGAGCGGCGCGCCACGATGGTGATGAGGGCGTCCCGCCCCGGGGCCAGCGAGGTGGCGAACAGCGTCAGCAGCCCAAGATAGGCGGCGGCGTGCGGCACCGCTTCCGCCAGCGACAGTCCGGCATCCGCGCGGCGCCAGATGGCCACGGTCAGGCCGAACAGGCCGGCGCAAACCATCAGGCGGACGGCCAGCCAGCGCCCAGGGTTGCGGCGAATTGCCGGGGCTGCTGCCAATGACAATGCGGCCCAGCCGATCAACCCGGCCTGAACGGCGATCAGCGATCCCGCGAGAGCCGTGCCACGATGACTGACGAGGGACACATGGGCGACGATCGGTGCGCCCAGCAGACAGGCGACGGCCAGGAATTTGCCGACATTGCGTGCCCGGATCGTATGGGCGAAGGCGCGCATCTACTGGGTCCGGCGCGTCTGGATTTCTTGGTTCAGCCGGCGCAGCGACACGAAGATGGCCGTGTTGTTCTCGTCGTCGGCGCGCAACTTCACCCCGTAGGTCTGCGAAACGGCCAGCGCGATTTCGAGAATGTCGATTGAATCAAGACCAAGTCCTTCGCCGTAAAGCGGCGCTTCCGGATCAATATCCGAAGCGATTGTGTCGAGATTAAGTGTCTTGACGATCAGTTCCGCCAATTGGGTTTCTTGTGGGCTCTGGGAAGTAGGATCGGGCATTCAGTGTTCCGGAGATATTGCTTCAGTTTCAGTTTTTATTTTACAGGCAGCCATGGCCCTTGTCAGCCCGCGATTTGCGGCATACTCGACCGACAGGCCGGATCTACGAACTGGGCGAGGCCGGCGGAGGCGCCGATGCCGGCATGGACACCCCGCGGCAAGCACCGCTAAGAATTTCATAGCTTGTGTTGCGCGGGCGGCACACAAGCGGGTCGTCGGGTCTGATCCGCTCCCCTTTGTGCCCTGCCCGCCTTTTCCCATGGTGCCGTTTTGACAAGTGCAGAAATCCAATCCGCCAACCAAGAGTATGACGTTCTGGTGGTCGGCGGCGGACCCGCCGGCTCCACCGTGGCCACCCTGCTCGCCAGCCGCGGCGAGCGGGTCCTACTGGTCGAGAAAGACCGTCACCCACGCTTTCACATCGGCGAATCGCTGCTGCCGATAAATGTCCCTCTACTGGAAGAACTTGGCGTAAAGGAGGCAATCGACCGCATCGGCATGCCGAAATTCGGCGTCGAGTTCGTCTCGCCGGATCACGATGCCGCGATGACGCTGGATTTTTCCCAAGCCTGGGACAAGCGGTATTTCTACTCGTACCAGGTGCGCCGGTCCGAATTCGACCATGTCCTGCTGAAGAACGCCGCGGCGAAGGGGGCCCGGGTCGTCGAGGGTTGCCGGATCAACGACATCCGCTTTCCCCCGGGCGGCGGCGTCGTCGCCACCGGGCAGGACGATGCCGGCGCCGAGGCCGTTTTTTCGGCGAAGTTCCTGGTGGACGCCTCGGGGCGCGATACGCTGCTGGCGAACAAATTGGCCATCAAGCAGCGCAACCCAAGGCACAAGAGCGCGGCGGTGTTCGCGCATTTCACCGGGGCGCACCGCCTGGCGGACAAGGCGGAGGGCAATATCAGCATTTTCTGGTTCGCCCATGGCTGGTTCTGGTTCATCCCGCTGGCGGACGGTACCACCAGCATCGGCGCGGTATGTAGCCCGGAGTTCATCAAGGCGCGCGGAACCGATGTCACCAGCTTCCTGATGGGCCTGATCGCCCTCTGCCCGGCGCTCGGCGAACGGTTGCGCGACGCCACGATCTGCGGCCCGGCGACGGCGACCGGCAACTACTCCTATGTGGCGCAGCACATGACCGGACGGAACTACATCCTGCTCGGCGACGCCTACGCGTTCATCGATCCGGTGTTCTCGACCGGCGTCTATCTCGCCATGAAGGGCGGTTTCCTCGGCGCGGACGCCGTCTCCGCCTGTTTGCATGGCACCCGGGCACAGGCGGACCGCGCGATGCGCCGGTTCGAGGCGGCGGTGGCGCAGTCCCTCGCCAGTTTCTCCTGGTACATCTACCGGATGAACCGCCCGGCGATGCGCCAGTTGTTCATGGCGCCGCGGAATTTCTTCCGTATGCGCGAGGCGTTGCTTGCCCTGCTGTCGGGCGACGTGTTCGGCCGCTCGCCCATCCAGGCTCCGCTGATGTTGTTCAAGGGCGTCTATTTCATCAAATCCCTGTTCCTGAAGGATGCAGCGGCGTTCGGTGGCCAGGCATCCGGGCGCATTGAATAGGCCAGGCAAGTCTGAACCGCGCATCGAAGTACACGGCCGATCGATGACCGATCCGCAAGCGGCCACACATCTGGTCCTGATCCCCAGCTACAACACCGGAGCGAAACTGTTCGACACGGTGGCCGAAGCACGCCGCTTCTGGCGCCCGGTCTGGGTGGTGATCGACGGCAGCACGGACGGCACGGCGGATACGCTGACGCGTCTTGCCGAGCACGATCCGGACCTCTCGGTATTCGTGCTGGCGCGCAATCAGGGCAAGGGCGCCGCGGTGCTGCACGGCCTGAAAATGGCGCAGACGCAAGGCTTCACCCATGTGCTGACGATGGATGCCGACGGCCAGCACAACGCGGCCGACATACCCCGCATGATGACGATCTCGGCCGCGCGGCCCGACGCCATGGTGCTGGGCCGCCCGATCTTCGATGCCAGCGCCCCCGCCGTCCGGGTGGCCGGACGGCGCGTCGCCAATCTGCTCGCCAATATCGCAACCTTGTGGGCCGGCATCGGCGACGCGCTGTTCGGCCTGCGCGTCTACCCCATCGTTCCCCTGCTGCGGGCCTTCCGGGCCACGCGCTGGATGCGCCGCTTCGACTTCGATCCCGAGGCCGCCATAAGGCTGTGCTGGATGGGCGTGCCCCCGGTCAACGTCCCTTCGAAGGTGCGCTATTTCCGCCCGGACCAGGGCGGCGTGTCGCATTTCCGCTATCTGCGCGACAACCTTCTGCTGACCTTCATGTTCCTGCGCCTGTTGGCGGAGATGCCGGCACGGCTGGCGATGGCCGCCCTCAGATCATCCCGCCATTAATGGAGATGATCTGCGCCGTGATGTAGCCGGCCTGCTCGGACGCCAGGAACTGCACCAGCTCGGCCACCTCCTCGGCGGTGCCCGCGCGCTTCATCGGCACCAGCCGGTCGATCTGCTCCGGCCCGAACGCCGCGTCGGCCATCGGCGAGGCGATGATGCCGGGGGCGACGGCGTTGACGGTGATGCCGCGGCTGGCGAGCTCCAGCGCCAGCGAGCGGGTGGCGCCGTGCAGCCCGGCCTTGGCAGCGGCGTAGTTGGTCTGGCCGCGGTTGCCGGCGATCGCGCTGACCGAGGAGATGTTGACGATCCGCCCCCAGCGCCGGCGGATCATCGGCATCAGCAGCGGCTGGGTGACATGGAAGAAGCCGTTCAGCGACACGTCGATCACACTGGTCCATTGCCCCGGACGCATCGCCGGCATCACCGCGTCGTCATGGATGCCGGCGTTGTTGACCAGGATCTCGATCGGCCCCTCGGCGAGTACGCGCTCCAGCGCTTCCCCGGCCGCGTCTGGGTCGGTGACGTCGAACACCGTGACGGCAGCGGAGCCGCCTTGTTCCAGGATACCGGCCACCACGGCCTCGGCCTGCGCGATGCCGGCATGGGCGTGGACATAGACATGCCGCCCGGCCTCGGCCAGCCGGCGGCAGATCGCGGCACCCAGCGCCCCGCTGCCGCCGGTTACCAGCGCCCGCCTCACGGCGATATCCCCAGCACCACGGCGGCGCGGCCGGACAGCAGCTTGCGGCCGTCGCAACGGATCGCGAAGCGGTAGATCACCCGTCCGGCTTCGCCCAGCAGCTGTTCGGCCTCGATCTCCAGATCGCCGCGGAGACTGTCGAGCCGCTCCACCTGGCAGGCCACGTCGCGCAGGCTGGCCAGATAGCCGCCGGTGGGCTCCGTGCCGTCGGGGCCGGACAGCGCGCCATGCACCGCCATCGCCTGCGCGGCGTATTCGACGCCGCACACCGCCGGCAACTGGCCGTCGCGGGCCAGCGGATGATCGTTCCGGCGATGCGAGGCGCTGCGGCAGAGGATGTGCGCGGCGTCCCAGCTCACCACTTCATCCAGCAGGCACATCGCCCCGGCATGCGGGATGAGGGCGGCGATTTCGGTGCGGCCAATCATGGCGCTGCGATGTCGACGGCGACGATGGCGCCGTCGATCCCTTCGATGCCGACCGCACCGGCGCCGGCTGCGATGGCGCCCAGCAACGGCAGGCTGCGCGCGGCCGGATTGCCCCGCCGCAGGGCTTCCAGGCCCGCATCCCGCAGCGCCGTGCCGGTTGCGCCGTCCTGGCGCAGCCGGATGCCGAGTTCGGCCAGGCTGCGTTCCGTGCGCTCCGGCGTCAGCACCAGGGCGACGCCAAAGCTTGCCCCGATCGGGCGCACGGCATGCAACGGCCCCGGGTACGGCAGGTCATAGGCGATCAGGGTCACGGCGCGGTTCTCGGCCGTCGCCTGCGCCGCCGCGTCGAGCAGGCCGATGGCGAAGCTGCCGTCGTAGCCGCACAGGCTCGTGCTCGGCGCGGTGGCGGCGCAGGCCAGCGCCCAGTAGCCGGACGGCGCGTTGTGCACCGAATTATGGAACCGGGTCGGCGAGACCTCCCGCTGCTCGGTGGCGAGCACGGTGAGGATGGCGTCGATGGTGTCGCCGTCGCTGCCCGAGGAGGTAAACACGGTAGCCATGTCGGCGGGATCGCGCCCGACCTGCGCCAGCGCCTCTAGCCCGACCGCGATTGCCAGCTTTACCACCGCCCCTGTCCGCCGTCGCTCAGCCGGGGGGAGTTGCGCCACCGGCGGCAGGGCGATTTCGACCGGCTGGAAGGCCGCCTCGCCGCGCAGCACCGGCTGGGAGGCCGGCCAGCCGGCCAGCCCGGGGGCGAGCAGCCCGACCCCCTCGACAAACACCCGCATCATCCGGCCGCCCCGAGGATAAGGCTACAATTGCTGCCGCCGAAGCCGAACGAGTTGCTCATCACGCGGCGGATTGGCAGGGGCGTGCTCTCCAGCAAATGCCGGCAGCGGAACGACGGATCGATCGCCGTCGTGTTCGCGGTGCCGGGAGCGAATTGGTGGCGGATCGCGAGGGCGGAGACGATCGCCTCGAGGATGCCGGCGGCGCCGAGCACGTGGCCTGTCAGACCCTTGGTGGAACTGCACGGCGTCTGCGTGCCGATCACGTCCAACACTGCCCGGTCCTCGGCGGAATCGCCGACCAGTGTCGCGGTGGCGTGCAAATTGACATAGTCGATGTCGCCCGGGGCGAGCCCGGCGGAGGCCAGTGCCCGTTCCATCGCCAGCCGCGCGCCGGCGCCCTCGGGGTGCGGCGAGGACATGTGATACGCGTCGTTGCTCTCGCCGATGCCCATCAGCATGACGTCGCCTTCCCGGGGCTCGGCCCTTTCCAGCAGCGCGAAGCCGGCCGCCTCGCCGATGGAGATGCCGTCGCGGGCGGCATCGCAAGGGCGGCAAGGCCCCGGGGCAGTGAGATGAAGCGAGGCGAAGCCGCACAGCGTGGTCAGGCACAGCGTGTCGGCGCCGCCGACGATGGCGGCGTCGCAAAGCCCCGCCGCCATCATCCGCGCCGCGTTGCCGAACGCCTTGGCGGTGGAGGCGCAGGCGCAGGAGACAACGAGCGACGGCCCCGAGAGCCGCAGGCGCCGGCGCACGAATGCCGCGAGCGAATAGGTGTTGTGGGTGGTTTCGTAGCGAAAGCTGGCCGGCAGAGCCCCGGTCGCCGGATCGCGCGCCCGATAGGCGTGCTCCGCTTCCAGAATGCCCGAAGTGCTGGTGCCCAGGAACACGCCGATCCGCTCGCTGCCGTAGCGCAGCCGCGCCGCTGCCACTGCCGCCGCGAACCCGTCCTGGCGCAGCGCCAGCTCGGCCAGGGCGTTGTTGCGGCAGTCGAAGGCGGCGAAATCCCCCTCCAGGCGCAAATCGTCCAGGGCGTCGATCGCGCCGGTATAGGTCGGCAGACCCGCGGATTCGAACGTGCAGGGCCGCAACCCGCCACGCCCGCTTTGCAGGGCGGAGAGCAGCGGCTCCAGGCCGTTGCCAAGGCTGGTGGCGGCGCATAGGTGGCTCAGACGCAGCGGATGCATGGAAGGCGGCTTTCTATCCTGTGATCCGCGACAATTTGGCACGAACGGCTTCGAGGGATGCCCGCTCGCGGGCGATATGGGCGTAATATAGCGCATCGAAGGCCGCGCGCGCGGGATCGTTCTCCGCTGCGGCCGATGCCGGCCGCGATGCCAGGATCCGAGCGTAGCGCGCCGCGAAATACGCCAGATTCGCGCGCAGGTCGGTGTAGCGCGGATCGCTGAAGATCGCGTCGAAGCGCTGCTGATAATGTCCGAAGATCGGTTCGTCGTAGAAGATCAGCCGCAAGTTGGTGTCGTAGAGGTCATTCACCGGCACCGCCCGCTCGGCCTCCGCCAGCGCGCCGGGGCGGGTGGCGATCCAGTCCTTCTCCTGCAGGGCGGCATGCAGTTCTTCATCGTCGTACAGCGCGGCAGGGTCATCGAATGGCAGGTCGTTGGTGCGCCGCATCAGGTTGACGAACTCGTTCTTCGGCACCGGGAAATCGAATGCCGCGACCAGCAGCGGCCGATCGATCGGCCAGGGCTGCCAGATCCCGACGGTGGCCAGCGCATTATGCGTCAGGTGGGCGCAATTGTCGCGCAGCACGTCCCATTCGAAGGTTCGTTCTCCGCGGCGATAGGGGGCGTTGACGCTGTTCAGATAGGCCACCACGCCGCGCATCCGTTCCCGGTCGAGCGGCACGCGCGCGCAGTAGCGGTCGCGGCCGAACGAGAGGGCGTAGTCGGTCGCGACCGACAATTCGTACATATAGTCGTGCGCGGACATAGATGCCGGCTTGTCCTGCATCGCCGCTGCGTGAAACTGCACGCCGTCGAGGACCCCCATCGCCTTGGCGCGCCTTTGGGTGCGCGCGTAGGCGGAAGCGGTCAACGGCTCGCCCGGGGCCAGGTCGCCGTGGAAGAAGAAATCCCGTCCCTCGGTCGCGATCCAGTTGGCGTTGCGGTAATGCGCGTTCACGCTCAGCCCGACACCCTGGTCGGGCGACGGATCACCGGCGCAGACCTCGATCACCGGGTAGCCGGCATCCTTCGCCTTGCAGACGCCATTCAGATACAGCACCGAATGCCCGCCCGGACCGCCGCTATCGAGGTCGATCCCCTTGCCGTGCAGCTTGTTGAATTCGGAAAGGGCGCAGAACTCCACATAGTAGGGATAGACCGAGCCGTAGACCTGCGCATCCGTGGCCGCCGTCGGGACATCGAACAGCGTGCTGGCGCAGCCGGTCAGCAGCAGGACCGCGCCCAGCACCCATGGGATCCCCCGCATGCAATCTCCGAAACGGCTCAGGGCAGCACTTTCCCGGGGTTCATGATGCCCTTCGGGTCCAGGGCGGCCTTGATGCGCTGCATGGTCGCCAGTTCGGCGCCGCCGCGCCAGTCTTCCATCATGTAGGGCTTCAGCTGGCCGATGCCGTGCTCGGCGGAGAAGCTGCCGTCGAGATCGCGCACCACCTCGTTCACCGCGTCCATGATCGCGTGGTCCTGGGCCAGGAACCAGGCGGGGTCGGCGCCGACCGGCTGTTCCAGGTTGAAGTGGATGTTGCCGTCGCCCATGTGGCCGAACGGCACGGGGCGGATGCCGGGCATCAGCGCCTCGCAGGCGATCGTCGCGCGGCGGATCAGTTCCGGCACTTTCGACACCGGTACCGAGACGTCGTTCTTGACCGAGGCGCCCTCGCGTTTCTGCGCTTCCGAATGTTCCTCGCGCAGGCGCCAGATGGCGGCGCGTTGGGCCTCGCTCTCGGCGATCGCGGCATCGGTCACGGTGCCGTCTTCCAACGCCTGTTCCAGCACCTGTTCCATCGCGGCGCGCAGGCCGGCGTTCGGGCGCGGGGTGGCGAGTTCCACCAGCACGTAGTGCGCGGCGGGTTCCGCCAACGGCACGCTCGCACCGGGAATGTGGGCGATGACGAAGTCCATGCCGGGACCGGACATGTATTCGAAGGCCTGCACCGAAGCCGCGTCATACGCCTGGAAGCGGCTGAACAGCGCCAGTGCCGCTTCCGGCGACGGCACGGCGCACAGCGCCACCGCCAGTTCCCGCGGCTGCGGCGCGAGTTTCAGCACCGCGGCGGTGATGATGCCGAGCGTGCCTTCCGAGCCGCAGAAAAGCTGGCGCAGGCAGTAGCCGGTATTGTCCTTGCGCAGCCGGCGCATGCCGTTCCAGATCTCGCCGTCCGGCAGCACCACTTCCAGGCCCAGCACCAGGTCCCGCGCATTGCCGTAGCGCACGGTGTTGTTGCCGCCGGCGTTGGTGGCGAGCACGCCGCCGATCTGGGCGGAGCCTTCCGAGGAAATAGAAAGAGGCAGCAGGCAGCCGGCGTCGGCGGCGGCGATCTGCGCCGCCTTCAGCGTCAGGCCTGCCTGAAGGGTCAGGGTCATGTCCACGGGATCGATCTGCAGCACCTGGTTCATCCGCGCCAGCGACAGGACGATCTGGGTGCGGTTGGCGTTCGGCGTGGCGCCGCCGACCATGGA
>JBBIQA010000003.1:52114-75425 GCA_037442565.1 Rhodospirillales bacterium
TCCTGCGCGACGGAGGTGGCGTTGGCATAGCCGATATAGGGATTGAGCGCCGTCACGATGCCGATCGAGCGTTCCACCGTCGCGCGCAGGAATTCCTTGTTGGCGGTGATGCCGCGCACGCATTTGGCCTCCAGCGTCAGGCAGCCCTGGCGCAGATGCGAGACGCTCTTGAACAGGCTGTGGGCGATGATCGGCTCGAAGGCGTTGAGCTGTAGCTGCCCGGCCTCGGCGGCGAAGGTCACGGTGATGTCGTTGCCGATCACCTCATAGGCGATCTGGTTCACCACCTCGGGGATCACCGGATTCACCTTGCCGGGCATGATCGACGATCCGGCCTGCATCGGCGGCAGGTTGATTTCCCCCAGGCCGGCACGCGGGCCGCTGGAGAGCAGGCGCAGATCGTTGCAGGTTTTCGACAGTTTCACCGCCACGCGCTTCAGCACGCCGGACAGCTGCACGAAGGCGCCGCAATCCTGCGTCGCCTCGATCAGGTTGGGCGCGGTCAGCAGCTTGATGCCGGTGATCTCCGACAGGTGCCGGCAGACCAGGGCGGCGTAGTTCGGATGGGCGTTGATGCCGGTGCCGATGGCGGTGGCGCCCATGTTGATCTCGTGGATCAGCAGCACCGCCTCGCGCAGCCGCTCCTCGTCCTCGCCCAGCATCACCGCATAGGTGCTGAATTCCTGGCCGAGCGTCATCGGCACCGCATCCTGCAGCTGGGTGCGGCCCATCTTCAGCACGTCCTTGAATTCCTCCGCTTTCTCCTCGAACGCCCGCCGCAACACCGCCATTGCATCGATCAACGAGACAATCCCGATATGCGTCGCCAGCTTCAGCGCCGTGGGGTACACATCGTTGGTACTCTGGCTCATGTTGACGTGTTCGTTCGGGTGCAGGAATTCGTATTCGCCGCGCTGGTGGCCGAGAATTTCCAGCGCCCGGTTGGCGATCACCTCGTTGGCGTTCATGTTGGTGGAGGTGCCGGCGCCGCCCTGGATCACATCCACGACGAACTGGTCGGCCAGCGCGCCGGCGCGGATTTCCTCGCAGGCGGCGACAATGGCGTCGGTCCGGGCCTTGTCGAGCAGGCCGAGCGCGTGGTTGGCCTCCGCCGCCGCACGCTTGATGGCAGCCAGCGCGTGCAGCAACTCGGGGTAGATGGCGATCGTGGTTCCCGTGATCGGGAAGTTCTCGACCGCGCGCAGGGTGTGGACACCGTAATAGGCGGATGCCGGCACATCCTTTTCGCCGAGCAGATCGTGTTCACGTCTTGTCGGCGTAAGGGACATGCGCGCGCTCCTTTGGCGCGGGCCTCGCCCGCGCGGTTCAGGCCAGCGTCAGATCATGATGCGTTTGGGTTGCTTCACCCGAACGCATAAACATGATCGCTAAAACAAAAGCTTAGAGTCTGATGATTTTTCTACCTGAAATCATCAGACTCTAGAGTACCTGTTTCCACTGTTCCTGCACCAGCACATACCCGTCGCCGCGCTTGGCCAGATTGGCGAAGCCGGGGAAATGGATGTGCATGCCGGCGATCAGCAAGCGGTCGGTGGCCACCCTGTCGAAGACCTTGGCGCGCGTGGCCGCGGCCGCGTCGGGGTCCGTGTCGAAGGCGATGGTGACCTTGGGGAACGGGATCTGCACTTCCGGCACGTGCACGATGTCGCCCCAGATCAGCAGCTGCTCGTTGCCAGACTCGATCAGGTAGCCGGTATGGCCCGGCGTGTGACCCGGGATCGGCACGGCGGTGATGCCAGGGAAAACCGAGCCGCCCTTGTGCGTGCGGAAGCGGTCCATGTAGGGCTTGGTCTGTTCGCGGGTGGCCTGGAAATACAGCTTCTGCTCGCGCTCCGTGCCTTTCGCCATCGCCGCGTCGTCCAGCCAGTGCGGCAGCTCGTTCTCGTGCGCGCATAATTCGGCGTTGGGGAACAGCCGGTTGCCCGTGGTCATGTCGGTCAGCCCCGCCGAGTGATCGGGGTGCATATGCGTCAGGAACACCGCCTCGATCTTCGCCGGATCGATGCCGGCGGCCTTCAGATTGCGCTGCAGCCAGCCGACGGTGGGGCCCATGTAGTTGCCCGACCCGGTCTCGATCAGCGCCAGGCGGCCGGCGGTGTGGATGGCGAAGCAGTTGACCGAGGTGCGGCGCGGCACCGGGCGGAAATTCTCCTTCAGCAACTCGATGCTCTTCTCGGGGGTGATGTTGCGCAGGACCTCCATCGAACCGTCCAGATAGCCGTCGCTGAGCGCGGTCACCACGATGTCGCCGATCTTGCGGTGATAGACACCGGGGATCTGGATGGTCGGCATTTCGGTCATGGGCTTTCTCTCCGTTTGTTATTCACGCG
Source organism: Rhodospirillales bacterium (assembly GCA_037442565.1). Lineage (GTDB taxonomy): Bacteria > Pseudomonadota > Alphaproteobacteria > Acetobacterales > Acetobacteraceae > PALSA-911. The sequence continues at coordinate 54,466 of JBBIQA010000003.1, forward strand.
GCGCCGCGGCGCGCTGCAGGCGGTCGTTGATCGCCAGGCCGAGCCCGGTGTCGGGCACGTTCATGGCGGCGATATCCCTCAATCCCAAATCCTGACCCTGCCTGTCCAGCCAACGCAGGCCGGTGAACAGGCGGGCGGCGGCCTCGGTCAGGTCCCGGCTTTCGCTGAGATTGAACACACAGCCGGCCCCCGGCAAGGGCGGGCCGAACGCCAGCAGCGCCTCGTCGGCCGCCACCTCGGTGGCGTCGAGGCGGACCGGCAGGTTTGGCGCATAGTGCGAGACCAGCAGCCCCGGCGAGCGCAGCCCCCGTGCCGCCTCGGCCACCGCGTGCGGGATCGGCCGGCCGATCGGGCCGACCCATGCCTCGATCGCCTCCGCGGTCACGCCGCCGGGACGCAGCAGCACCGGGCGCGGGCCGGTCAGGTCGAGCACGGTCGATTCCACGCCGATCGGGCAGGGGCCGCTGTCCAGGATGGCGGCGATGCGCCCGCCGAGCCCCTCCAGCACATGCGCGGCGGTGCTGGGACTGACCTGCCCCGAACGGTTGGCGGAGGGGGCGGCCACCGGCCGGCCGACCGCGCGCAACAAGGCCTGCGCCGTGGCGTTGGCGGGCACCCGCACGGCCAGCGTTTCCAGCCCGGCGCCGGCGAGCAGGGATACCGGGCAGGCGATGTGGCGCGGCAGCACCAGGGTCAGCGCGCCCGGCCAGAACGCGGCGGCGAGGCGCCGCGCGGGTTCGTTCGCCTCCACATGGCGGAAGGCGGCCTCGGCGTCCGGATAATGGCAGATCAGCGGGTTGAAATGCGGCCTTCCCTTGGCGGCGAAGATGGCGGCGACCGCGCGCTCGTTCGTCGCGTCGGCGCCCAGGCCGTAGACCGTCTCGGTGCCGAAGGCCACCAGTTCGCCCGCCAGCAGCAGGGCGGCGGCCCGGGCGATGCCGGCGTCGTCGGCGGAAAGAACAAGGGTCATCGGCGCGGTGATAGCCGGACGGAAGAAGCATGGCAAAGCCGGCCAACATTGCTACAGTCACTGCTTGGCCTGCCTCTCATCGTTCCCGGAGTTGCCCCGCATGCTCGACATAGCCTTCGCCAAGCCCGCCATGCCGAAAGCCGGCGCGCTCGTCCTGCTGGTGGGAGAGGACGAAAAGCCGTCCGGGCTTTGGCAGCAGGCGGACCAGGCAACCGGCGGCGCGGTCACCCGCGCCATCGCCGCCGCTGCGTTCAAGGGCGGCAAGGGCAAAACCGTGTCGATCCCGGGGCCCGGCGCCGGCCTGTCGCGGATCGTGATCTTCGGGATCGGCAAACGCGGTGCCTTGACCGACCACAAGCTGGAGGAAGCCGGCGGCAGTCTGGCCGCACAGCTGGCGAGCGAAGCCACCGTTGCGATCAACGCGGAAGGCATGAACCCCGCCCAGGCCGCCAGCCTGGCGATGGGCGCGACGCTGCGCAGCTATCGCTTCGACCGCTACCGCACCAAGGAAAAGGCCGAGGACAAGCCGAAGCTCGCCAAGCTGACCGTGCTCGCCGATGATGCCGCGAAGGCCAAGACCGCCTATGCGCCGCTGCGGGCGGTGGCGGAGGGCGTGTTCCTGTCGCGCGACCTGGTCAGCGAGCCGCCGAACGTGCTGAACCCGGCGGAAATGGCGGATCGCTGCAAGAAGCTGACCGCGCTCGGCCTGAAGGTGGAGGTGTTCGGCCCGAAGGAAATGGCCAAGCTCGGCTTCGGTGCCCTGCTCGGCGTGGCCCAGGGCAGCGTGAACGAACCGCGCATGGTGGTGATGCACTGGAATGGGGCGGGTGCCCGCAAAAGCAAGCACAAGAAGCTGGCTTTCGTGGGCAAGGGCGTGACCTTCGACACCGGCGGCATCAGCATCAAGCCGGCCGGCGGCATGGAGGACATGAAATGGGACATGGCCGGCGCCGGCACCGTCATCGGGCTGATGGCGGCACTTGCCGGCCGCCGCGCGAAAGTCGACGCGGTCGGCCTGGTCGGGCTGGTCGAGAACATGCCGTCCGGCAACGCCCAGCGCCCCGGCGACGTGGTGACCAGCTATTCCGGCCAGACCATCGAGGTGATCAACACCGACGCCGAAGGCCGCCTGGTGCTGGCCGACGTGCTTTGGTACTGCCAGCAGAAATTCGATCCGGAATTCATGATCGACCTCGCCACCCTGACCGGCGCGATCATCATCGGCCTGGGCCACGAATACGCCGGCCTGTTCAGCAACGACGACACGCTTTCCGACCGCCTGACCGCCGCGGGCAAGGAAACCGGCGAACTGCTGTGGCGGATGCCGCTGGCGGATGCCTACGACAAGCAGATCAAATCCGACATCGCCGATATGAAGAATGTCGGCGGCCGGCCCGGCGGCTCGATCACCGCGGCCCAGTTCATCCAGCGCTTCGTCAACGCCAAGCCATGGGCGCACCTGGATATCGCCGGCACGGCCTGGAGCGGCAAGGACCACCCAACCAGCCCCAAAGGCGCCACCGCCTTCGGCGTCCGGCTGCTGGACCGCCTCGTCGCCGAGCATTACGAGGGGTGAGGGTTGGTGAGACAAGCAAGGCCAGGGGGCTCTGCCCCCTGGCCCCCCGCTAAGGGCAAGCCCTTAGAACCCGCTACTTGGTTTGGGAGTGCAAGGGGGGCCAACCTTGCCCTTGCAGGGTCTCGGTCGGCCCCCCTTGCACCCGCCTGTCCTACCTCAAGCATCACCGGGGCTTCACCCACTCCCTCCCCCGCGTAACCCCGATGACCGAGATCGGGTTCTACCACCTGACACGGACGGGCCCCGAGCGGGCGTTGCCTCAGCTGTTGGGGCGGAGTTTGCAGGCGGGAAAGCGGGCGTTGGTGCTGTGCCGCGCGCAAGAGCGGGTGGCGGAACTGGATGCGGCGTTGTGGGCGGCGCCGGACTGGCTGCCGCACGGCACGGCCGCGGACGGCGACGCCGATTTGCAGCCGGTGTGGCTGACCACCGTGGACGAGGCGGCGAACGGGGCCGGTTTCCTGTTTTTGATCGACGGCCCGGAGACGGCCAGGCTTGCGGAATTCGAGCGGGTGTTCGATTTGTTCGATGGCAATGACGAGGCCGCGGTTCAGGCGGCGCGCGAGCGATGGAAGGCGGCGAAGGCCGCCGGCCATGCACTGACTTATTGGCAACAGGGCGAGCGGGGCTGGGAGAAGAAGGCCTGAGCAGGCCTTGTCCGCTTGGGGCTCGCATGACGTAGGTAATCATACCAGCTACGAAGACGTTGTTTTCCGGGTTATGCCGACGGCGTTCGGTGAGATGAGGCACCTGATGGACTACGAAGACTTCTTCCGGAAGAACCTCGATGGCCTCCGCCGCGAAGGCAATTACCGGGTGTTCGCCGATCTGCAGCGCCGTGCCGGCGAGTTTCCGCGCGCGACGCATTTCCGCGAGCGCGACCGGGCGCAGGTAACGGTCTGGTGTTCCAACGATTATCTGGGCATGGGCCAGCACCCCAGCGTGATCTCGGCGATGCACGAGGCGCTGGATCTGTGCGGCGCCGGCGCCGGCGGCACGCGCAACATCGCCGGCACCAACCATTATCATGTGCTGCTGGAACAGGAGCTGGCCGATCTGCACGGCACCGAGGCGGCGCTGCTGTTCAACTCCGGCTATATGTCCAACTGGGCCAGCCTGAGCACTTTGGCGGGCAGGATGCCCGGCTGCGTCGTGCTTTCGGACGAGGCCAACCACGCCTCGATGATCGAGGGCGTGCGCCACAGCCGGGCGGAAAAGCGGATTTTCAAGCATAACGACCCCGCCGACCTGGAGCGGAAGCTGGCGGCGCTGGACCCGGGCCGGCCGAAGCTGGTGGCGTTCGAGTCGGTCTATTCGATGGACGGCGACATCGCCCCGATCGGCGAGCTTTGCGACGTGGCGGAAGCGCATGGCGCGATGACCTACATCGACGAGGTGCATGCGGTGGGGCTGTACGGCCCGCGCGGCGGCGGCATCACCGAGCGGGATGGCCTGGCGCACCGGCTGACGGTGATCGAGGGCACGTTGGCGAAGGCGTTCGGCGTGGTCGGCGGCTACATCGCGGGGTCCGCCGCGCTGTGCGATTTCGTGCGCAGCTTCGCCTCCGGCTTCATCTTCACGACCTCCGTGCCGCCGGCGGTGGCCGCGGGGGCACTGGCGGCGGTTCGGCATCTGAAGGCGAGCAGCGCGGAGCGCAACCGCCAGCAGGAACGGGTGGCGACGCTGCGCCGGATGCTGGATGCGCACCGGGTGCCGCATTACGACAACCCGAGCCATATCGTGCCGGTGATGGTCGGCGATCCGGTGCGCTGCAAGCAGATCAGTGACCAACTGCTGGAGCAGTACGGGATTTATGTGCAGCCGATCAATTACCCGACCGTGCCGCGTGGCACGGAGCGGCTGCGCATTACCCCCTCGCCCATGCACAGCGACGAGGACATCGCCCATCTGGTGGGTGCGTTGTCGGCGATCTGGTCCGAACTCAGCCTGCAGCGGGCTGCCTAGGCGGTGTAAGGGGTTAAACGGGCAGGACTTGTTCGATACCGGCAGGCCGCCCATTTGAATTTCGGTTCAACAAATGGAGTAGCGATACGTGACGACAGGAAATGACGACAAGACCTCGCGGCGGTCGGTACTTCGGGCGGGCGTGACCGGCCTCGCTGCCGTGGGCGCCGTCGGCGCCGGCATGACCGTGGCCGGGCAGGGGCAGGCGCGGGCGCAGACCAAGCTGGCCCAGAAGCTGGTGCAGTATGTCGAGGTTTCGAAGAAGCCGAACCAGCATTGCGGCAATTGCAGCCAGTTCGTGGCACCCAACGCCTGCAAGATCGTGCAGGGTGAAATCGCGCCTACCGGCTGGTGCGTATCCTGGGCGCCGGCGCCGAAGAGCTGATCCTGATTTTCGGCGCGGCACGGGACGCCTCGGCCATCCCGCGCCGCGCCAGCGCCTGACGGACTGCCGGAACGGGTCGTCAGGAAGGCCGGCGTTTGCCGGCATTGAGTTCGGCACGAATTTCCGCCGCCAATTCGGGATTGGCACGGCGGAGTTGGCTGGCGCGCAAAGCCGCGGCCACGCCGGGTATGGATGACACTTCCCAGCTTTCAAGGAACATCAGGTCGGCGGCGGAGTTCGCGTCGCGGATCGTGCTGAGCGCGCGCCGCAGGGCCTGGGTATGAACCACGCCGGTCAGGGAGGTTGGCGTGAGCGGATCCATTTGGGTCTGGGCCTGGGACAAGGCAGTTGCGGAAGACCGGATTTGGGGATGCATCGAGCGGCTCCATCCTGGTTCAGGCTATCACAGCCTCATTAGGGGGGCCGGTGCCCCCGATGCCAGCCCAAATCGACGATGTGCCTGTTAAATAAAAGTGACCTGCCAAAGGGTCGGTTACGATGATTTGACATAAATCGCGCAAGTCTTGCCGGCTTCGGCGAAGATCTACAATCGGGCGTTCTTAAAATTGGAAAGGCCGGCATCCCCTGGGAATACCGGCCTTTTTATTAACGCCTGATTAACAGCCGTTCACATCTCAGTAACGATAAAGTTCATGCTTGAAAGGTCCCGCGGCAGGGGTGCCGATGTATTCCGCCTGCTTCGGGGTGAGGGTCGTCAGCTTGGCACCAACCTTGGCGAGATGCAGCGCGGCCACTTTCTCGTCGAGGTGCTTGGGCAGGGTGTAGACCTGACGTTCGTAGGTGCCGGGCCGGGCGGTCCAGAGCTCGATCTGCGCCAGCACCTGGTTGGTGAAGGACGCCGACATCACGAAGCTCGGATGGCCCGTGGCGTTGCCGAGGTTCACCAGCCGGCCCTCGGACAGCAGGATCAGGCGCTTGCCGTCGGGGAACACGACCTCGTCCACCTGCGGCTTGACGTTTTCCCACTTGTAGTTGCGCAGGCTGTCGATCTGGATCTCGCTGTCGAAGTGGCCGATGTTGCACACCACCGCGCGGTGCTTCATCGCGCGCATGTGATCCAGCGTGATCACGTCCACATTGCCGGTGGCGGTGACGAAGATGTCGCCCTTGGGGGCGGCGTCGTCCATGGTCACGACCTCGTAGCCCTCCATCGCCGCCTGCAGGGCGCAGATCGGGTCGATTTCGGTGACCATGACACGGCAGCCGGCGTTGCGCAGGCTGGCGGCCGAGCCCTTGCCGACATCGCCGAAGCCGGCGACCACGGCGACCTTGCCGGCCATCATCACGTCCGTGCCGCGGCGGATGCCGTCCACCAGGCTTTCGCGGCAGCCATAGAGGTTGTCGAACTTGGACTTGGTGACGCTGTCATTGACGTTGATGGCGGGCACCAGCAGCCGGCCGGCCTTGGCCATTTCCCACAGGCGATGCACGCCGGTGGTGGTTTCCTCGGACAGGCCTTTCACGTCGGCCAGCATTTCCGGGTACTTGTCGTGCATGATCGCGGTCACGTCGCCGCCGTCGTCCAGGATCAGGTTCGGGGTCCAGCCGTCCGGGCCGCGCAGGGTCTGCTCGATGCACCACCAGAACTCGTTCTCGTCCATGCCCTTCCAGGCGAAGACCGGCACGCCCGCGGCGGCGACGCCGGCGGCGGCGTGATCCTGGGTCGAGAAGATGTTGCAGGACGACCAGCGCACGGACGCGCCGAGCGCGGTCAGCGTCTCGATCAGCACGGCGGTCTGGATGGTCATGTGCAGGCAGCCGACGATGCGGGCGCCGGCGAGGGGCTTGGAGGCGCCGAATTCGGCGCGCAGCGCCATCAGGCCGGGCATTTCGTCCTGGGCCATCTCGATTTCCTTGCGGCCCCATTCGGCCAGGGAAATGTCTTTGACCTTGTAGTCGGAGAAGGTGGCGGTGCTCATGGCGGTGTCTTTCACTGGGATGGCGGGCTCATATAAGGATATCCGCATATTTGCAAGACAGATGAGCCGGGCCGGATGCTCTGGCGCATCGCCCAGCGCCCATCGCCCATCGCCCAGCGCCGGGCAGCGCCGGGCGCGCGCCTGCGCGACGAGACGCCCTTCGCCCCCGGAACTCGTCTGTTTGGAAACAGGGCCTTCAGGCCAGGCCTTGGCTCAGTGCGCCTCGGCCCAGTTCCTGCCAGTGCCGGTTTCCACCACCAGCGGCACGGACAGCACCACCGCGGCTTCCATTACCTGCCGGGCGAGCGCCGCGAGTGCCTCGGCTTCCGCCTCCGGCGCCTCGAACAGCAATTCGTCGTGCACCTGCAGCAGCAGCCGGGATTTCAGGCCGGCCTTGCGCATGAAAGCGGGCAGGCGGACCATGGCGCGCTTGATGATGTCCGCCGCGCCGCCCTGCAGCGGTGCGTTGATCGCCTGGCGCTCGCCGTAGCCGCGCCTGGCCGGGTTCTTGTCGGCGATGCCGGGGATCCAGCAGCGCCGGCCAAACGGGCTGGTGACGTAGCCGTTCTCCCGCGCCTCGGCCTTGGTACGGTCCATATAGGTGCGGATGGCGGGATAGCGGGCGAAATAGGCGTCGATATAGAGTTTCGCCTCGCCCGGGGCGACGCCGAGCTGGCGTGCCAGGCCGAAGGCGCTGATGCCGTAGATGATGCCGAAATTGATCGCCTTGGCGCGCCGGCGGGTCATCGGGTCCATGCCGGCCATCGGAATGGCGAACACCTCGCTGGCGGTACGGGCGTGGATGTCCTCGCCCTTCAGGAAGCTTTCCTTGAGCTGCGGGATATCGGCGACATGCGCCAGCAGGCGCAGCTCGATCTGCGAGTAGTCGGCACTGACCAGCACATGGCCGGGCTCGGCGATGAAGGCACGGCGGATGCGGCTGCCTTCCTCGGTGCGGACCGGGATGTTCTGCAGGTTGGGGTCGGTGGAGGACAGCCGCCCGGTGGAGGCGATCGCCATGGCGAAGCTGGTGTGGACGCGCCCGGTTTCCGGGTTGATCTGGCCGACCAGCGCATCGGCATAGGTGGATTTCAGCTTCGCCAGCTGCCGCCATTCGAGGATCTGCGCCGGCAGCTCATGGCCCTGGTCGGCCAGGTTCTGCAGCACCGAGGCGTCGGTGCCCCAGGCGCCGGTCTTCATGCGCTTGCCGCCGGGGAGGCCCATCTCGTCGAACAGCACTTCGCCAAGCTGCTTGGCGCTGGCGACGTTGAACTCGTGTCCGGCCAGGCGATGGATGTTGGTTTCCATCACCGCCATGCGCTGTTCGAAATCGAGCGACATGCGGCGCAGATCGGCCTCGTCCACCTTCACGCCCGCCCGTTCCATTTCCAGCAGCACCGGGATCAGGCGGCGTTCCACCTGCTCGTACAGCGCCAGGGCGCGGGCGGCGCGCAGACGGGGATGCAGGATCTGCCACAGGCGCAGCGTGACGTCGGCGTCCTCGGCGGCGTAGGGGGTGGCGCGCTCGATCGGCACCTGGGCGAAGCTGAGGCGGTTGCGGCCGGTGCCGGTGACCTCGTCGAAGGGGATCGGGGTGTGGCCGAGATGCAGGACCGACAATTCGTCCATGCCGTGGCCGTGCAGGCCGGCCTCCATCGCGTAGGAGATCAGCATGGTGTCGTCCACCGGCGCGGGCAGCGGGAAGCCGGCGCGGCTGAGCACCATCAGGTCGAACTTGGCGTTCTGCAGGATCTTCAGCACCGTGGGATCGGCCAGCAGCGGGCCGAGGATGGCGATGGCGTCGGCCAGCTTGAGCTGCGGGGTGAGTTCCTCATGTCCCAGCGGCACGTAGCAGGCGCGACCGGGGGCGGTGGCCAGCGAGAAGCCGATCAGCCTGGCGCGGGTGGCGTCCAGCCCGTCGGTTTCGGTGTCCAGCCCGAGAATGCCGGCGGCGTGGGCCGCGGCGACCCAGGCGCGCAGGGCGTCGGGTTCGGACACTGTCTCATAGGGGCCGAAGGCGGGCTGGCCGGCCGCCGGAGGTTCGGGGACCGGCGCCGGGGCGCCGCCGGTTGCGGTCCGGGCGGGAGTTTCCGGTTGGTCGTCGAGGCCGAGGCGGGAGGCGATACTCCGAAAACCCTGCGCGGCGAGGAAGGCACCGAGCTTCGGCTTTTCCGGCTCGCGCACGCCCAGCGCTTCCACAGGCACCGGCAGCGGCGCGTCCTCGCGCAGTTCCACCAGCTTGCGGGAGATGCGGGCCTTGTCGGCGTGCTCGATCAGCGAATCGCGGCGCTTGGACGGCTTCATGCCCTCCGCCGCCGCCAGCACTTTCTCCACGTCACCGAATTCGTTGATCAGCAGGGCGGCGGTTTTTGGGCCGATGCCTGGAATGCCCGGGACGTTGTCCACGCTGTCGCCCATCAGGGCCTGGACTTCCACCAGCTTTTCCGGCGTGACGCCGAACTTTTCCATCACCTCGGCCGGGCCGATCGGCTTCTGCTTGATCGGGTCCAGCATGTCCACGCCGGGCCGGATCAGCTGCATCAAATCCTTGTCGGAGGAGACGATGCTGGTGCGCCCGCCCATGTCGCTGACCGCGCGGGCATAGGAGGCGATCAGGTCGTCAGCCTCCCAGTCGTCCAGTTCGATGCCGGGCACGCCGAACGCGGCGGTGGCTTCGCGCACCAGGGCGAATTGCGGCACCAGTTCTTCCGGCGCCGGCGGGCGATGGGCCTTGTACTGGTCGTAGAGGCGGTTGCGGAAGGTCAGCCGCCCGGCGTCGAAAATCACCGCGATGTGGGTGCCGACATGCTCGCGCAGCAGCTTGGCGAGCATGTTGGCGAAGCCGAACACGGCGTTCACCGGCGTACCGTCCGGCCGGGTCATCATCGGCAGGGCATGGAAGGCGCGGAAGATGAAGCCCGAGCCGTCGATCAGGACAAGATGCGGCCTGCCCGCCGGCGGGGCGGATGCCTCGGGCGTCAGCGCCGGGGCAGCTTCCGGATCAATGTCCGTTGTCGTGGCCGGCTCCTGCGTTCAGCACGTACAGGCGCGAGCAGTACGGGCACATCACCTGCTGCTCGACGATGCGCAGGAACACGCGGGGATGACCCAGCGCGCCATCGCCGCCGTCGCAGGCCACGGTGCGGTCGTCGACGTGAATGATCTCGGTCGGGGTCGGGGCGCCGTCCGGCATGTTAATCCTTTGGGGTCTAGCCTAAGTGGGTCTGATGGGTGGCCGATGATAGCGATGCGGGCTGTGCATTCAACTGCTTCCAGAGTGGGGGCCTTGTTGCTGTGCCTTGTGGCGCTGACCGGCTGCATGTCCGTGACCGTTGAACCGGGACCGCCGATCACCGCGCCGGCGCAGACGACCGACGCGTTCGTGATGGCGGACGGCCTGCGGCTGCCCTACCGGGCGTGGATGCCGGAAGGCGACCCGTGGGCCGTGGTGCTGGCGCTGCACGGCATGAACGACAGCCGCGACGCCTGGGAAATCCCCGCCCCCGACCTGAACGCCGCCGGCATCGCGGTGTTCGCGCCAGACCAGCGCGGCTTCGGCGACACGGCGGTGCGCGGCTACTGGCCGGGCGGCGACGCCCTGGCCGCCGATGCGGGGCAGATGGCGCGTTTGCTGCGGGCGCGGTTTCCCCATGCCAAGCTGATTCTGATGGGCGAGAGCATGGGGGCCGCGGTGCTGATGCGCCTGGCAACCGGGCCGCATCCGCCGAAGGTGGACGGCTATGTGCTGATCGCCCCGGCGGTCTGGGGCCGCGCGGCGATGAACCCGGCGATGCGCGGGATGCTGTGGCTGGCCGCCAACCTGGTGCCGGGCATGGAGCTGACCGGCGGCGGCCTGCACATCACCGCCAGCGACAACCGGCCGGCGCTGATCCGCCTGTCCACCGATCCGCTGACCCTGAAGGAGACCCGGGTGGACACGCTGCGCGGGCTGGTGGACCTTATGGACGAGGCACAGGCCGCCGCGCCGCGCTTCGATGTTCCGGCCCTGGTGCTGTACGGCGGCAAGGACGAGGTGATCCCGCCGCGGGCCACCCGGCTGATCTGGGACCGGATGCCGGGCCGGGTGCGCCGCGCCTTCTATCCCGACGGCTACCATCTGCTGCTGCGCGACCTCGGCCGCAGCGAAGAGATCGGCGACGTGGTGACCTGGATCGCCGATCCCGAGGCGCCGCTGCCCAGCGGCGCGGATGCGTGGGCCGCCGCATGGCTGGCGCAGGCAAAATGAGGCTGTCCGGCGACAAAGTGGACGTGGCCCTTTCATCCCCGGTCATTTCCGGCTATGAGCGCGATCATTGGACCCGTAGCTCAGCTGGATAGAGCGTCGCCCTCCGAAGGCGAAGGTCGCACGTTCGAATCGTGTCGGGTCCGCCAATCTTTTCAAATAGCCACTTGCCGGGAACCTGAGGTCAAAAAACGGGGGGCCGACCGCGTCCCGCCGTCGAAAAGGTTGCAGATTTCGTGTGATCGTGCTGCAATCTGTTACACGGTCCGCCATTGGCCGCCAAACAACAAAAAGGTGTCGGGATGAGGGCCATAATTTCCGCTGTGGTTGCCATGATCGTGGCGATCAGTTTCGGTACGCAAGCGCAGGCCAACGTCGTCGCCTTTTGGTTTGGTGGCGGCGGGTTCAGTGGCATGGGCACTCTCACGGTGGTGCCAAATGTGTCGCCGCCCGACCCTAACCCGAGCTGCGGGACACCCGGCAACAACCCCTGTCGGCACGATCCTCCGGGGGCCTTTGCGATTACCGGCATCACCGGAACGTTTTCGGACGTCACGGACGGTATCTCCAACGCCACGATCACCGGGCTGGTGCCGATCCATCCGGCGAACGAGAGGGATCCGGTTTTCGACGCCCTCGTTCCTGCCAGCCTGAGTTTCATTGATTACGGCCCAGGAACCGCGGATCACTGGACTTACAATAACCTGTTTTTCCCCGACGGGTCCCCGATCGACTGCACATTCCCGCACAGCGGAACCTTTCTGGACGTCTACGGCATGATGTTCACGATCACCGGCGGGGATATGGTCAATCTGTGGGGCGACGGCGATCTGCACGGACCGGGCACCACGACGTACGGCATTGGCCTTACGGATGGGACCCATAAACTCGGCAATCAGTTCGCCGGCCTCGATATGCGGGTTCCGGAGCCAAGTTCCTTCGCGTTGCTCGTCACCGGTTTACTGGGTGCGTTGGCTTGGCGCAGACACTCGCGGGGGTAACGCGGGGACTGTGCCGCTGATCGGGGGGCGCGAGCTTTCGGTTTGGCCTTGATCGCTTTGGACAGGCAAGGCGATCAAGGTCCAGCGTCCTTCCACGAACCGGCGGTGCGCATTGCCACTTGGATCCGCCAAGCCGGCCCTGTCGCGCGCATGTGGCGGATGCGGCACACTTGCTCCCGCCGCGGGATGCCAACACACTTTAGCCAACGAATTTCGATGGGCCGCCCTCACGGCAGGCTCGCACCGTTGGGGGAAGCGTCATGGACCTGCGCCTTACACCGGAAGAAGCCGCGTTCCGCGCCGAGGTGCGCGATTTCATCCGCGACAACCTGCCGTCGGAGATCCGCGAGCGCATGCGGCTCGGCTTTGCCGCCACCAAGCCGGAAACCGTCGCCTGGCAGCGGATCCTCAACAAAAAGGGCTGGGCGGCGATCTCCTGGCCGCGGGAGTGGGGTGGGCCGGGCTGGAACGCCATCCAGCGGATGATCTTCCTGGAAGAGAACCTGATGGCGCCGGCGCCGGAACTGTCGCCGTTCAACATCAACATGATCGGCCCGGTGCTGCTGCAATTCGGCACCGAGGCGCAGAAGCGGCGCTTCCTGCCGCGCGCCGCCAATCTCGACGATTGGTGGTGCCAGGGCTTCTCCGAGCCCGGCGCCGGATCCGACCTCGCCAGCCTGCGCACCGCGGCGAAGCTGGAGGGCGATGTCTACGTCGTCAACGGCCAGAAGATCTGGACCTCGACGGCGCACAACGCCGACTGGTGCTTCTGCCTGGTGCGCACCAACCCGCAGGCGGCGAAGCGCCAGGAGGGGATTTCCTTCCTGCTGATCGATATGCGCACGCCGGGGATCGAGGTCCGCCCGATCATCTCCATCGACGGCAACCACCATCTGAACGAGGTGTTCTTCACCGACGTGAAGGTGCCGGCGGAGAATTTGGTCGGCGAGGAGAACAAGGGCTGGAACATCGCCAAATTCCTGCTCGGCAACGAACGCACCGGCATCGCGCAGCTCGGCAAATCCAAGGAACGGGTGGACTTCGCCCGCTCGCTCGCGCGCGGGGTGCGTATGAACGGCAAGCCCCTGGTCGAGGATGGTGGTTTCCGCACCCGCGTGGCGCAGCTGGAGGTGGAGCTGAAGGCGCTGGAGATCACCCAGATGCGCGTCGTGTCCGACCAGGAAAAATCCCAGGACAGCGGCAAGCCCGATCCGCTGTCCTCGGTGCTGAAGATCCGCGGCACGGAGTTGCAGCAGGGCAGCACGGAACTGGCGATGGACGCCGGCGGGGCGCCTACCATGGCGGTATGGCAGCGCGAACTGGCAGCGGCGATAAACGAGCCGGCGATTGGGCCGGACTGGGCGCCGGCCCTGGCGACCGAGTATTTGTTCCTGCGCGCCGCGTCGATCTATGGCGGCACCAACGAGATCCAGAAGAACATCCTGAACAAGGCCGTCCTGGGTCTCTGAGGGCGGCATCCGGGGCGCCGATCTGGAACCGGCCGGAGCGAAGCCGCCTGTCGCCACGCATTTTGATCATTCACGCATGGCAGCCTTGTGTCGGCCCCTCTCGCGGCTGGCATGATGCTTGGTAAAGTTTCCCCTATGGAAACGTCCGCACAGTCAAAGCAACTCTTCGATCGCTCGATGAAGAGAAATCTGCTTCTGCTCACCCTCTGTCAGGCGATCGGGCAGTCCGCGAACACCATGATGTTCACGGCCACCGCGCTGTCGGTGATCACCTTCTTCCCGCTGCACGAACTGGCCACGCTGCCGGTGACCATGCAGCATTTGGGCGTGATGCTGTGGGTGTTCCCGGCGGCGATGCTGATGCAACGCCAGGGGCGGCGGTTCGGGTTCCGCGTCGGTTCGGTGTTCGGCATGGCGGGGGCCGCCACCTGCGCCGCCGGCCTGTATTTCGCCAATTTCCCGGTCATGTGCCTGGGTGGCGTGATCCTGGGCTACGCGGTGGCAAGCCTGCAGATGTACCGGTTCGCGGCGGTGGAACTGGTGCCGCACAGCTACCGGGCGCGGGCGATTTCCTGGGTGACCGCGGGCGGCGTGGTGGCGGGCATCATCGGGCCGTCGGTGGCGCAGTGGTCGTACGAACTGATGGTGCCGATGTATGTCGCCACCTACCTCTCGATGGTCGGCGTCCACATCATCGTGTTTACCGTGATGTCCTTCATCAAGTTCCCGCCGATGAAGGAGCCCGCGCCGGCGGCTGGAGTGACGGTGGTTCCCCCGCGTCCCCTGTGGGAAATCGCCAGCCAGCCGCGCTATGCCGCGTCGGTGATCGCCGCGATGGTGGCGTTCGGCACCATGTCGTTCCTGATGAGCGCCTCGCCGCTGGCGATCGTCGGCTGCGGGCTGCCGCATACCGAGGCGCACTGGGTAATCTTCCTGCACGTGATGGGCATGTTCATCCCGTCGTTCTTCACCGGCAACCTGATCAACCGGTTTGGTGTGCTGAACGTGATGTTTCTCGGCGCGGCCATCCTGCTGGTGGGCGTGACCTCGGCGCTGATGGGGCTGAGCGAGTGGAACTTCCGCATCGCTCTGACCTTGAACGGCGTCGGCTGGAACTTCCTGTTCGTCGGCGCCACCACGCTGGTGACCACCTGCTACCGGCCGTCCGAGCGCGCCAAGGCGCAGGCGCTGAACGACTTCCTGATCTTCGGCACCACCGCGACGTCCAGCTTCCTGGCGGGTTTCCTGCAGGACCGGCTCGGCTGGTTCCCGCTCAACCGGGCGTCCGTCGCGCTGATCCTGATCGCCGTGCTGGCGGTGATGTGGCTGCGGGTGCAGCGGCGGCGCGAGCTGGTTCTGGCCTGATCAGCGGCTGGCGCCGCTCATTTCCTCGCCCACCGCGCGCGGCATCAGCAGCGACATCGGCGCCGCCAGCATCGCGATCGCCGCGATCACCACGAAGGCCAGCCGGAAATCGGTCGCACCCGGCTCGCTGTGGTGCGACATCCACATGGTTACCTGCAGCGACGCCGCGCCGATGGTGATGCCGATCGTCAGCGATAGCTGCTGCACCGCGCTGTAGAAGCTGGTCGCGGCGCTCATCTGACTGCGCTGCAGCTCGGCATAGGCCAGCGCGTTGTAGGCGGTGAACTGCAGCGACCGGAAGAAGCCGCCGACCAGCAGCACCAAATACATGCCGATGGCCGGCCAACTGGGGCTGAACGTGGCGCACAGTCCCAGCATCAATGCGGCCAGCGCGGCGTTGCACACCAGCGTGTCGCGAAAGCCGAAGCGGCGCAGCACGCGCTGCGCCACCGGCTTCATCAGGAACGCCCCGGCGGCCGAGGCGAAGGTGATCAGGCCGCTCTGCACGGCGGTGTTGCCGAAGGCGATCTGGAGCATCATCGGCAGCAGGAACGGCAGCGCCCCGACCCCGATGCGGAACAGCGAGCCGGCGAACACCGACACCGAGAAGCTGGTGTAGGCCATCAGACCGAAATCGATCAGCGGTGCGGGATGCCGGCGCGCGTGCAGCCAGTACAGGACCCCCGCGGCCGACCCGCAGGCGAACGCCGCCAGGCTGAACCCGATGTCCACCACGCCGCGGCCGATCGTCTCGAAGCCGAACATCAGGCAGGCCAGCGCGGCCGCCGACAGCAGCAGGCCCACCCCGTCGAACCCCGATGTCTGCGGTTCGCGCACGTCCTCGATGAAGATGCTGGCGAGCACGACGCCGAGGATGCCGATGGGGATGTTGAT
This sequence comes from Rhodospirillales bacterium, assembly GCA_037442565.1. Taxonomy (GTDB): domain Bacteria; phylum Pseudomonadota; class Alphaproteobacteria; order Acetobacterales; family Acetobacteraceae; genus PALSA-911. The sequence goes on from JBBIQA010000003.1 coordinate 70,271, forward strand.
GTCGAAGATCCAGCGCCAGGACAGGTATTCCACGATCAGCCCGCCCAGCGGCGGACCCAGGATCGGGCCGATCAGCGCAGGGGTGGTCAGCCAGGCCATCGCCGCCACCACTTCGCTTTTCGCCGCCGTGCGCATCAGCACCAGCCGCCCGACCGGGATCATCATCGCCCCGCCGGCGCCCTGGATCACCCGCGCGAAAACCAGGAACGGCAGGCTTTCCGCCCGCCCGCACAGGATCGACCCGAGCGTGAACACCGCGATCGCCAAGCGGAAGATGTTGCGCCCGCCATAGCGGTCCGCCACCCAGCCGCTGGCGGGAATGAACACCGCCAGGCTGAGCAGATAGGAGGTCAGCGCCACGTTCATGTGCACCGGGTCGGCGCCGAAGGCGCGCGCCATCGTCGGCAGCGCGGTCGAGATCACCGTCGAGTCCAGGTTCTGCATGAAGAAGGCGCTGGCCACGATCATCGCCGTCGTGCGCGTGCGCTTGGTGGTGCGCGTCCTGGCGGGGACGGCGGCTGCAACGGACTCTGTCATTCTGTCAGTGTCACCCGGCCCGGCGCGTTGGGAAAGGGCCGCGCGGGCAAACCTGCCCCTCAGTCGGCCAAAACCTCAATCGCCATGGACTTGACCAGCGCCAGAACCGCGGCACCGGGCGAAAGCCGCAGCCGCGCCACCGCATCCGGGGTCACGCGGGCGAGCAAGGCGGCGCCCTCCAACGCCACCTCCACCAGCGCGGCATGGCGGACCGGGTCGGTCACCACCGCTCGCACGGTGCCGGCGATCACGTTGTGCACGCTGATGCCGCGCGGTTCCTCGGCCGCCAGGATCACCTCGCGCGCCGGGATGCGCACGCGCACGGCGCTGCCCGGCGGCGCGTCCAGCAGCGGCACCAGCAGGCGCCGCCCGGCCGCCGCCAGTTCGCTGAGCTGGCGGGTGGTATCGTGCGATACCACCTGCGCCGCCAGCACCGCCGCCGCGTCGTCGCGCTGGGCCAGCGGCAGGTCGGCACGGCCCAGCAACGCCGGCAGCGGGCCGGCGTCCAGCACATGCCCGGCACGGATCAGCACCAATGTGTCGGCCAGCCGCGCCACCTCGTCCAGCGCGTGGGTCACGTACAGGATCGGCAGGCTCAGCGCGCGGCGCAGGCGCGCGAGATAGGGCAGGATCTCCGCCTTGCGCTGGGCATCCAGGTTGGCCAGCGGTTCGTCCATCGCCAGCAGCAGCGGCTGGGACAGCAGCGCCCGGCCGATCGCGACCCGCTGGCGCTCGCCGCCGGACAGGGAATGCGGCCGGCGGACCAGCAGCGCGGCCAGCCCCAGCAGATCCACCACCTCGTCGAAACGGATCGCCCCCGCCCGGATGGCTTCCGCCGGCGCCCGGCGCAGGCCGTAGCGGAGATTGCCCTCCACCGACATGTGCGGAAACAGCCGCGCGTCCTGGAATACCAGGCCGATCCGCCGGCGTTCCGGCGGCAGGAAGATCCCGGCCCTGGTATCCGCCAGTACCCTGCCGCCGAGCGCGATGCGGCACTGCGCCGGGCGCAGCAGGCCAGCCACCGCGTTCACCGTCGTGCTCTTGCCGCAGCCGGATCGGCCGAACAGGACAGTGGTGCCGACCTCCGGCACGCTGAAATCGATGTCGATGTCCATGCGGGGGCCGGGGCCGGAGGCGAATGCATGCCGGAACGCCACGGACAGCGTCACAGCCCGACCCGTTCCCGCAGCCGCCGCCCGGCCCATTCCGCCGCCAGCAGGCCGGTCACCGCCATTACCACGGAAACCAGCGACAGCCTTGCCGCCACCGTCTCGCCGCCCGGCGATTGCAGCGCGGCGTAGATTGCCAGCGGCAGGGTCTGGGTCTGGCCGGGAATGGAGGCGGCGAAGGTGATCACGGCGCCGAACTCGCCCAGGCTGGCGACGAAGCCGGTAATCGCGCCAACCAGCACGCCCGGGGCGGCGAGCGGCAGCGTAATCGTCAGGAAGCGGTCCAGCGGACCGGCGCCCAGGCTGCGCGCCGCCTGCTCCATGCCGGGATCGATTGCCTCCAGCGACTGGCGGATGGCACGCAGCATCAGCGGGAACACCATCACCGCGCAGGCCAAGGAGGCGCCGGCGGTGGTAAACACCAGCCGGATGCCGAATGCCGAATGCAGCCAGGCGCCGATCGGACCGCGCACGCCGAACACCAGCAGCAGCAGCCAGCCGGTCACCACCGGGGGCAGCACCAGCGGCAGATGCGCGAGAGCATTGAGCAGGAAGCGCCCCGGAAGCCGCCCGTGCGCCAGCAGCCAGGAAGCTGCCAGGGCCACCGGCAGGCCGAAACCCACCGCCCGCGCGGCCACGCCGAGCGAGAGACGGACCGCTTCCCATTCCTCCGCCGTCAGCAGGTCGAAAATGCGGCTACTCCACGTGAAATCCGCGCCGGGCGAAGATCGCGCGCCTGCGGCCCCGCCATCGCCGCGCCGCCGGAGAGCGGCAAGACCCGCAGCAGTGGCAAAAGGCGCAGGCCCATGGATCGCTCTCCGTTGTATCCGGCTGACAATATCGCCAAGCGCTGCCGCGCGCAAACCGACCGGGTTAATCCACTGGGCGAACCGCGACGTTGATCCCAACCATCGGGCATGTTTGGCTAGGCCCGCATGCCCGAACCCAGCCACAAGCTCAGCATCCGCATCGACCTAGCCTCTGGCGCCCGGATCGGCCCGGGCAAGGTGCTGCTGTTGGAGGCGATCGCCCGTACCGGCTCCATCTCGGCGGCCGGGCGGGCGCTGCGCATGTCATACCGCCGCGCCTGGGAACTGGTGGAGGACCTGAACCGCACCCTCGGCATCCCGGTCGTCACCACCGCCGCCGGCGGCAGCGGCGGTGGCGGCGCCACGCTCACCCCGGCCGGCGAGGCGGTGGTCGGGCATTACCGCGCCATCGAGGCAGCCACGGCCGCCGCGGCCAGGAAGCACGTCGCCGCGCTCGCGAACCTGGAGCGTTTTCACGAAGAGTGAAAACGCTCTGGTCATCCTTTTGGCGAGCAATTTTATCAGCCGAAGATCGCTTCGCGATTCCAGTCGGGCCGATATTGCTCTAGCCTGCCCGGCACCCGATTAACCGGCGGCGCGTACGCGAAATATCGCGTATGGTCCCAGCGAAATAACGCGGGAAACGGCGCCATGGAAAATCTTCCTTCACCGACCCTGCCCCTCCTGATCATCGGCGCGGTCGTCGTGCTGGTGATCCTGTTACGCGCCATCCGCATTGCCAATGAATGGCAGCGCGCCGTGGTGCTCCGGCTTGGCCGCTTCACCGGCGTGCGCGGTCCCGGCCTCTATCTGCTGATCCCGATCCTCGATCGCGTCGCCCAGGTGGTGGACATGCGCATCCAGACCACCACCATCGTCGCCGAACAGGCACTCACCCGCGATACCGTCGCCGTCGGCGTCGATGCCATTGTGTTCTGGCAGGTGGCGAACGCCGAATACGTCGCCATCCGCATCACCAACTACCAGCAGGCGATCGAGCGCGTCGCCCAGACCAGCCTGCGCGAGATGATCGGCGCCACCGACCTGTCCCGCCTGCTGTCGGACCGCAAATCCGCCGATGAACGGCTGCGCCAGACGATCAGCGAAAAGACCGAAAGCTGGGGCGTCGGCATACGCAGCGTGGAGATCAAGGACGTCTCCATCCCCCGCGAGTTGCAGGACGCCATGAGCCGACAGGCCCAGGCGGAACGCGAAAAGGACGCCCGCGTCACCCTTGCGTCGGCCGAGCGGGAAATCGCGGAACAGGTGCTGGCGGCCGCGGCGATCTACGGCCGCGACCCGGTCGCGCTGCAGCTGCGGCAGATGAACCTGCTGTACGAGATGAACAAGGAACGCGGCGCCACGGTGCTCATCCCCACCGATATGGCCTCCAGCCTCGGCGCCGTGGCGGCGCTTACCCAGGCGCTAGGCCAGAGGGGTTAGGCCTGGGCGGCTGATCGAGCCAGTGCCGCGACGAGGGCCAGCACCGCACCGGCCTGCCGGTCCAATCCGTAGCGCTCGCCCACCCAGTCCCGGTACAGCCCGGGCCGGCCGGCGCGGATCAGCGCCACCGCCTGGTCCACGCTGGCGAACAGACATTCCGCCGGCCAGAGCCGTTCCGCGCCGGGGAAATCATGGATGGCCGGGAACGCCCCCACCGCCATAGCCTCACCGATGTTCAGGCCGAAACTTTCATACATCGTCGTCGACAGCAGCACGCCCTTGTCGGCGTACCAGCCGGGCATATCCGCCACCGCTCCGGCAAACTCGATCGCCCCAGCCAGCCCCAGGGCCGGGATCATCCGCTGCAGATACCGGCTGGTCCGCAAATCCGTGAACGCCCCGGCGATGTGAAAGCTGTAGCGCGGATCGAGCTGGCGCAGACGGTGCGCGATCTGCAGCAGCAGCATGGGGTTCTTCTTCGGCTCCACATGCCCGACCCAGCCGACCCGGTAGCGGTCCAGCCGCTCCGACGGCGCGAACCGCGCCATATCGATGCCGTTGGGAACGATCTCCATCGCCACCTCCGCGGCAGCCGCAAACCGATCCCGCACCAGGCAGGCCATGTCCTCGCCCACCACCACCAGCCGATCCACCACCGACCAGTCCACCTGCGCCGGAAAATCGGTCTGCAATGCCTCGATCGAATGCAGCCGCACGACGCAGGGCCGGCCGCGCAGGATATCCGACCGGGTCGCCCAGACCGCGTGATCCCAGCACCACTCCAGCCAAACGACATCTGCCCAGGCGATCGCCTCGGCCAACGCCTCCCCAGGACCAAGCGAGACAAACCTCACCTCGTGCTCCCGCTCCAGCACGGGAATGAGCGGCGCCAGAAAACTGTCCCCGGGCCCCTTCACGCGATCCGCCAACAACAGCCGAGCCATTCCAGCCTCCGGGTTTGGGCGCGGACCCTGGTGGCAAGCAAGGCTGGGGCTTTGCCCCAGACCCCGGCAGGGCGCTGCCCTGCACCCGTGAGGGGACCTGTCCCCTCAACCCCATGACGGGTTCCTTGGGAAGAGGGCCATGACGTAGCCCTTCAACGGCTACGTCGGTTCGGCCCTCTTCCCAAGGAACCCATTAAAAGGGTCAAGGGAACGCGTTCCCTTGCGGGGTGGAGGGGCGGAGCCCTCCTGGGGT
>JBBIQA010000004.1:0-23419 GCA_037442565.1 Rhodospirillales bacterium
TCGATGCAGATCTGGCTGGCTTCGACGATCGCGGCGCCGGAGGTCATGATGGATTTGGAGCCGCCGGTGCCGCCGCCGGCGATCAGTTCGTCGCTGTCGCCCTGCAGCAGGCGAATTTTCTCGAACGGCACGCCGAGTTCGCGCGCCAGTACCTGGGCGAAGGGGGTGGCGTGGCCCTGGCCGTAGTCGAGGGTCCCGGTGATGATGGTGACGTCGCCGTTAGCCTCGAAGCGGATGCCGCCCATTTCGTTGGAGGGGGCGGCGGTGACTTCCAGGTACTGGCCGATGCCGCGGCCGCGCAGTTTTCCCCGCTTGCGGGTTTCGATCTTGCGCTGGGCGAAATTGTCCCAGTCGGCCAGGGCCAGCGCCTTGTCGAACAGGCCTGGGAAGTCGCCGCTGTCGTATTCGTTGTTGGTGGGGGTTTTGTGCGGGATGTCCCCGGGGCGGATGTGGTTGCGCCGGCGCAGTTCCACCTTGTCGATGCCCATTTCCAGGGCGGCGAGGTCGATCAGCCGCTCCATGTAGTAGTTCGCCTCCGGCCGGCCGGCGCCGCGGTAGGCGCCGACGGGCGTGGTGTTGGTGAACACGACCTTGGTGGCGATGTCGATCAGTGGCGTGCGGTAGACGCTGATGGAGTTCTTCACGACGTTCTGGGTCGGCGGGATGATGGTGCCGTTCGAGAGGTAGGCGCCGATATTGCCGTAGCCGGTGGTGCGCAGCGCGAGGAAATTTCCGTCGGCGTCCAGCGCCAGTTCCAGCATCATGTCGTGGTCGCGGCCGTGGCTGTCGGAGAGGAAGCTGTCGGAGCGTTCGTCGGTCCATTTCACCGGGCGGCCCAGCGTGCGCGCGGCGAACAGGGCGGCGATGTATTCGGGATAGCAGGAGGACTTCATGCCGAACGAGCCGCCGACATTGCCGATCAGCACGCGCACCTGCTCGCGTTCGACCTTCAGCACCGAACGCAGCAGGTCGCGCATGCCGAAGGCGCTCTGGCAGCCCAGGCGCAGCACGTAGCGGCCGTCCTCGAAATCGGCCAGGGCCGAGCGCGGTTCCATCGGGGCGACCACGATGCGGCTGTTGCGCGGGCTGATCCGGGCGATGTGGGCGGCGGCGGCGAAGGCTTTTTCCACCTCTTCCGGCTGGCCGTAGTGGAAATCGAGGATGATGTTGTTGGCTACCGTCTCGTGCACCAGCGGCGCGCCGGGCGCGGCGGCGGCGCGGGCGTCGGTGACGGCGGGCAGGGTGTCGATGTCGAGGAACACCATTTCGGCCGCGTCCTTGGCCTGCTTGGCGGTCTCCGCCACCACGAAGGCGACGGGGTCGCCGACATAGCGGACCTTGTCCTGGGTCAGGACGGGCTGGTCGGGCTTGTTCATGTCCGAGCCGTCGCGGTTCTTCGCGCTCATGCCCTTCGGCATCAGGCCGACGCCGCCGGCGGTGAGGTCGGCGCCGGTGTAGATGGCGAGCACGCCGGGCATGGCGCGCGCGTCCTCGGTGTTGATGCCGAGGATCCGGCCATGCGCGACGCGGGAACGCACGACCACGCCGTAGGCTTGGCCAGGCAGGTTGAGGTCATCGGAATAGCGGCCGCGGCCCTGCAGCAGGGTGGGGTCCTCCTTGCGGGGAACCGGCTGGCCGACGGCGAATTTCATCTGGGATGGATCGATCGCGTCAAATGGAGCGTTCATGGTCGGCCTCTTTCCGCATCTGAAAATCCAGAACCCAAGCCAGGCCCCATGGCTGCGCGCCGGCCGCCACCGTATCGTGGCCGGCCTGGTTCGTGGGGTTGGGCTTGGACGTTGCGGTGAACATGGCCCGTCCGCCGCGGCGCGGCAAGGCAGCGGGCACGGTGCCGGAAGTGGCCGGACGCCGGGCCACGCTATGCCGGATCGTTTTTGAACGCATCGGCCAGCGAGACGGTGGCGCTGCCGCGCGCGGCCGGTTTGGGTTGGGAGGCGGCAGGGGCCCAGCCGGTCAGCATGGCCAGGCGCAGAGTGGCGGGGACACGATCGGCCTCTGGCGCCAGCCGCGCCAGGGCGGCGGGGAACAAGACGCGCGGCGGGGTGCGCCGGTCGCGTTCGCGCACGGCGTTGGTCTCCCCGCTGGCGCGCAGGTCGCGCAGCAGCGCGAACGGATCGGCATACAGCAGCCGGATCTCCTCGACGTCGGCCACCGGCAGCGCGAAGCCGGCGCGTTGCAGCAGCGCGGCGCAGTCGCGCAAATCGGGGAAGGGGGAAATCCGTGGTGCGGCGCCGCCGGTGATCTCGGCTTCGGCCTCGGTGAGGGCCCGGCGGAGTTCGGCCAAGGTGCCGAGGACCGGGATACTGGCGAGGAACAGCCCGTCCGGGCGCAGCGCCTGGCGGATCTGCAGCAGCGCGCCGGGCAGATCGTTGATCCAGTGCAGCGACAGGCTCGCAACCACCAGATCGAACGAGGCCGCGGCGAAGGGCAGGCATTCCTCGTCCGCGGCGACGCGCAGGCCGCCGTTTGACGCGGCCATCGCCGCCGAGAGGTCACAGCTGACCACCTCGATCCCGCGCGCGCGCAGCATCGGCGCGACGATGCCGCGACCGCCGATCTCCAGCGCCTGGCCGAAGCGGCGCGTGGTGTCGTCGAGCCGGTCGAGCAGCCGGTCCGCGGCGTCCCGCAGGATGTCGGCGACCTGTCCCACCGACCCGGAAGCTCGGTCGCGGTGGCGGCGGACCGCCTGGCGGTCGAAAATCTGCATCGGGTCGCTCATGCGCCCTCTCTGCCGTGCGGCGGCGCAATTGCCAAGCGTTTGGACAGGCGCCTAGGTTTCCCGGAGCGAGGGGGAGGATGTCATGAAGACGGTCGATGCGAAGACGCTGCGGGGCTGGATCGAGGATGGTCAGGAGTTGGCGATCCTGGATGCGCGCGAGGAGGGCGAGTTCGGCGCCTCGCACCTGTTCTGGGCCGTGCCGTGCCCGTTGTCGCGCGCGGAAATCCGCGCGCCGGCGCTGCTGCCGCGGCGGGGCACGCGCGTGGTGTGCACCGATGATGGGCGCGGCCTGGCGGAAAAGCTTGCGGCCTATCTGGAGAGCATCGGCTGCACCGATGTCGCCGTCCTGGCCGGCGGCACCAAGGCCTGGGAAGCCGCGGGCTATGTGCTTTTCAGCGGCGTCAATGTGCCGTCCAAGGCGTTCGGCGAATGGGTCGAGCACCATTACGGCACGGAGAGCGTGGACGCGCCGGAACTGAAGCAATGGATCGATGCCGGGCGCGACATGGTGGTGCTGGACAGCCGCACGGCGGAGGAATTCGCCCGCATGACCATCCCCACGGCGATCAGCGTGCCGGGCGGCGAATTGGCCTATCGCATCGGGGATCTGGTGCCGAGCCCTGACACGCTGGTGGTGGTGAACTGTGCGGGGCGCACGCGCAGCATCATGGGCGCGGAAAGCCTGCGCCGGGCCGGCATTCCCAACAAGGTGGTGGCGCTGCGCAACGGCACGATGGGCTGGGAACTGGCCGGGCTGACCTGCGATCGTGGCCGGACCGACGCATTCATCCCCGGCACGCCGCAGACCGCCGCCGAGGCGCTGCGCCGGGCAACCGCTTTCGCCGATGCGTCCGGTGTACGAGTGATCTCGCCGGCCGAACTGGCTCGCTTCGAGATGGACCCGCACCGCACCCTGTATGTGCTGGATGTGCGCGACCCGGCTGAATTCCGCGCCGGCTATCGGCCGGGCAGCCGCAACGCGCCGGGCGGGCAACTGGTGCAGGCGACCGACACATGGATCGGCGTGCGCGGCGCGCGGATCGTGCTGCTGTGCGACACCGGCGTGCGGGCAAGGATGTCGGCCGCCTGGCTGCGGCAGATGGGCCATTCCGACGTGTTCGTGGTCGCGGGCGGCCTCGATGCGCTGCGCGGATCGGCGCCCGCGCCCGCCATGCCGGAAAATCCGACGGTCGACACGATCGATGTCGCCGGGCTGGCCGCGCTGCAGGGGGCGCCAGGCACGGTTGTGGTCGATCTTGCCCGCAGCATCGATTACCGAGACGGGCACATTCCTGGCGCAATCTGGGGCATCCGCACCCGGCTCGGGTTGCTTGGGGCGCAACTGGCGGACGCGAAGCAGGTGGTGGTCGCGGCGCCGGACGCGATGCTGGCGGCGCTCGCCGCGGCCGAGCTGCGCGGGCTGACCGGCGCGGAGGTGCGCGTGCTAGCGGGCGGCACCGCCGCCTGGAAAGCCGCCGGCCACGCGCTGGCGAAGGATCGCACGGTTCCGGCCGATAAGGATTGCGTGGATTTCTACTTGCGGCCCTATGATCGCAACTCCGGCGTGGAGGAGGCGATGCACGCCTATCTGTCCTGGGAGATCGACCTCGTGCACGAGATCGTCCGCGACGGCACCGTGCATTTCGGTGTCGGGCATTAGCGGTCTCGCTCGGCTGAACGTCCGGCTGGGTATGGGCGCCCGGTTCGCCGGGCGCGGCGTGCTGGATCTATTGCTGCCGCCGAACTGCGCCACCTGCGACCAGCCGGTGCAGGTGCCTGGCCAGTTTTGCGTCGACTGCTTTCGCCTGACCGGCTTCGTCTCCGATCCCTGTTGCTCGCGCTGCGGCGTGCCGTTCACGATGGCCTCCCAAGGGGCGGCGCTGGGCGGGACGGAGCGGCTTTGCCCCGGCTGCGTCCTGCTGCCACCGGTGTTCGGGCAGGCGCGGGCGGCGCTGCGCTACGACCCGCAGTCGCGCAGGCTGATCCTGCCGCTGAAGCACGCGGACCGGACCGACCTTGCCGCCGCGCTGGCGCCGCTGATGGTGCGCGCCGGGGCGGCGCTGCTGGCCCGGGCGGACCTGCTGGTGCCGGTGCCGCTGCACCGTCGCCGGTTGTTTCAGCGGCGCTATAATCAAGCTGCCCTGTTGGCCTGCGCCATCGCCCGCCAATCCCGCATCCCGGTGCAGCCGGACGCGCTGGTACGCATCCGAGCCACCGACTCGCTCGGCGACAAATCGGCCGAGGCCCGCGCGGCGGAGGTGCAGCGAGCGTTCGTGGTGCGTGCCTCCCGCCTGCGGCGGGTCGCCGGGGCGCGAGTATTGCTGATCGACGACGTGATGACCTCCGGCGCCACCGCGAACGAATGCGCCGCCGCCCTGCTTCGTGCGGGGGCGGTGGCGGTGGACGTGCTGGTGGCGGCAAGGGTGCCCGATCCACGTCTGGAGTGAACGGACCCCTTGCGGAAATGGGCGATTATCCCGATTTCCTTTCCCTGAAGGAGATTCTGATGCCCGAGATAGACGTCTACGTTCAGGACTGGTGCCCTTATTGTTCCCGCGTGGTGAACCTGCTGCAGGCCAAGGGGGTCGAGTTCCGCGAGATCAACGCCCCGCACGGGTCGCCGGAACGCACCGAGGCGGTGCGCCGGTCGGGCGGGCGCACCACCGTGCCGCAGATCTTCATCGGCGGCACGCATGTCGGCGGCTGCGATGACCTGATTGCGCTGGATCGGGCCGGCAAGCTTGATCCGCTGCTGAAGGCGGCCTGATCCAGGCCGAACTGTCGGGTTGTTGTCATCCTGGCGTCATCTAGCGCTGGCACTCCGTTGCCTTGAGTGCCAAGGTTGTGGCCTTGGATAGGCCAAGGGGCGATTTTTCCGGATTGGGAGCATGATCCACTACCAGCTGCGTTGCGATCAGGGCCACGAATTCGATGGCTGGTTCAAGGATAGTGCCGGTTTCGAGCGGCAGGCCAAACGCGGGCTGATCGAATGCCCGACCTGCGGCGCGGTGAAGGTGGAACGCGCCCTCATGGCGCCGCATGTGCCGAGCAAACGCCGCGGTGCCGAACCCGAGATACTGCCTCCCGTGCCGGTTCCGGCCTCCGGCCCGGAAAGCCTGCCGCTGGCTGCCGGCGGCAGGATGCCCGATCATGTCCGTGCCATGCTGCAGCGGGTTCGCGCGGAGGTGGAGAAGAACTGCGACTATGTCGGCCCGCAATTCGCCGAGGAAGCCCGCAAGATACATCGCGGCGAGAGCGGCAAGCGCGGAATCTACGGCGAGACCACGCCCGAACAGGCGGAAAAGCTGTCGGAAGAGGGGATCGAGGTGGCGGCCATACCCTGGCTGCCCCGCGCTGACAGCTGAAGGCCGACAGCTGACGACCCAAGGGGTCGCGGATGTGCCGGTGATCCTCGCGAAAATCATTGAATGCCCGGCCCCATCGGGCCCACAGTCCCCACAGGCGCAGCGTTACCGTCCCTGTGCGTCCAGGCTTGTTCGTGAAAAATCCGCTGAACCGTCAGCGCGGCCGCTCATGCCGGAACTCCCGCACAAGACGCGGCCGCAGGGAGTTGAACATGTCGGATCCGGTCTACAAGGTCGTCGAAATCGTCGGCACTTCGGACAAGAGCATTTCCATGGCGATCGAGAACGCCATCGCCAAGGCGTCCGGCTCGTTGCGACATCTCGGTTGGTTCGAGGTCGCGCAAATGCGCGGCAACATCTCGGACGGCAAGGTGAACCGCTATCAGGTCACCCTGAAAGTCGGATTTACCCTGGAATAGGTATTCGTCAGGGCCTGCCGGCCATCGCGATGTAGTTGACGGTCAGATCCCGTCCCGCGCGCCAGCCGCCGGTCAGCGCCGCCGGGCTCATTCCCGCCATGTCCTGCACATTGAGCCCGGCGCGGCGCAATCCGGCGCCGAGTTCGGCCGGGGTGACGAATTTCTTCCAGTCATGCGTGCCCACCGGCAGCAGCCGCAGCAGGTACTCCGCGCCGAGCTTGGCCACCGCGAAGGATCGTCGGGTGCGGTTCAGCGTCGACAGGAACAGCAGCCCGCCCGGCTCCAGCAAGTCGGCCAGGGTGTGTAGGAACGCGTCGGGGTCGGCGACGTGTTCGATCACCTCCAGCGCGGTGATGACCGGAAAACGGAGGCCTTCGCCCAGCAGGGCTTCCGCCGTGGCGGTGCGATACTCCAGCCGGAGGCCTTGGCCGGCGCCATGCGCCCGCGCCGCCTCGATCGCCTCGCCGGCGGCGTCGATCCCCAGAACCGGGTAGCCACGCCTCGACAAGGCCTCCGCCGCCAACCCGGCGCCGCAGCCGACATCCAACACCCGGGTGGCGGCCGGCCAGCCATCACGATCGGCGAAGTGCCGGCCGATCCGGGCCGTGATCCAGTCAATCCGCGCCGGGTTCATGCGGTGCAGCGGGCGCATCGGCCCGTTCGGATCCCACCAGCGCGAGGCCAGCGCGTCGAACCGCGCCACCTCCTCCGGAACGATGGACGTATCCTGCATGGTTGCTCCTCAAACCCAGCACCAGTATGTGTGCGCCCCCAGCAAAGTGCGCAACCTGGCAAAGCGCGCGACCCGCTAAAAGCCAACCCGGAGCGAGACCCGACCGCCATGGCCCGCATCGTGATGAAGTTCGGCGGCACGTCCGTCGCTGACCTCGACCGTATCCGCAATGTCGCCGCCCGCGTGGCGCGCGAGGTGGGGCGCGGCCATGAGGTCGCCGTCGTCGTCTCCGCCATGTCCGGCGCCACGAACCAGCTGGTCGGCTGGTGCCAGTCCCTCGCCCCGCTGCACGATGCGCGGGAATACGACACCGTGGTGGCGACCGGCGAGCAGGTGGTCACCGGGCTGCTGGCGATCGCCTTGCAGGAACGCGGCGTGGACGCGCGGTCCTGGCAAGGCTGGCAGATCCCGATCGAGACCGATGGCGCGCACGGCAAGGCGCGGATCATGGGCATCGACGGCGCCGAACTGATCCGGCGCATGGCGCTCGGCCAGGTCGCGGTCGTGTCGGGCTTCCAGGGCATCGGCCCGGACCGGCGCATCACCACGCTGGGGCGCGGCGGTTCGGATACCTCAGCGGTGGCGCTGGCCGCGGCTTTGAAGGCTGATCGCTGCGATATCTACACGGATGTGGACGGCGTCTACACGACCGACCCCAGGATCGTCAGCAAGGCGCGCAAGCTGGACAAGATCGCCTACGAGGAAATGTTGGAACTCGCCTCTGTCGGTGCGAAGGTGTTGCAGACCCGCAGCGTCGAACTGGCGATGAACGAGCGTGTGCGGGTGCGGGTACTGTCGAGCTTCGTGGAAATGGATCCGAACGATCCCCACGACGGAGACAATGCCGGCACCCTGGTAGTGGATGAGGACGAGATCGTGGAAAAACAGATTGTGTCGGGGATCGCCTATTCCCGCGACGAGGCGAAGATCACCCTGCGGCGTATCCCCGACCGCCCCGGCATCGCGGCGGCGATTTTCGGCGCGCTGGCGGACCACAACGTCAATGTCGATATGATCGTGCAGAACATCTCCGCCGACGGCATGACCGACCTGACCTTCACCGTCGGCAAGGCCGATTTGCCGCGGGCACAGGCGACCCTGGCGGAAGCGCAGCCGCAGATCGGCCATGCCGAGGCCATCGCCGACCCCTCGGTCGCCAAGATCAGCGTGGTCGGCACCGGGATGCGCAGCCATGCCGGCGTCGCCAACACCATGTTCCGCGCTTTGGCCGACAAGGCGATCAACATCCAGGTCATTTCCACCAGCGAGATCAAGGTCAGCGTGCTGATCGCAGCCGATTACACGGAACTGGCCGTGCGCGCGCTGCATACCGCCTATGGCCTCGATGCCGCCTGATATCCTGCATCCCGATCCGGCCCGTGTCGCGGCCCGGGCCGAGCTCGACCGGCTGTGGTCGCGCGGCACGAGCTTCCTCGGCAGCGAGGTCGCCATTCTCGGCGGCGCGATGAGCTGGGTTAGCGAGCGGCACCTGGTCGCCGCGCTGTCCAATGCCGGCGGCTTCGGCGTGATCGCCTGCGGCGCGATGGGTCCCGAACTGCTGGAGAAGGAGATCGCCGGCACCAAGGCGCTCACCGGCAAGCCGTTCGGCGTCAACCTGATCACCATGCATCCGCAGCTGGACGATCTGGTCCGCGTCTGCCTGGACGCCGGGATCGGCCATATCGTGCTGGCCGGCGGCATCCCGCCCGGCGGCGCCGTGCGCGCGGTAAAGGATGGCGGCGCCAAGCTTATCGCCTTCGCCCCGGCGCTGGTGCTGGCCAAGCGTCTGGTTCGCTCGGGCGCCGATGCCCTGGTAATCGAGGGTTCCGAGGCCGGTGGCCATATCGGCCCGGTGTCGCTGACCGTGCTGGCACAGGAGATCCTGCCGCATATGCGCGATGTGCCGGTGTTCGTCGCCGGCGGGCTGGGCCGTGGCGAAGCCATTCTGTCGTATCTGGAAATGGGCGCGTCCGGCGCCCAGCTCGGTACGCGCTTCGCCGCCACCACCGACAGCATCGCCCATGCCAACTTCAAGCGAGCCTTCATCCGCGCCAACGCGCGTGACGCCCTGCCGTCCGTCCAGCTCGACGAGCGCTTTCCGGTGATTCCGGTCCGCGGGCTGGTCAATGAGGGCACCAAGCGCTTTCTGACCCATCAGGGCGAGACGCTGGCGCGGTTCCAGTCCGGCGAGCTGACCAAGGAAGCCGCGCAGCTGGAAATCGAGCATTTCTGGGCCGGCGCGCTGCGCCGCGCGGTGATCGAGGGCGACGTGGATACAGGGTCGGTGATGGCCGGCCAGTCTGTCGGCATGGTGACCGCGGAGCAGTCGGTCGCCGAGGTGATCGCCGAACTGGTCGACCAGGCGGTGACCGCGCTGGCCGCCCGCGGCCGATCTACCTAAGGCCAGATGACCACCCCGCGCCGTCTGCTGTCGCGCCTGCGCGAGCTGATGGCGTCGGGCAACGCGACCCCGGATGCCAGCCCCTATGCCGCGCCGCTGGCGGAGTTGGTGCGCCTGGTTGCCAGCGAACTGGTGAGCGAGGTTTGCTCGATCTATGTCCAGCGCCCCGGCGACATTCTGGAACTGGCGGCTACCGAGGGGCTGAACCCGAACGCGGTCGGGCGCACCCGGCTGCGCGTCGGCGAGGGCATTATCGGGCTGTGCGCGGCCACCGCCACGGTGGAGAACCTGCCGGATGCGCAGAACCACCCCGCTTTCGCCTATCGCCCGGAAACCGGCGAGGAGCCATACGCGTCGCTGCTGGCCGTGCCGGTCCGCCGCGCCGGGCGCACGCTCGGCGTGCTGGCGGTGCAGAACCGCACGCCGCGCCATTACAGCGATGACGAAGTGGATGTGCTGGAAACCGTGTCGATGCTGCTGGCCGAGGTGCTGGCGGCATCGGGCCAGACGGACGGCGCGGATGAGGGCCTGGCCGGCACCCTGCCGCGGGTGTTTCCAGGCACCACGCTGGTGGCCGGCATCGCCATCGGCCCGGTCATTCTGCATGGCGGCTTCCACATCGCGCGCAAGCTGCTGGCCGACGACCCCGAGGCCGAACTGCATCGCCTGCACGAGGCTGCCGAGCGGATGCAGCAGGGCCTGGACGAGTTGATCGAAGCGCGGATGCCGTCGGCGGAGGCCGCCGGCAACGCCGATGCCTCGGCCTCGCGCGAAGTGCTGGAGGCCTATCGCCTGGTCGCCGCCGATGCCGGCTGGCTGCGCCGCGTCGGCGAGGTGATCCGCGGCGGGCTCTCCGCCGAGGCCGCGGTGCAGCGTGTCGCCGGGGAATTGCGCGACCGGATGCGCCGCATCACCGATCCCTATCTGCGCGAGCGGCTGGCCGATCTGGAGGATTTGGCCGGGCGGCTGATGCGGACGCTGTCGGGCCATGTCGCGACGCATGAGGCGGTGCCGCCCGGCGCCATATTGCTGGCGCGGCGGCTGGGGCCGGCGGAATTGCTGGACTGGCATGCCCGCGGCATCGCCGGTGTGGCGGTCGAGGAGGCCAGCCCCTCCGGCCATGCCGCGATCCTGGCGCGGGCGCTGAACCTGCCGATGCTCGGTGGCATCCGCGGGGTGGTGGACGCGGCCGGCCCGCAGGACCAGGCGGTGCTGGACGGCGATGCCGGTCAGCTGATCCTGCGCCCGGACACCGATGTCCGGCTGGTCTATGCCAGGGCGATGGAGGCGCGCAGCGCGCTGCAGGCCGGCTGGGCGGCGCTGCGGGATCGTCCCGCCGCCACCCGCGACGGCACGCCGGTCAGCCTGATGCTGAACGTCGGCCTGGGCCTGGAACTCGCCCAGCTGGACGTGACGGGTGCGGCCGGCATTGGCCTGTTCCGCACCGAGATCGCCATGCTCGCGCGCGGCGCCATCGCCGATACCGCCGAGCAGGCCGCGATCTATGGCCGTGTAATGGACGCCGCCGGGGACCGGCCGGTGCTGTTCCGCACGCTCGATCTCGGCGGCGACAAGCTGCTGCCGGGCGCGGCGACGCCGATCGAGGAGAACCCGGCGATGGGCTGGCGGTCGCTGCGCATCGGCCTCGATCGCCCGGCGCTGCTGCGCCGGCAGTTGCGTGCCCTGCTGCTGGCGGCTGGTGGGCGGAAGCTGTCGGTGATGTTCCCGATGGTGGCGACGGTTGCCGAATTTCGGGCCGCCCGCGCCCTGTTGCTGGCCGAGGCGCGGCGGGTGCGCCCGGAGCCTGGGGAATTATCGGTCGGCACGATGCTGGAGGTGCCATCCCTGCTTTGGCAGCTGCCGACGCTGCTGGCGGAGGCTGATTTCGTCTCGATCGGCTCCAACGACCTGCTGCAGTTCCTGTTCGCCGCTGATCGTGGCTCGCCGGCGCTGTCCGGGCGCTACGACCTGCTGTCGCCGCCGGTGCTCGATTTGCTGGAGGCTGTGCTGACCGAGGCGCGCGGCTCGGGCGTGCCGGTGTCGCTGTGCGGCGAGGCGGCGTCGCGCCCGCTTGAGGCGATGACACTGGTCGGGCTCGGCATTACCTCCCTGTCGATGCCGGCGCCCGGATTGCTGCCGGTGAAGGCGTTGCTGGCGCAGCTGGATCTGTCCACTTTCCGCCCGTTCCTGGCCGCCATCCGGCGCAACGCGGCGGGTGATGCCAGCCTGCGTGAGCCGATCCTGAACTGGGCGCGCGAACACGGGTTGCCGGTTTGACGCAATGCCGGCGCAAACCGGCGGGAGGCGTTGTTCGTGTGACAATACGATTTCATTTCCCGCCATAGGCGTTCCCAAATCGACAGCAATATTGAGCCAGGGGAAACGGCGGTCGTTGGCAACCACGCCCCTCCTGGTATAGAACCCTCCGGCAGTTCGGGTTCGGGGACGGCATGCGCGGGTTTCGGGTCGGGGCCACCCCGGATCTTGATGGAGCCTGAAGTTTGGACGTGCGGGCTTTGAATGTCCCGGTCTTGAATGAATAATGTTTGAAAAAGCGTCGCTGGAATAAGCAGAGCCGGAATATGCAGGGCCGGAAGATGATGTCGGGCACAGGATTTGAAACGCTGGAACCCTCGGGTGCGTCACGTGTTGGCGAGGACCTGCGCGCCGCGCGCGAGCGTCTGGGCTGGGGTCTGGCGGATTGTGCCGATGGGCTGCGGATCCGCCGGGAATACCTGGCGGCGCTGGAGAACGGCCAGTTCGAGGCGCTGCCGGCTCCCGCCTATGCTGCCGGGTTCCTGCGCAGCTATGGCAAGGCCCTGGGCCTGGATGCCGATGACTTGGTGCGCCGGTTCAAGGTAGAGGTCGCCGGAGGCAACGCGCAGACCCGATTGGCCTTTCCCGTTCCGGCCCCGGAGCGCGGCTGGCCCACCGGCGCGGTGGTTCTGCTCGGCGCCGTGCTGGCGGTCGGCGCCTATGTCGGGTGGTACAGGCTTTCCGGCGAGGGCCGCCTGCCCGCCGAGGTCGTGCCGGCGATCCCCGCCCATCTGGCGCCGCTGGCGGAGCAGGCCGTGCCGCCGTCGGTACCCGCGCCCAGCGCGCCCGCTGTGGTTGCCAGCGACGCCGCGCCGCCGGTTGAAGCGGCGCCTTCGTCCTCGATCTCGCCCTCCTCGGCCGCCGCGGCTATCCCCCTGCCTCCGGTGCCCGGCGCGATTCCGCCCCCGACGGTGGTGCAGACTTCGGCGCCGCCTGCTGTCGCCACCCCCGCCGCCTCGGCTCCGGCGGCGCCGGCGCCCGACGCGTCGCGGCTGACCTTGCTGGCGCATGGCGATGTCTGGCTGCAGGTGCGCGACCGCTCTGGACAAGTGCTGCTGCGCAAGGTTCTGAAGGCCGGGGAAAGCTGGGCCGTTCCGCCCAAGCCGGGCCTGCTGCTGAACACCGGCAATGCCGGCAACATGGAAATCATGCTGGACGGGACTCAGGCGATCGCGCTGTCCGGTGCCGGCATCACGCGGCGCGACCTGCCGCTGGACGTGGACCTGATCAAGGACGGGAAGCTTGGGCAGCCGGTGGTCTTCGCGCAGCCGAAGCCGAAACCGAAGCCGGCGGAAGGCGCCGACGCGGCCTATGTCCCCCCTGGTAGCCGCTAGCCCGGGTTGCTGGTGAAGACCGACTTTCAGGCCGGGGATACCGGCAATACGCTGCCGGCAGGTGGCGTTCGGACCTGCCGATCCCTATTCTCTGCTGTATCCATTCCCTGTTTCCCGTTGCCTGAGCATTTCGTGACCACCAGCGCCCCCGATGCCGGCGCGGCCTTCATCGCATGAGCCGGAGAGCGACCGCATGAACTACCGTCCCTACCAGCAGATCACCCGCCGGGTATCGCGCCAGATCCATGTCGGCCGGGTGCCGGTGGGCGGCGACGCGCCGATCACCGTGCAGACCATGACCAACACCCTGACCACCGACGTCGCGGGAACGGTGGCGCAGATCAAACGGGCCGAGGCGGCCGGGGTGGACATCGTCCGCGTGTCCTGCCCGGACCAGGAAAGCGCCCTCGCGCTGAAGGACATCGTGCGCCAGGTGGACGTGCCGATCGTCGCCGACATCCACTTCCACTACCGCCGCGCCATCGAGGCGGCGCAGTCGGGCGCGGCCTGCCTGCGCATCAACCCCGGCAACATCGGCAGCGCCGAGCGGGTGCGCGAAGTGATCCAGGCGGCGCGTGACCATGGCTGCTCCATGCGCATCGGCGTCAATGCCGGGTCGCTGGAGAAGCACCTGCTGGAGAAATACGGCGAGCCGAACCCCGAGGCCCTGGTAGAATCGGCGCTCGAGCACGCCAAGATCCTGCAGGACCACGACTTCCACGAGTTCAAGATCAGCGTGAAGGCGTCCGACGTGTTCCTCGCCGTCGCCGCCTATCAGCAACTGGCCGAGGTGTGCGACCACCCGCTGCATATCGGCGTCACCGAGGCCGGCGGGCGGCGCATGGGCACGGTGAAATCCTCCATTGGCCTCGGCTCGCTGCTCTGGGCCGGCATCGGCGACACGCTGCGGGTGTCCCTGTCCGATGAACCCGAGGAGGAAGTGCGGGTTGGCTGGGACATCCTGAAGGGCCTGGGCATCCGTCATCGCGGCGTGAAGGTGATCTCCTGCCCGTCCTGCGCCAGGCAGGGCTTCAACGTGATCCAGACGGTGCAAACCCTGGAGGACCGGCTCGCGCACATAGAGACGCCGCTGACCCTGTCCATCATCGGCTGCGTGGTGAACGGGCCCGGTGAGGCGCTGATGACCGATATCGGCATCACCGGCGGCGGCAACGGAAGGCACATGGTCTATGCCGCCGGCAAGACCGACCACACGATCGAGAACACGGGCATGGTCGACCACATCGTCGGGCTAGTGGAGGCCAAGGCGGCGGAACTGAAGGCGGCGGAGCTGGCGAAGAAAGCCGAGCTGGAGGCCGCTGAATAAATTGGCCGACCTGCAACCCGTCCGCGGCACGCGCGACCTCATCGGCGAGGATCAGCGCCGCCACCAGCACGTGATCGAGACGGCGCGGCGTATAGCCGCGTCCTATGGTTTCGACGAATGGTCGACCCCGGTGTTCGAGGACACGCGCGTCTTCTCCCGCACCCTGGGCGAGACCTCCGACGTGGTGATGAAGGAGATGTACACCTTCGAGGACCGCGGCGGCGACAGCGTCACGTTGCGCCCGGAAGGCACCGCCGGCGTCTGCCGCGCTTTGGTCACCAATGGCCTGACCCAGTCCCTGCCGCAGAAGGTGTTCTACGCCGGGCCGATGTTCCGCTACGAGCGGCCGCAGAAGGGCCGCTATCGGCAGTTCCACCAGATCGGACTGGAACTGATCGGCCCGGCCGAGCCGCTGGCCGATGCCGAGGTGATCGCCTGCGGCTGGGATATCCTCACGGCGCTCGGTGTCGCCGGAGACACCATCCTGGAAATCAACACCCTCGGCGATACCGAAAGCCGGGACGCCTACCGCGCCGCGCTGGTGGAATATTTCATCATCCACCGCTCGTCGCTGTCCAAGGACAGCCTGGACCGGCTGGAGCGCAACCCGATGCGCATCCTTGATTCCAAGGACGAGGGCGACAAGCGGATCGTGGCCGGCGCGCCGAGCATTCACGCCCATCTGAGCGAGGCGGCCAGCGTGTTCTACGCCACCCTGAAGCAGCACCTGACCCGCTTGCGCGTGCCATTCGTGGAAAATCCGCAGATCGTTCGCGGCCTCGACTATTACGGCCATACCGCCTTCGAGTTCGTCACCGGCAAGCTGGGCTCGCAGGGCACGGTGATGGCCGGGGGGCGCTATAACGGCCTGGTGGCGGAAATGGGCGGGCCGCAGACCCCCGCCGTCGGCTGGGCCGCGGGGATCGAGCGGCTCGGCATGCTGCTCGACGCGCCGCCCGCGATCGCCGCCGCCGTCGCGGTCATCCCGGTCGGCGATGCCGCCGAGGGGCCCGCAATGGATGTGTTGCAAGCGCTGCGTCATGCCGGCCAGCGGGCCGAGATGGCGTATCGCGGCAACCTCAAGCGCCGGCTGGAACGCGCCAATCGCATCGGCGCCCGCGCTGCCGTGATCCTGGGCGAGGATGATCTGGCGCGCGGCGTGGCCCAGGTGAAGGATCTGGCAACCGGCAGCCAGCAAGCCGTGAAGCTGGCGGAGATCGCGGCCTATCTAAGCGCGGATCGTCTGCGATAAACTGAGCCTATGAACTTAGCGACCAAACTCGACCGTATCGCCGCCCGCGCCGAAGAACTGCGCGCGCTGCTGGGCGAAGGCATTTCCGGCGACGCCTACGTGAAGGCGTCGCGCGAGCTGTCGGACATCGAGCCGGTGGTTTCGCGCATCGGCGATTTGCGCGCCGCCGAGCAGGCGCGCCAGGAGGCGGAGACGCTACTCGCCGATCCCACGATGCGGGAGTTGGCGGAAGCCGAGTTGTTCGAACTGAAGGAGAAAATCCCGGCGCTGGAGCACGAAATCCGTGTTTCCCTATTGCCGAAGGACGAGGCCGACGCGCGTTCCGCCATTCTGGAAATCCGTCCCGCCGCTGGCGGTGACGAGGCCGGCCTGTTCGCGGCCGAACTGTTCGCGATGTACCAGAAATACGCCGACAGCCGCGGCTGGAAGTTCGAGGTGCTGGAATTCGAGGAAACCGGCCTCGGCAGCCTGAAGGAAGGCATCGCCGAAATCACCGGGCGCAACGTGTTCGCCCGGTTGAAATACGAATCCGGCGTGCATCGTGTGCAGCGCGTGCCGGCCACCGAAAGCCAGGGCCGCATCCATACCTCCACCGTCACCGTCGCGGTGCTTCCCGAGGCCGAGGAAGTGGACGTGCAGATCGACGAGAGCGACCTGCGCATAGATGTCTATCGCGCCTCCGGCGCCGGCGGGCAGCACGTGAACAAGACCGAAAGCGCGGTGCGCATCACGCATCTCCCCACCGGCATCGTGGTGGCGATGCAGGAGGAGCGCAGCCAGCACAAGAACCGCGCCAAGGCGATGAAGATCCTGCGTGCCCGGATGTACGAACAGCAGCGCGCCAGCCTGCACGCCACCCGTTCCGCCGACCGCAAATCCCAGGTCGGCACCGGGGACCGCTCGGAGCGCATCCGCACCTATAATTTTCCGCAGGGCCGGGTGTCGGACCATCGCATCAACCTGACGCTGTACAAGATCGACAAGGTCATGCAGGGCGATCTGGACGAGTTCATCGACAAGCTTACCGCCGAGGACCAGGCGGCGCGGCTGGCGGCGGACGAGTGAAGCCAGGCATGGGGGCAGAGCCCCTGGCCTTGCTAACCCTCCTCCACCGCGCCGCCGCCGCCCTGCGGACCGCCGGCATCGACAACCCCCGCCTGGAAGCACGCCTTCTGCTCGCCCACGGGTTGGGCGTTCCGGTTGCAACCATTCTGCGCGACAGAGATGTGGTCGTTCAGGCCCCCGGCTACGACGCGCTGATCGCGCGGCGCGCCGCGCATGAACCGCTGGCGCTGATCCTGGGCCGGCGCGAATTCTGGAGCCTGGAATTCGCGGTCTCGCCGGATACGCTGATCCCGCGCGGCGATTCCGAAACCCTGATCGAGGCGGCGCTGGCGGCGTTCGCGGACCGCTCCGCCGTGCACCGCGTGCTGGACCTCGGCACCGGCACCGGCTGTCTGCTGATTGCCGCCCTGCAGGAGTTTCCGGACGCATTCGGCATCGGCGTCGACCGGGTCCCGGGTGCGGCGCGGCTGGCCGCGCGCAACGCCGCCGCGCTCGGCTTCGCGGACCGGGCCGCCTTCCTGGTGGCCGACTGGGCGGCGCCGCTGGCCGGGCGCTTCGACCTCGTGCTGGCCAATCCGCCGTATATCCCGACGCGCGATCTGGCCGGGCTGATGCCGGAGGTGGCGGAACACGAGCCGCTCAGTGCGCTGGATGGCGGCGCGGACGGCCTGGCCGCCTATCGCCGCATCCTCGCGGCGCTGCCGGCGCTTTTGGCATCGGGGGGCGCGGCGGTGATCGAGCTTGGCATCGGCCAGGCGAACGACGTTGCGGCGCTGGCGGAAGCGGCCGGGTTCGCGAGCGCCTTGCGCAACGACCTGGCCGGCATCCCCCGCGCGCTGATCCTGCGCCATCGCGCCTGAACCCTCAGGCGGGCGGCGCGGCCTCGATGAAGATGTCCATCTGCTGGCCCGGAAAGATCTCGCCGGCGCCCTTGGGCAGGTTCTTGGGGTTGAAGCTGTAGATCACCGTCAGCACGCGGGTGTCCACGCGTTCCGTGCCCGCGCCGGTCAGCGATTTCTTCGGCGTCACCAGCGGCTCGATCCGCACGAAGTGCAGCGGGATCGTCACCTTGCCGCTGCCGCGCGGCGAGGCCCAGGCGCGCGCGCCCGGCCGTAGCCGCGGGATGTCGGCCTCGTCGATGTCGATGCGCACGTTCAGCGGCGACAGCGCGCCCATCACCACCAGCGGCGTGGTCATCATGCCGGCCTGGGCGAACTCGCCAGGGCGGATGTTCACCTGCAGCACCGTGCCGTCGATCGGCGCCTCGGCGGTGAGCAGCAGCCTGTCCGTCTCGGCCCGCTCCAGCGCGGCGCGCGCCTGTTCCACGGTGCTGCGGGCGGTCAGGATCGCCGGGCCTTCCTGCCCGCCATTGGCGCCGTTCGTCCGGTAGCGGGCCAGTTCGGCCACGCTCTGCGTCAGCTTGGCCTGCGCCTCCGCCAGCCGCGAGGCGGCCATCTGCGCGGCGAACCGCCGATGGATAAGCTCGCGCTCGGCGATCGCCGGCGTGCCGGCCAGGCGGTTGCCCATGCGCTCCAGGTCCTGCGCGTCGGCGAGATCGGCCTCCGCCCCCTTCACCGCGGCCAGCGCCGCATCCTTTTGCGCGGCGATGCCGGGGATGGAGGCTTGCAGATCCGCCAGCCTGGCTTCGGCCTGCGCCAGGTCCTGGCGCCGCGCCTCGATCTCCGCGGCGTTGGCGCGGCCGTCGAGCACGAACAGCTTATCGCCCTTGCGCACGACCGATCCGGGTTTCACCGGCACGTCCGCGACCACGCCGGAGACATGGCTGCCGACGGCCACCTGCTGGCCCGGAGTTTCCACCAGCCCAACGGCGCCGATGATCTCGCCCTTGGCCGCGGCCGGCCGGGTGGCCGGTGTTTCGCGTGGTTCCACGCGGTCGGTCCTCGGTATCTTCTGGCTGATCGAGACAAAGGCGGCTCCGAGCACCAGCACGGCCAGCACCGGCAGGCCGATGCTCAGGAACCTGGATCTTGCGCTCATGAAACTTCTTTCGCGATATTGGCGTCCACGCCCAGGATCCGTCCGTCCGCCATGTGGGCGATGCGGTCGGCGTAGGGGAAAATCCGGTCGTCATGGGTCACCACGATCACCGCCCGGTCCGCCGCCAGCGCCACTTCCCGCAGCAGCCGGATCACGCCCAGCCCGGCCTCGGCGTCCAGCGATGCAGTGGGCTCGTCACACAGCACCAGCCGCGGCCGGTGCACCAGTGCACGGGCGATCGCCACCCGTTGCTGCTGCCCGCCGGATAGTTGCGATGGCAATTTGTTGATGTGCGGGCCGAGATCCAGATGCTCCAGCAGCGTCGCGGCCGCGCGGGTGGCTTCGCCGGCAGGCCGGCCGGCGATCAGCAGCGGCACGGAGGCGTTCTCCGCCGCGGTCAGCGCCGGCAGCAGGTTGAACTGCTGAAAGATGAAACCGGTCGTCTGGCCGCGAAACCGGGTGAGATCGTGCTGTGACATGGCCCGAATGTCGTGGCCGAATACCGTGATCTGGCCGTCGTCCGGGGTGAGCATGCCGGCGATCGCGGTGATCACGGTGGTCTTGCCGCAGCCGGACGGGCCGACCAGGAAGGTGATCTCGCCGGAATGCACGTCGAGGTCCACGCCGCGCAGCGCCAGTGTCAGCGTCTCGCCCTCGCCGTAGGTCTTGGTCACGCCCCGCAGCGTCACGGCGGCCGGTTCGCTTCCCGCCATGCTCAGCCCCGGAACACGATCGCGGGATCGATCACCATCACCCGGCGCAGGCTCGCGAAAGTGGCGCCGAGCAATACCAGCACCATCAGCACCGCCACGACGCCGACGATCCACCAGGGCAGGTTCATGCCACGCAACTCGCTGTCCGGGCGCGTGGCGAACTGGAAGAACGATGCGGCGAAGGCGGTGCCGAAGGCAAAGCCGATCCCGCCCACCACCGCCGCCTGCAGCAGTACCATCCGCGCCAGCGTGGCGCCGGTGGCGCCCATGGCCTTCAGCGCCGCGTATTGGCGGATGTTGTCGGAGACGAACATGAAGAAGGTCAGCCCGACGATCGCCACCCCGACGATCACGCCGAGCAGGATTACGATGCCGAAATTGATCGGTATGCCGGTATTGGCGAGGTAGTAGCGGATCGTCTTCCAGGCGAAGGCGTTGGACGACAGCGCGCCAAGGCCGGTGCGGTCGGCGATCTCCCGCGCCACCGCGTCCGGGTTCTCGCCCGGCAGGCTGCGGGCCAGCACGAAGGACAGCCGGTCGCGTCCCTGCGGCACGAAGTTGGTGGCCAGGCTGTAGCGGGCGTAGATCACGATCGGCGCGGTGAAGGCGGGCGATGCTTCCACTATGGCGCGCACCACGGCGCGGTGGTCGTTCAGTTCCAACTCCTTGCCCGGCCGGATCGGCTCACCCGGCCACAGGCGCTTGAACCCCGCCGGGTCGATGGCGATCGCGTCCGGGCCGCGCAGGTCCTCGACCGAGCCGACCCGGAAGCGGTGCGGCGCGCCGATCAGGGTCGCGTCATCGATGCCGATCACTGCGGCGTTGTCGATCCGCCCGTCCAGCGTCTTGATCGCGGCGGTGGCCTTGGACAGCGGCACCGCCCAGGCTACGCCGGGTATGCCGCGCACGCGGGCCAGCTCTGTGTCGCGCATGGCGCGGACCGTGTCGATGTATTTGGCCTGGGGGTCCATCACCCAGATATTCGCTTCCTGGGCGTCGTTGATCACGCTGGCGGTGCGTTCCAGCAGGCCGACGAACAGCCCGCCCTGCTGCATGATCAGCAGCGTGGCGAAGGCGACGCCAAAGACCAGGCCAAGATATTTGACCCGGTCCCCGAACAGCATCTTCAGCGCCACGCCATACACGATCAGCCGCTCCGGTTTAGACGCCCAGGGTTTTCAGGGTTTGCGGGGTTTTCAAGGGTTCGGCCGGATAGGACTTGGCGGCCGATCCGTGCGGTATACGTAGTGATCCTGCCGCCACAGGGAAAGTACATCCCGCTCCGGCGTGGCGTGGCTGCGGCGCTGATTGGAAAATTTTGTTTGGCAGTCCGTCAAAGCGAGGGTAACGTGGTTCTATGGCAGGAACCGCCGCAGGACGGCGGTTTCCAGATCGCTTGGCCGAATCGGCACTTGCTCTATGCGAGGGACAGCCGGCAGGTTAGGCTTTCGCCGGTAACAGCGACGATGGATTGAAATCTGGCCAAGGAACTCTTCTCGGGGTGACATCCCCGGGAGAATCGCCCAGGGCAGAAGTACCCAGGGGAGAAGCACCCTGGAGAGACGCCTGGTAAATGTGCGGCGGGGTATAAACGCCGCGTTCCAGGCCCGGATTATCCATCGGTCCGTCAACAGGAAAGCGCGACGGGACTAGAATGAACAATATGAAACGCATGCGCGGACGCCAGCATCGGGGCGGTCCGGGCGGTAGTGGCGGTAGTGGTGGCGGCGGTCCGGTTCGCCAACAGGGCGGCAATATCCCGCTGAACCGGAACCACGTGTTCGACAGCAGCGGCCCCGATGTCCGCGTGCGCGGCACCGCGCAGCAGCTGTTCGAGAAATACCTGCAGCTCGGCCGTGACGCGACCAGCGGCGGGGACCGGGTGATGGCGGAGAGCTATTTCCAGCATGCGGAGCATTATTTCCGCATTATCAACGCCATGAACCAGGCGGTTCAGCAAACCCAGCAGGGCGGCCAGCAACAGGGCAACCCACAGCATGGCGGCCAGCGCCGCTATGGCGACGCCGACTCCTCCGGCGCCGAGCCGGGTGAGGAGCCGGGTTCCGAGGAACGCGCCGAAACCCGCCAGGAAGGCCGCCAACGCGGCCAGGACGGCGAGGAGGTCCCGCATCGCGGCCAGCATCGCCCGGATCAGCGTAATGAGCAGCGCCCCGAACAACGCAATGAACAGCGCGGCGAGCATCGCGGCGAAGCCAGGGTCGAGCCGCGTCCCGAGCATCGGCCTCCCGGCACCGGCGACCAGCCGGAAGCCCGGGAAATCCCGATCGCCGCGGCCCCGCCCGAGGGCTGACCCCGGGCCCGGTCAGGTGCGTCCGGACTGCAGGGCTGCCCGCAGTTCGGCGCCTGATGGGCCGGAGATCAGTCCCAGGCGCAGGAACAGGTCGATCAGCACCAGATTGACGTTGAACTTCAACGTATCGGTGTCGCGCACCGCCTCCAGAACCTGCCCGATCGGCCATAATTCGAAGCCGGCCACCTCGCCGTCCGTCGGATGCGGCGTAAAATCCTCGGGCAGGAACAGGTCGAAGCAGTGCAGCCGGTCGCGCCGCAGGCCTTCCGGCCGTTCCATCGCGTAGGACAGCACCGCCACCCGGCGGGCCTGCGCCGCCAGGTCGGCCGGGATTGCCGCTTCCTCCATCGCTTCCTTGAGCAGCGTTTCCTCCGGCCCCAGGCCCGCGGGAATGCCGCCGGCGACGATGTGGTCGAGCTTGCCGGGATCGAGCGCCTTGTCGGCCGCCCGCCGGGCAACCCATAGCCGCAACCTGTCCGGCGTTCGCGGATCGCCGACCAGCCCATTCACATGAACGCCCTCGGCGGCGATGCCGAACACCGGCAGGGCGCCGCGGTCGATCCGCGCCAGGACTTTCCCGGCCGGCATGGCCCGTACGTCGAACGCCTCGCCACGCCAGCGCAGCAGGCCACGTTCCGACAAGCTCCGCGCGATCGCCGGCAGGGCAGGGGGGATGGTCAGCGTCACGCCGTCCGGCCCGGCCTCGATCTCGGGAAATTCCGCCAGCGCGGCGGCGATGGGCGGTTGAATCCAGCCCGCCGGCGGCACGTCGCGGGCATCCTGCACGGCCGCGTCCTCCACGATGCGGAACGCCACCCGCTCGCCCGGCAGCGAAGCGGTGTGGCAGGCGGCGATATGGCGCAGGAATCCTGGCTCTGATTGACTGCCTTGCATTCACGTTACCTTTCCATGGGCCCCATGACATGCCAAATGCGTTGCATGCGCTCGCTCGGGACCCCTCATACCATGCCTGCCGTGCCGCCCAACGCTGGTAAAGGCACCGGCAAGCCAGCGGGCGTGCAGGCACCGGAACGCTCCACGCTCGCGACGATCGGCTCGCTGCTGCCTTATCTCTGGCCGCGCGGCGATCTGCGCGCCCGCAGCCGTGTGGTCGTGGCGATGAGCTTCCTGGTGCTCAGCAAGGTCGCCACCGTTTATGTGCCGATCGTCTACAGCCGCGCGGTCGATGCGCTGGCGCCGAAGATGGGCGCCACCGCCGGTGCCGCCGGCAGCCTTCTGCTGATCCCCTCCGCGCTGATCCTGGCCTACGGCCTGCTGCGCGTCGCTGCCTCCGGCTTCGGGGAAATGCGCGACGCGGTGTTCGCCTCCGTGCAGATGCAGGCGGCGCGCCGGGTGGCGCTGGAAACCTTCCAGCACATGCACCGCCTGTCGCTGCGCTTCCACATGGACCGCCAGACCGGCGGGCTGTCGCGCGCGATCGAGCG